>NZ_JPQA01000009.1:0-256446 GCF_000738765.1 Pantoea sp. NGS-ED-1003
GTGCTTTTGCCGTTACGCACCACCCCGTCAGTAGCTGAACAGGAGGGACAGCTGATAGAAACAGAAGCCACTGGAGCACCTCAAAAACACCATCATACACTAAATCAGTAAGTTGGCAGCATCACCCCAAATTCAATCATATCACAGGTTAACTGTTCAATCTGCTTTGTTGCATTACCATATCCATAACCTCCTATGCCACACCAAGTGTTAAATAGACATTACTTTGTGTCAATCGACTCACCTTACACGATCACTACTCCACTAGCCGCTGAGCCAGTAACAGAGGTCACTGCGCGCGCATGCCCCAAGGAAGTACGCCAGCCCGCTCTGTGCCAGAAGCGGACTTTGCGCTAGCGGTTTCTTTTAGTCAGTCGGAAGCGATTTAAACTTTTATTTCCCCCTCACTTTATTTAACGTGTGCGCTTAGAAAAGACTTGTAACATCCCGAATAGTTACTTTTTATATGAAGTATTATTCTTGAAGTTATATATGGCAACGCGCTTAAAGAGGAAAAATGGATAAGTATGCGGAACGACTTACAGGATTTATGCGGGCTGTAGGCTGTATGAATGATACGGCAAACCGCGTGTCTGACTATTTTGTGATTAAACTTGAGGAAAGCGACAGTTTGCTGACGTCCTTAGGGATGTATCATTCGTCTGTCACAGATAAGTTTCCGGCAGCATACTGGCATCCACGACTTAGAGCATGTTCTCAAAAAATATTTATGGAAACAGTGGCATCATGGTTCTTTGAGCATACGGATACCCAGCTTCTGCCTTCATCGCTCAAGCAAAACCTCCTCACCAATTTTATAGATGATCTCAATGAAATGACCGGTGCTCCCCTGTTCTTTAGCCTCATCACCAGCCCACCAGTGTGGTATGGCTCCCTGCACGAAGAGTTTGTCATTGAGTCACAATATGGCAATTACCTCGTTCATTTCAGTTGTCACTGAGCCCTTTGTCACAATCCAAAGTCAGCAAAGCTTCCCTGAACAACTTCTACCCCGGTTAGGGAAATCAAGCTGAGGGCTTCCCACGCAAGCATGCTGATTACGGCTAGCCGGTCCGGATACCCGTCTGGGATCGCCTCCTGCTTTTCAGCGAGATCATCTGCCGAGCCTGCTCCGTGAGCGAAGGCGTCTGAATGAGCTGTGTCACTTTGGCCATGAGGAGCTTCTTTTCGACTTGATTAGCGCCTTCAGGTGCGCCACGTGATTCAGGGCCTTCTCGTTGCTGGCCGGCACGTAAAACTTTTCCAGTTGCACTCGCGGTGCCGGGATTTGCTCACCAGACCGGATGCGCACGGCCATTTTACCCAGCTCGCTGCGACACTTCACGCGCAGTTCCTGCTCCGTAAGTCCCTGCGCCCTCATTGTGCTGTACAGGCCAGTGACCATCCAGTAATCCGCGTTAGTCTTCCAGGGATATTTTTCAGGAGTTTCATACAGGCCCCGTCGGGCGCAGTATTTCATCACCATGTCGTAGAGCTCGTCTTCATCCGGCAAGCCGACAGCACTGTAATCGTCTCGTTTGCACCACTGGATAAACTCACCCGGTGAGGGCCAGAACGGCGAGCCGCTGGCGCGAGCGCGTTTCATCCCCGCCGACAGCTGCTGCTTCGAGGTGATGCCGTTCTCCACAAACGCCGTAATCCACTGCCGTTTCGCCGCAGCTTCGTCACACGGATCTTTCAGGGCCGTGCTGACTGACGCAGGGAACAGCTGCCTGAGGTTGCTGAACAGAACATCCACTAGCTGTTCAACGGCTTTGTGCACGCCCCGCTCTGCTGCTCGAGATGCGCATCCGGCAACGTATGGACGCGCGCTTGAATCCCGGTTGTTTGTGGCTGAGAAGGAATTGTTCACAGGAAATTGTTCTCCCACTCACTCAGGTCGTTCCAGTGAGGAGCTGGCGGACTCGCCAGCCCGGCTCCGCGGAGTACGCCCTGTTTGTTCTGGTAGCTGAGTTTCTGGCTGGCTGTGATAAACCAGCTTTTCGGCCGCTCATGTGAAAACTCGATGTCGAGTTTCTGCAGTTCGTAAATCAGATCGACATTCGCATAAAGTTTCTGCCACGACTCGAAATCATCGTGGTTAAGCTTCACAACATTGCCCTCAAAAGCGTAACGAGATAATCCCGTTTTCGTCACGCACGTCGCGTCAGCGGCGGGTGTTATGTTTTTAGATTCTATGACTGGTTCAAAAGAGTGACTGGTTCTGGGGGCAGTTCCTGCCCCACCCCCTGGGACAACTCCTGCCCCACCTTCGGTCAGCTCCTGACCCACCCCGGTTATGATTTGCCCTACCTCCTCGGTCAGATCCTGCCCTAGGTCATTATTTGCCCCACTACTCTCTGTACTGCTTTGGGTTAATTTATCGAATGTGAGGTGGAAGAGATTCGATTGATTGAGGTCTCCATTTTTACGGTACTCACGTCGTACTAGCCCCATTTCCTCCAGAGCTCTGATATGGGATTTGACTGTGGACCGCCCGATCTCGCACTGGTCAGCAATATGCTGATAGGAAGGCCAGCACTCGCCTTTATCATTGGCATTATCTGCAAGCTTGAGCAGCACCAGCTTTCGGATGGGATTTCCTACTTTGATGCTCATAGCCTGAGTCATGAGTGTCATGCTCATAACAGCTCCGTTTAAAAGCCGTGCTTTGAATTTCCTCGACTAGGCACGTGAACCAAAAACCAGACTTTCTTTAGTTACCGGCTTCCTTGAGGTGAATTCAGCTGAGGCCTTCTCAATCTGAACGGCTTTTGAGGGAGAGGCCTTTCTGAAACCGTAAGCCAGCTGATCCAGATAGCCTACGGTCGTCATTGCCTTACCAGCTAATAGCGCCCACTCTTCCTTGCTAGCATCTTTGCGCCAACGTAAAAGTTCATTATTCATCCGCTATCCTCCTCTACCTTAAACCGCCACAACTTTATCAATTAGATAAATTACAAGCAACCGAATTTATCTTTTTGAACATTTATCATGAAGATAAATCATGTGAGAATTTAAAGATGGAAAACAAAGAGATCAGAAAGGTCAACCTGTCAAAGCTTCTAAATGAACATTTGCAGCAAACCGATGCGACTAAGGCTGGCTTTGCAGAGCTGTGTGGACTGAACCCCGCCCAACTCAGCCAGGTATTAGGCAATGAGGCATTTAGAAATATTGGTGACAGGCTTGCCCGTCGAATTGAAAGTTCACTAAAGCTTCCTACGGGATGGCTGGATAGCATTCATTCTGACAATATCCCGGAAGATGAGGTTGAGATTGTAGGAGCACCAGCCAAAGGTTTTGTACGAGTGATAGGAGAGGCTTTACTGGGCACAGATGGCTCGGTGGATATGATGGAGCTTCACGCCGGCTGGTTATGCATATGTAGTAAGGACCTGGAAGCTTTTGGGCTGAAAGTGAAAGGCGATAGCATGTGGCCAAGGATTCAATCAGGTGAATTCGTCGTAATAGAACCCAACACTCCTGTCCAGGTCGGAGATGAAGTTTTCGTAAGGACCAAAGACGGGCGTAACATGATAAAAATTTTCAATAAAACTCGAGATGGGTCTTATCTTTTTACAAGTGTAAATAGCCAGCATCATCCAATCACGCTGGCTCCAGACGAGGTTGAAAAAATCCAGTATGTTGCAGCAATACTAAAGCATACGCGTTTCCTCGAACACCTCGATAAAGCCAGTTAATTGCACTCACTCCCCTTCATAAGCTCCCTTTTCTCGAAACCTTCTCATGCAGGTTTCGAGCTAAACCAAACATTTCTAAATCAAAAAGATAAATCACAACTTGGTGAATTTATCATTTTGATATTGACTAGAATTTATCATGAAGATAAAGTCTTTTTAAGCAGAGGTATTAAATCAACCTGCATGACCTTGGCTCTTTAACAACGAGTGGGAAGCTCTACGGCAGGTGCCGAGAACGCACCGAACCTCAGGTTACTGAGTGCATTGTTGCGACTGTGCAGCCAGTAACTTAACGGGGGATGTATGGCAAATATCAGCTATGGCAGATCTGTTAAACCTGTGGTGAAAGATAACGCCAGAACACGCCGGCATATGCGCCGCATGGTTGAGGCGATTGAGTGCCGCAAGATTGAAGAGATTCTGGCTTCTGAGCTGGGATGGGAACCACCAGCACGGGGTACTGAACTCAGCCGGGCGGAAAACCATTGCAGGCGAGTAGCAAGCGATCGCGTCCGTAAGGCAGTGGAGACAGAAACGGAGTATCACAAACAGATTATGAAAGGTGGTTCGTCTTATAGGGAATACCGTTCGAAGCCGCAACACCAGCGCATCGGTAATGAAGCTGGACGCACAATCCATGTGAAACAGAGGCGTATTCATACACCAATACCATTGGTTTGAATAAAAAAGATATTCTCATTTGAATAGCATAACGCATAAAAATCATTGAAGATGGTAAGATCATGCATTTTCCACCACCTTCAAATTAAAAAAGGAGCCGCTAGGTTATATAAGACGCAATTTTGGATAATTCCCTTTTATTATATTCAAATATTTTTTTAGTTATACTTACATCAATAACCATTGCAACTCCTACAGACGCAAGATAAAGCAAAGCCGGGAGAATAACTGAAATTAGCAAGATAGTAAAAAAGTAGTTCTTAGAATTGAGATCTTTTAACTTTTCCATCTTTTCAGGAATTAGCATGTAATCGCAAACACTTTCCTTTGTAGATTTCTTTATACTTTTTATCTTATTAAGCTCACTTATATCTTTACAGATATCTGGGGTAATACTCCAGGTTTGTGCACCTTGAGGGTTTTGAGCTTTCCCAGGTCGAATCCATATTGTATCTTGACTTGATTGCATGGTCACCTCCATGCTATTCAGAGGGAGCTTGCTGAATAAATGCGCAATCCATATAAATGATAGTAAGAAAAAAATGGCAATAGCTATTCCCCCTTTGACTTGAGAAGAGAGTTGCTTGGCTGTCCTTGGCTTAATATTTTTCTTGTATTTACAGTAACTAAACCTGATTAGAGGAGCGCTAATCCCAAGCTCATCTACAAGAAAATTTTCTTCGGGATACACTTTATGCACCCAGTTCCAAAAGGCTTTAATAGTGCTTGCCAACCATTTAAGCATTAAGCCACCCAGAGCTGTTGCCAGAAAAGTGTTTAATTTATCTATTTCCAAAACATCCTCCAATATGTAATGACCTTCAACATATCTATCAGAGCGCAAACACCGTAGCAATTATTAACCAATTATGCAGTTTCATTTCGACATAGTAATTCCCCTTTATACCCATGGTTAATAGGAGGATACCATCTCGCCTGATGCGGTTAAAAGCAGGCATACGCACCGTCCACTGAGGCGGTTTTTTTACGTCTAAATCCGGAGGAACACCATGCCTAAAAACTCTCCCTCACAAGTCCTGACTCAAAAAGAAATGCAGCGCCTCGCCCTTGTTCATTTACAGGCGTATGTGGGTGCCTGCCACTGTCAGAGCCGCAGCGATGTACTTCTGGCGCTGACGCACTGGCAGAACGTGGGCGATGAGGTCGCTGATTTCATCAGAACGACACGCATCGTCGTCGTCAATGAACATGGCGCCTATGAGTTTTGAGACGCCGTTGCGCTAACCCCGCCCGACAGGGCATTCATCTGACCAGGAGGTCACCATGCAAAACCGCGAAGTTGCCGAAAAAGTTATCGAGACCCTTTTCGATGTGACTGAAAAACTGTATGCGTCAGTCGACATGACTCATACCTGCTCTCAGGAAGGAAAAATCAGCAAAGAAGAGGCCGATGCTTATCGCACCACCGTATTGAACTCACTGGATGAACTGCTTCAGGCCGTCATCGGCCCGATTTACGAGACGCATCCAGATTTACGCCCTACCTGCTGCTGTTGCGGCGAGTCCCCGGAACACAAGGAAGGCCCGCAGCAGTGAACATTTTACTGACAACCCTGAACCTAACCGCCCGCTGTGGCGGTTTTTTTATGCCTGAAGGAGGCCCGGTATGGTTATTCAGATCCAGGATGGCCGGTACACCTTTACCGCCAGCGTATTAAACCGAAGCCGGCAGTTTGTCAGCTTCAGAGAAGGCATTGTCTGGGTGTTTGTGCAGAAGCTCGCCGCTGCCTGCGCCGCTGAGATGAGGCAGCCATGATGTCCAAGCCTCATGCACCCGACAGGATAACCCGGCGCGCACAACAGCAGATCAGACAGTGGCGCGCAGGGCATATTCACGCGAGACGAACCTACCGTGACGGGTACCTGACACTGCGCGTTACGCCGCACTGGCGCCTGCTTTCACGAGACAACGGTCGGCACTGGGAGCTGCTCAGCCATGCCGACTACAACAACCAGATTTAACCCCCCAGCCTGACAGAGGAACATTTCCCATGATGCAGTCACACATCAGGGGCGATGCCGCTTTTGCTCGCCCTTTTAACGCCATCCGCGACATCGAGTTTGCACCGGAAAATATCGTCACCGGCGCCAGCTTTTCATCCCAGCCGCCGCCAGCCCTTCCACCCCAGCCACCGCTGCCGCTGTTACAGATTGCCTTTGACCATGTTGTCGAAATTTTGCTTCAGGAGGGACAGCCATGATCTGTTTCCCCCGCACAGGGCGACGCCAGGAGCAGCGGGACGCTGAGGCTGCAGAGGATGAAATGGAGGCGCTGCGGGAGGAGCTTGCATCGCTTTTTCCCGAAAAGCTCCATCAGTTTGCCTCCCCTTACCTGCCGTCAGGCATTGTCTGCACGCTTTACAGCAAAGATGCTGAGGAGGCTTACGCCCGGCTGGTGGATAGCCTGATCAATGCTGAGCTGAACGCCATCCGCCATCTGAAAGCCATGAGATGGATGCCCTGACATGCCGCCTGCTCACGCCGGCCGAAGCGTTCAGGGCCGGCGTGGGTGATACAGAAAGGAGAAGAAAATGAAATCCCCTGCTTACGCCCAGCGCGTCAGTCAGTATTCCCTTATTGCTTCTGACGCAGCGCGGGTTGAAAGAGACGGTAACTACGCGCTTGCCGCAAAAATGTGGAAAAAAGCGGCCGGTTGCGCCTGCCGGGCAGTCAATCAGAACTGGGCAGAAAAACGCGCCGGTTTCTGTCAGACAAAGGATGAACGGTTCCTGGCGGTTGCTTCAGGACGCGACGAGACTTCTCGTGCAAAAGAAGACGGCGATGAACGGCATCCCTGATGCAGGTACCCCCATTCATCCTGGATGACGACACCACGTTACCGGTTTTGCCGGCCGCACCGGGCATACTCACCCGCCTGGCCGGCAGCCCGTAAGTCATTTCCCTCTCCCTGCGCGACGACCGACTGCTGGTCAGAAGCAGACGCTTTCTTACGTCAGCCTCGTCCTGCGCCCGTCCCTGCGCAGGGATCTGATTTCATTTGCCCGGAACCCTTAATGAAGAACCATTCTGACCATCCCGGAAAGCGCCCGGTATTACGGGCGCTTGTCTGGATTTTTACGATTTCTGCGATCGCACGCCGGACTGACAGCAGGCTCGCTTGCCCTGTCCGCCCTGGTGATCGTTGTGGCTTATCTTGCCGGTATTGCCGGCTAACGCATATTCAGGAGACACCATGAAAATCATCTGTCAGCAGGACAGTAAACAGGCCTCTCTGATCCTGACGGCCTCTCTGTTCTGCCTCCCGCGCCTGGTCCGGGTGGTCAGTGCCGCACTCAGCGTTGTGCCCGGTGCGGTGGTGGAAACGACGGGGATATTCCGTCTGCGCACGACGATTACGGGCCCGGCCTCCTTCATGAACGAGGCGCTGGCGGCAGCCCTCTCTGTGCTGCATTCCTCTTCACGATATACCGCATCCCGCTGAAGAAGAGAGTCAACGCCAGGCTCAGCCAGCATCTGAAGATGTTTACGGCTGCGCCTGGCCGATCATGAACAGCCTGAGCAGGCTTAATCCCAGGAGAAAAATAATGGAACTTCGTGATGATTCACTTATTGACATGAAATTCATGGTGCGCGACTCTGGCTTTACCGATCGCTACTTCTACAAACAAATCCAGCAGGGCAAGCTGCCACCGCCCCGAAAATTTGGCCGCTCTTCCCGGTGGGAATATAAAGAATATCAGCTCTGGAAGCAGTCATTTACCCGGAAATGACACGCGTCAGCAAGCCCGTTTTTTGTGGGCATAAATGCGGGCACAACATAATCCCCTCTCATAAAACCCCTTATTTATCATATTAGTTAGGAGAGAGTGTGATTCCTTCTTTCGCCATTGCATCCATATTGGGGGTAACGGCGTCGCTGTTAATAAAGCCCATAGCGTCATAGCGCTGATCGTCCACGAGAATATAGACGATATTAGGTTTTTCCTGCGCCCCCCAGGCATATGTCGCCGTGGTTGTCGCGGCCAGACAGGACATGCCGATCAGTGCAGCCAGTAAATTACGCTTCATTTTCTTCTCCTGTTTTCCCAGAAAAAACGTCTCTTCAGAAAAAGATGACATTCGCAGAAATACCGAATTTCCACTGGTCATCTTTATTATCTGCAAAGGCGACATTATCGAGCTGGTTGTCCAGCGCTTTTAGCCAGGTAGCATAAAAGCGAATTTCAGGCAGCAGCCCGAAGCTGCTTTTTTCAAAGCGGATCGTATGAAAGAGCGTTGTTTTAACGCCCGACTCGCTTAACGTCTTACCGAATTGCTTGCTCTTCTGATTGAAATATCCCAGTTCGACGCCGGTCTGGTTATTATTTTCCCAGATATAGGCGGGACGAAGGGCCGAGCGAAAAAAGGTCAGGTCCGAATGCGGCGCAAAGGTTTCGGCATCGACGATATCGCTGGCTTTTCCCAGCGCGATGGCATGAACAACGCCGAAATGATCGCCGATAAGATTCTCGCCTTGCGTCACGGCCCGATAGAGAAGGCCGCCGCTCTGCTCGCCAAAGTAGTTGTCGCTGTGACCGAGGTAGGGATTGGCGCCGTGCAGTCGGCTCATATTGGTGGCCATACCGTTGCTGGCTACCTGCAAAACCAGCTCGTTGAAGCCGCTATCCGCCCCGGCTTTCCTGATCGCCGCGCCCGCCATAAAGGCATCTTTTAGCGTGAAGAACTCGCCCGCCGCCGCGCGTTTTTTCTGGCTGTCAGAAGCGTTTGCCATCGCGTAATCGCCCAGCAGGTCCAGCGTGATATCGGGCGTCAGCCTGATATCGTGGTAACGCATCTGGACGGTATTGGTGGCGACCGAAGTACTGCCGCTCAGGTCGGTTTTAAACACCTTGTAGTCGTTGCGCCCGATCGCGAGATCGAGCGCGCCCGGCCCCATGCGCAAATTCTGGATGCCTGCGCCGCCGCCCTCTGCGGTGTAGGCGTACTTCCAGTCGAACATCAGGATTTCTTTCGCCGGAAGCTGATTGCGCCCTACCCAGAAAGTGGCTTCAGGATGGCCGGGTATCAGCCCTTTGGTTTCCAGATACATTTTGCCGAAAGAGATATCGTTGCCGTCGGACCTGGCGAAGTTGTTATTGCTGCTGTCGAGGTCGATAGAGCCGTCCAGCAGCACCACCGCCTTCATAGCGACGCCATCTTTGTTGTAAAAGCGCTGGGATAAAATAAGATCGTACCAGCCGTAAAACTCATTGCCGTAGCGACCTAAAGCGCCCTGTGCCCAGTTGGGCCTTTCAAAGCTGATACCGGAGGCGCTCACGCCTTTGCCCAGCGTAACGGTGGCGTTGGTGGTGCCTTTCGCGGCGCTCTCCCAGCCGCCGCGGAAATAGCCTGCGAAATTGAAATCTTTGAGCTTGTCATTATCTGCTTCCAGCTTAGCCAGCCGCTCCTCAACGGCCTCGTAGTCCTGAAGCGCGGTGCTATTCGCCTCGGCGAGAAAAGGAAAAATAGCAAAAAGTGATAACGATAAAACCAGCCGTTTATGATGCATTTTTGTTTTCCCCAGGATATGAAAATAAAAAAACCCGGGCGAGATATTCTTTTCAAATATCTCGCCCGGGTTTTGCCCGCATGATGCTGTCACAATCCCGTATCACTCACTGAGGCCGCTTTACTTTTTTGTATTAGATGAATCGATGATTATTCACTTCTGGCCGCCAGCGATAACCCGACAACGTAGTCGCGTGGTCTTTTATTAAAATCTTTATCCAAAAATAAAAAAAACCGATCCGCAACTTACGCCGAAGATCAGGTTTTGCCTGCCCAAACAGTGACAATCCTGTTTTGAACAAAAGCACATTATCATCGCTACTGCCATTTGCAAGCGGCTTAATTAACAGCATTTAAAATTTGTGAGCGGATTAACGAAGAATTTGAAAACCATTATTTAACTTACAATAATAAACGCGTTGTTAACTATTATCGCAAGATTATTAATGCCGATATTTATTAATAGAACCGCTAACAGGCGACAAATAAAATCGTTTGTATCTCTCGGGAATTTCCGGCGCTTTGACGCTTTGCTTATCACCCTCGGGTATCGATTTAGCCGGCCGCCACCTTATGCGCCGCGCTGGCCGTTGCGGTAAGCCGAAGGCGAAACGCCATGGATCTGCCTGAAACGATTGCTGAAATGACTGGGCGAATGGAACCCACAGCTGAGAGCAATGGTAGTCAGCGAAAGCGAGGCGTCCGCCAGCATCTGTTGCGCTCGCTGCATGCGACGCCGCATGACGTACTGGTGCGGCGCTTCGCCCATCGAATGGCGAAACATGCGCGCGAAGTGAAACTCGCTTAGCGACGCTTCATGACTGAGCTGCGCCAGCGTCAGCGGCCGATCGAGATGCGCGTCGATAAAGGCGAGCAGTCGACGCAGCACCGCAGGCGCCAGGCCGCCGCGCGTCTGAGGCGCGCGCCAGCGCACGTCGCTGTAGCGCTGCAGCAGGTGGGTCAGCAGCAGGGTCGAAGCGCTGCTCAGCATCAGCTGATTCGCGGGCTGCTGCCAGTCGCAGCTGAGCAGAAAATGGCGATAGAGCTGGGTAATGCGATCGTCGCTGGCGAAGACTTTCTCGTGCAGCTGAAGGTGCGCCGGACTGCGATCCCACGTCTCTTCCGCCAGCTGGCGCAGATGCGCTTCGGAGCAGTAGAGATGAACAAACGAGAGATCGGAACGCAGATCCCAGGTGGATTCAACGCCGGCGGGCATCAGGCAGAAGCGATCCGGCCCGCCGCCGTTACGCCAGCCGTTCGGGGTTTTGTGCCAGGTATCGTAGCCGTCGGCGATATAGAGGCTGAGGGTGTGATGGTTGCTGAGATTGGTCACCCGATCGCCGCTGTTGAACCAGTGCGCCAGCTGCGTGCCGTCGCTAAGCCGGGCGTGGTGACGCAGCTGGGCTTTATGACGTTGCAGCATATCGAAAGTCTGGTAAGTCGGGGCATTCACGGGCGTTCTCCTGCTAACAGGCTTCCAGTGTATGAAGAGCCGCCTGAAGAGAACAGTCTTATCCGACGCGACGGATAAAAAAGCGCAAGAATTTGCAAGTGCGCCGCAAGCGGTTGCAAGCCGCCTGCCGCTTTTCCGGTAATACTGCGGCCTGACTTGAAGGAGGCATGCAATGAATCTCGCTTTATACCTTTCCGTGGTGCTGATCTGGGGCACTACCTGGATCGCCATTTACGCCCAACAGGCGGCGAGCGGCGGCAGCGTCGGCGCGGCGGTGTTCTGGCGCTTTATCGTGGCGTCGCTGGTGATGCTGGCGGCGCTCAGGGCAATTAAGCGCCTGCGAGCGCTAACGACGCGCGATCACCTCTTTTGCCTGCTGCAGGGCTGCTGCGTCTTCGGCTTTAATTTTCTCTGCTTTTATCACGCGGCTGCCTGGATCAACAGCGGGCTAGAGTCGGTGATCTTTTCGATGGCGGTGCTCTACAACGCGCTCAACGGCTGGCTCTTCTTCCGGCAGCGCCCTTCCCTGCGGCTGCTGCCGGCCGCCGCACTCGGCGCCGGCGGAATGGTGGCCCTTTTCTGGCGCGATCTGCACGGCAGCGAAGCTTCTGTCCAGCTGTTATGGGGTATTGGGCTGAGCGCGCTGGGCACGCTGGGGTTTTCGCTGGGCAATATGATCAGCCTGCGCCATCAGCGCCTGCAGCGCGATGTGCTGACGACCAACAGCTATGCGATGCTCTACGGCGCGCTGGCGATGGCGCTGGTCACGCTGCTGCAGGGCGAATCGCTCCAGCCTGTCTGGAACCGGCAGTGGCTGGGCGCGGTGGCGTATCTGGCGATTTTTGGCTCGGTGATTGGCTTCGGTGCCTACTTCACGCTGGTTGGCCGCATCGGTGCCAGCCAGGCTGCTTACAGCACGCTGCTGTTTCCGCTGGTGGCATTAGGGCTGTCGACGCTTTATGAAGGATATCACTGGCATGCGGAAGGCTTTATGGGATTAACGATGATTCTGGCAGGCAACCTGGTGATGTTTGCGCGTTTACCAGGCGGGCGCAGGCGCGTGCCGCAATAAAGCAAAGAGCGGGCATAACGCCCGCCCCGCTGAGCGTCATGCCCGGCGCTGCACAGGGGTAAGCCGATGAGGTCGGTTAATCGCCTTGCGCGCTATCCAGTAGAGCAGCACGCGCTCATCGTCATTGTCCTGGTCGGCCATGGAGAGCAGTTTCAATGCCAGTGTGGATTTGGTCACAGGCTGCTGCTCATCGCTGAGTTCAATCACTGCCTGACCGATGATGCAGCGGACTTCGTCCTCACAACTAAGGGATTCATATGCTCGGTCTTTCATATTTCCTCCTGTAAAGTGAGCTTTAAGCCTGGCAAATATTCTGCCGCTTTGCTTGCGAAAGCGCCTCAGAGACATATCTGGTTACGTCAGGTAACCAATCATTATCAGATTGCTGAGTTGTTCATACTTTAGCGAAGCGGATTTGCTGCCGTTCATACCCTGACAGCGGCATTTCATGACGCGTTTCATCCCGTTCATGCTTTTTCTCGTCGCGCGCGCGTAGCCCCGTTTTAATCTGGCGTTAGTGTCCAGATCCCCGGACGGGAGAGAAAATTATGAATCAGACAATGTCATCATCCTACCAACGCACCCGCTGGCTTACCCTGGTCGGCACGGTCATTACCCAGTTTGCGCTGGGTTCGGTCTATACCTGGAGCCTGTTTAACGGGCAGCTGGCGTCAAAACTCGACGCGACGGTAAGCCAGGTCGCCTTCTCGTTCGGGCTGCTGAGCCTTGGGCTGGCGGTCGCCTCGTCGCTGGCGGGCAAGCTGCAGGAGCGATTCGGCGTACGGCGCGTCGCTATCGGCGCGGGTCTGCTGATGGCGGCCGGCTTCTGGCTGACAGCCCATGCCGACAATCTGATGATGCTCTATCTCAGCGCTGGCGTGATGGTCGGGCTGGCGGACGGCGCGGGTTATCTGATGACCCTGTCGAACTGCGTGAAGTGGTTCCCCGAGCGCAAGGGCGTGATCTCCGCCTGCGCCATCGGCGCGTACGGCCTCGGCAGCCTGGGATTTAAATTTATCTGCGGCGCGCTGCTGGGCGCGGTCGGCCTGGAACAGACCTTTATTATCTGGGGCCTGGCGGCGATGGGGATGATTATTCTCGGCGCGCTGCTGATGCGCGATGCGCCGGTTCAGCGCGCGGCGGGTCAAAGCGCGGAACAGGCGCGCGACTATACGCTGGCGCAGGCGGTGCGTCTGCCGCAGTACTGGATGCTGGCGCTGATGTTTTTGACCGCCTGCATGAGCGGACTCTATGTGATCGGCGTGGCGAAAGATATCGGCGAAGGCCTTGTGCATCTCAGCGCGCAAACCGCTGCCAATGCGGTGACGGTGATCGCCATCGCCAACCTGAGCGGTCGTCTGGTGCTCGGCGTGCTCTCCGACAAGATGGCGCGTATTCGGGTGATTTCACTGGCGCAGATCATTTCGCTGGCGGGCATGAGTATTTTGCTGTTTACCCGCATGAATGAGACCACTTTTTTTGTTTCGCTCGCCTGCGTCGCCTTCAGCTTCGGCGGCACCATTACCGTCTTCCCGTCGCTGGTCAGCGATTTCTTCGGCCTCAATAACCTGACGAAAAACTACGGGCTGCTTTATCTGGGCTTCGGCATCGGCAGCGTGCTCGGCTCGCTGATCGCCTCACTGTTCGGCGGCTTTACCGTTACCTTCAGCCTGATTATGACGCTGCTGGTGATGTCGCTGCTGCTGTCGCTAATGATTCGCCTGCCTCAGCGCGAGCCGCTGGCAGAGCAGATGCTGCAGCGGAGCTGAGCAGCAGCGCGGGCGCCATGGCGCCCGCGCCTTTATGCGTTAAGTGATGACCTGCGCGTTATCCCGGAAACAGCGGCTCCGCAATACCCGCTACCTCTACCTCTACCGCCAGAATATCCCCTGACTGCGGATAGCGCGCCAGCTCCTCTTCGGTGCGATCCTCGCGCGAGCTAGTGATATAGAGCGTTTTCAGGTCGGGGCCGCCAAAGGCGACCATGGTCGGCCAGCGCACCGGCAGCGCAATCTCATCAACAATTTGCGCGCTGACGGGATCGATACGCACGATACGTCCGCCGTCGAACTGCGCCGACCAGTAAAAGCCTTCGCTGTCGACCGCCGCGCCGTCCGGCAAGCCGCCTGCGGCGTCGAACTGGCGGAAGATCTCCCGCACGCCCGGCTCGCCGTTCGCATCGAGCGGATAGCGATAGAGCACTTCGTTCGGCGTATCGCTGTGGTACATCCAGCGGCGATCGGGCGAAAAGGCGACGCCGTTGGATATCTTGATGTCGCGCGCTTTCACCTCCAGCTCCAGCGACGGCGTTACGCGGCACAGCAGCGCGCCGTTCTTATCCTGCGGCTCCCACAGGCTGCCGCACCAGAAATTGCCCCAGGGATCGACGCGCCCGTCGTTAAAGCGGCTTTTCGCCGCCTCGCCTGGGTTATCGGCAATTTTACGCTGCGGTCTGCCCTGCTCATCCAGCAGCCAGACGCCGCTGCGCAGCGCCGCAATCACTCCGCCCTGCTCGCGCAGGCCGATACAGCCGACCTCTTCCTGCTGCGGAAAGCTCTCCAGCACGCCGCTGCGCGGATCGAAGCGGTGAATGGCAGGCGCCAGGATATCCACGCACCACAGCACCTGTTCGCGCGCCGACCAGGTGGGGCACTCGGCCAGCTCCGCCTGCAACGCCAGTACATTTTTTACTTCAGGCTTCATCATCGCTCCTTTTTATTTCGCATCAGCATACTTTAGTCTGAATTCGCTCCAGCGGGTAAAAACGCCGCGCTTGCTTTTCAGAATTATCTTGCCGATAATCGTTTTTATTCAGCCGGTTCCGATAGGCTTATTAAATCCCTCTCTACTCAGACCTGGCTCTGAAATATCCCGTAATATCTCTCTAAATAACTCTACATTCACTGCATCATCACTCCACTATTCCGGCGTAATGTCGTACCTATCGGAAAAGAGGAGAACTTTCTGTGAAAAAAATCGTTAAAGTTGCCACCGTTTTTGCCGTTATCTCTATGCTGAGCGGGTGCATTATCGACAGAGGTCATGGCGGCGGCTGGCATCACGGCGGCGGGCATGGCTGGCATCATCACCGCTAAGGGCAAAGATTTCACACAGCATAAGATAATAAAATAAAAAAAGGGCGGGATATTACCCGCTCATTTTACTATTTAACTCGATTAGCTTTTCAGCGCGTAGTTACACTGAAACCAGCTGGTTTTCAGCCCAGGAATATGACTCTCCTGCGGGGTTAGCGCTTCCACCTTATCAAATCCTTTCTTGCCGCAATAATCCGCCAGATCCAGCTCCATCGCATCTCGATTTAATTTCTGCGGATCGTAACGGTACTGCACCGTATTTGCGCTCGGATCTTCATCTACGCGTTCAAAGCCCCCGGGTTTGCTGACGCTACAGCCGGTCAGCAATAACAGCGCCGTCGCGCCGACGATAATTGATTTCATTTTTTCTTTCTTCCTCTCGTTGCTGCGGCAGTTTAAGCCGCAGCGCTGGCGCCGGCTATCGGAAAACTGCCCAACCTGACGCCACAAATGTAAGTTTTCACCGATTAAAGTGATATTACCAAACGGTTATCTCTATCGCTAAAAGGGTGAGAAGATGCCCTCAGACAAAACAGCGTCTGCACCACACCAGGTTATGCCCAAGAAGACATTCAGATTGGTTTTAAGCCCGCGCTAAGCGGGCTTTTTTTCGCCTGTCAGCCAGAGAGAGCCACCATTCTACGCAACAGGTTCGCAGCGTGTTTGTCCGGCAATGCGAGGATGGCGCTGTAGAGATCGACAGACATCGCGCACATAGAGGAGCGATCGACCGCGGTGTCGGCAGGCATATTGAGCTGCTGCAGCTTGTCGCCCCACTTCTTATAGAGCGTCGCCACGATGCGCTGCAGATCCTGCTGCGCCTGTGGCTGATCCACCGGCAAATCGGCGCCGCGACTCGACAGCAAGAGCTGTTCCATCGCCGCCGCGTCCTGTGCGTTAAGCGCCGGCGACAGCGTTTTCACCAGATTCACCCCGCCGCTCACCTGCGGATAAAGAAAGCGGAAGCAGAGTTGCGGATCGCGCTGGCCCAGCGCCTGCATCGCATTGACCGAGGCGCGGATATAGTTGACCACGGCCGCATCCGGCGCGCGCATCAGCCGCTGATTAATCAGGTCGGCCAGCCAGCCGCGCAGCTCGCCTGTCGCCTGCTGCGGCGTTTCGCCGAGACGCAGCTTGAGCTGCAGCTCCTGCACCAGCAGTTGCCACAGTGCCGGCTCCTGCGTTTGCAGCACGCGGTAGCCTGGCGTTTGCGCCAGATAGTCGATCGCCGCCTGCTGCTGCGCGGCGCGCTGCTGCTGCGGCTTCAGCCAGCTGAACCAGAGCAGGTTCGCCAGCAGCAGCGGCAGCAGGAAGAGTACGACGCCCTGCCAGGCGCGCAGCCGGGTGGTTTTAATCAGAACAATGATGATAAGCGCCAGCAGCGCGAAGGCGGCCAGCGTGACGATCCACAGCGAGGTCATGCGAAGTTGCTCAATCCTTACGAACGTCGATTAATACCGGGCAGTGGGCGCGCTCGATCACCGCCGCGCTCACCGAGCCCTTTAGCAGGCGGTTAAAAGAGGAGAGATGACGCCGCCCCATAATGATCATCTGCGCGTTAAGCTGGTGCGACTGAGCGACGATAGTATCCGCCGCTTCGCCCGCGACGATCAGCCCGCGCGCGTCAACTCCGGCGCGCAGCAGCGGCGCCAGCGCGTGACGCACCACCAGCTCGGCGGTGTTCTGCTCATCCTGCGCCATGGCGAAATCTTCCGGATCTTCGCCGGCGGTAATATCAATCGGCTGGTTGCAGGAGGAGTACGCGGGATCGACACAGCAGAGCACCACAACCTGCGCCTTGTGCGCCAGCGCTTCCTCTATCGCCGTGGCGATCACCTTCTGGGCAACCGGCGAATTATCAACAGCCATCAGCAGTGTTTTCATCAGAGTTTATCCTTCAACAGCGGCAGTTTTGCCGATTTCGCGTATCAGCGCCTCTTTGCATCTGAGCATCTCTTCGCGATATGCCGCTTCGTTTTTCTGAAAACGCGACGTGGGCACCAGCAGAGAGACAGAGAAACGGCCGAACAGCGTATCCAGCGCCACCGCCATGGTGGAGATACCTTCAAGGGTTTCGCCGCGATCGTAGGAGATGCCGGTTTTACGCACCTCATGAATCAGCGCCATCAGCTGCGGCAGCGTTTTGACGGTTTTGTCCGTTAGCTCGCGGTAGGCTTCGCCCACCATCAGGCGCACGTCGTCATCGCACTCCAGCGCCAGCAGCGCGCGGCCGCCGGAAGTGCTGTAGAGCGGCAGGTTCAGCCCCATGCGCGGCACCACGCGCAGTTCGCGCGACGCCACCACGTGGTGAATGATAGTCAGCTGCGTGCCGCTGGCGCGCGACAGCGAAACCGTTTCATTGGTCGCCGCGCAGAGCGCTTCCAGCTTGGGTCGCACCAGATCGACGACGTCGGTATGCACGCTGGAGATCAGTTTCAGCAGCGCCGGACCAAGCCGCAACCCGCCTGCGCCGCTGCTGCGCACCAGCTGGGCGTTATCGAGCGCGGCGACGATGCGCTGCACCGTAGAGCGCGGCAGATCCACCGCCTGCGCGATTTCGCCCAGGCTCATGCCGCCGGGGTGCTCTCCCAGCGCGTTAAGAATTTTTGCCGCGCGGGCGATCACCTGGATACCGCCCGATTTTTCATCCTCGCGACTGGATGGAAGTTTTGCCATGAGTCGTCCTTTTCAGCTGCCCTACTCTACCGCGAAAAAGGCACGATTTACAGCATGTACCACATTGCAATACAGCATATCGAAATGTAAAATCGCAGCCTGTATCACATCGCAATACACTGCATCATAATAATGAGAAACCTGCTATGAACGCTCAGCCTGCTGCTGCGCCGACGCCGCACCCCTTTACGCTTCGCCTGGCGCTGGGCCTGGTCGGCGTGCTTATCGCCGCCTTGACCTCAGGCCTTAACGACCGCGTCACCGATATCGCGCTGGCGGATATTCGCGCCGCCATCGGCGTCAGCTACGACCAGGGCAGCTGGATCGTCTCGGCCTATCAGGCCGCCGAAGTGGCGGCGATGATGATTGCGCCCTGGTTTGCCGTTACCTTCTCGCTGCGCCGCTTTTCGCTAACGGTATCGACCGGCTTTATGCTGTGCGGCATTCTGCTGCCGCTGGCGCCTTCGCCCGGCTGCTTTATCGCCCTGCGCGTGCTGCAGGGGCTGTTCGGCGGCGCGCTGCCGCCGATGCTGATGACAGTGGCGCTGCGCTTTCTGCCGCCGCCGCTTAAGCTCTACGGGCTGGGCGGCTATGCGCTCACGGCCACCTTCGGCCCCAATATGGCCGCCTCGCTGGCGGCGTTCTGGACGGACGACGTCAGCTGGATGTTTGTCTTCTGGCAGGTAGTGCCGCTGATGCTGCTCGCCATGCTGCTGTTCGGCTGGGGCCTGCCGCAGGATCCGCTGCGCCTCGAGCGCTTTAAGCAGATTGACCTGTTCGGCATGCTCACCGGATGCAGCGGCATGGCGCTGCTGGTGCTGGCCCTCACCCAGGGCGAACGGCTGGACTGGTTCGAGTCGCCGCTGATCGCCGCCATGCTGCTGGCCGCCGCCCCGCTGTTGCTGGTGTTTCTGATCAACGAATGGTTTCACCCGCTGCCGCTGTTTCGGCTGCAGATGCTGTCGCGCCGCAATCTGACGCACGGCCTGCTGGCGCTGGCGACCGTGCTGATCCTCTCGCTCTCCGGCTCGGCGCTGCCCTCCGCCTACTTTGGTCAGGTAGAGGGCTTCCGCACCCTGCAGTTCGCGCCGCTGGCGTTAACCGTCGGCCTGCCGCAGCTGCTGATCGCGCCGCTGATCGCCGCGCTGCTGAATATCCGCTGGATCGACTGCCGCTGGGTGCTGGCAGCGGGCGTCGCGCTGCTGATTACCGCCTGCCTGCTCAGCGCGCAGATCACCAGCGACTGGGCGCGCCAGAACTTCTGGACGCTGCAAATGTTGCAGGCGTTCGGGCAGCCGATGGTGATCCTGCCGATTCTGATGAGCGCCACCAGCGTGGTGGCGCCGCCGGAAGGCCCCTTCGCCTCGGCGATGTTTAATACCGTGCGCGGCTTCTCCAGCGTCGCGGCCTCGGTGCTGGTGGAGGTTTTCCTTAGCCACCGCGAGAAGGTCCACTCCAACATTTTGCTGGACCAGGCCGCCAGCCGTCCCTGGCTGATGAGCGCGCCGAGCAGCGCCGACGCCAGCGCCAGCCATCCGCTGCTAATGGACGGCAGCGTCAGCAGCAGCGAGAACCTGAGCGGCTTCGCCACGCTGGTACGCCATCAGGCCACCGTGCTCGGTCTGAGCGACAGCTGGCTGCTGCTGATCGCCTTCGCCGTGCTGCTATTACTGCTGACGGCCTGGCTGCCTAAGCGCGTCTGGCCGCCGCAAACCCTGATTCAACCTGCCTCTTCGACATCGAGAAAATAAGATTATGCGTGCTTTAGTAATGAGAAAAACCGTGCTGCTGAGCCTGTTGTTGCTGGTTCTGCTGGCCATCGCGTTTTTTATCTGGTCTACCCTGACCGGCAACGATCACCGCACCAACGACGCTTACGTCAACGCCGACTACACGCTGGTGGCGCCGAAAGTGTCAGGCTATATCGCCGAGGTGAAGGTGCAGGATAACCAGCAGGTGAAAGCGGGCGACGTGCTGGCGACGCTGGACGATCGCGATTATCGCGTGGCGCTCGAGAGCGCCGAGGCGGATCTGCAGGTCAGCGAGGCGAAACTGCTCAGCAGCCAGGCGCAGCTGGAGCAGCAGCAGTCGGCCATCGAGCAGTCAAAAGCGACCCTGGCGGCCAGCCAGGCGACCGCGCAGTATGCCGGTCAGAACGCCGATCGCTATAACCGCCTGTATAAAAGCGGCATTATCGCCGCCGACGACCAGCAGAAGGCCAGCTCGACCCAGCGCTCCGCCGCGGCGACGGTGCGTCAGAGCCAGGCGGCGGTGGCTTCCGCGATGAAAGAGACAGGCGTACTGCAGGCGGCGGTGCGTCAGGCGCGGGCGGACGTGGCGGCCGCGCAGGCGAGCGTGGATCAGGCGCGTTTGAACCTCTCCTATACGCGCATCGTCGCGCCGGTAGATGGCATGGTGGGCCAGCGCGCGGCGCGCGTCGGCGCCTACGTTTCCGCCGGGACGCGGCTGCTGGCGGTGGTGCCGCTGCAGCAGACCTATATCACGGCGAACTTCCTGGAGACGCAGCTCAGCGATGTGCGCCAGGGACAGCGGGTGCAGATCGCCATTGATGCGCTACCGGGCAAGCATTTCACCGGCCATGTCGACAGCATCGCGCCCGCGACCGGCGCGACCTTCTCGGCAATTTCGCCCGATAATGCGACAGGTAACTATACTAAGGTCGTCCAGCGCCTTCCGGTTAAAATCGTGCTGGATACGGACCAGCCCGACCTGTCGCAGCTGCGGGTTGGTATGTCGGCGATCCCGGAGATTGAAGTAGAGTAAAAACGTGATGAATCTCTCACACTGGTGCTATTTATTTTAGGATCAATTACGCGTAAATTAGCGTTCGATCCTGTTCTGAGTTACTCGGAACGACCTGAGAAAATGCCTGAGGCGATGATGACCTGATGCGTTTTTCTCATTCTGTTCGCGTTGCGCTGGCCTGGGATCGCTATCGTCGTAACCGCTCAGAGGAGTTGTTTGTGAAATACGCCTTGATGGGAATCTCTTTCTTTGCGCTGCTTTGGCTCGGCACATTCGTGCTGATGCTGTAGCGCCAGCCAGGGGGCGACAGTGCTGTCGCCCCGCTTTGCTTTACTCTGCTTCTTCTACCGCTTTTACGCTGCCCGGCAAAATGCCGTCCGCGCGAAACATCGCCTTAATGCCCCGCACCGCCTGCCGAATGCGATCGCTGTTTTCTATCAGCGCGAAACGCACATGGGTATCGCCATAGTCGCCGAAGCCGACGCCCGGCGACACGCACACCTTCGCCTCCTGCAGCAGCTTTTTGGCGAACTCCAGCGAGCCGAGCGCGGCGTAGCGATCGGGAATTTTCGCCCAGACATACATTGAGGCTTTGGGGTTATCCACCATCCAGCCCGCCTCATGCAGCCCTTTGACCAGCACGTCGCGGCGACGCTTGTACTGCTCGGCGATGTCGCGCACGCACTGCTGATCGCCCTCCAGCGCGGCGATGGCCGCCACCTGCAGCGGCGTAAAGGTGCCATAGTCGTGATAGCTTTTGATGCGCGCCAGCGCGGCGACCAGCTCTTTGTTGCCCACCATAAAACCGATGCGCCAGCCCGCCATATTGTAGCTTTTTGACAGCGTGAAAAACTCTACCGCCACGTCGCGCGCGCCGGGCACCTGCATAATCGAAGGCGCTTTCCAGCCGTCGTAGACGATATCGGCGTAGGCGAGATCGTGCACCACCAGCACGTTATACTGTTTCGCCAGCGCGATAACCCGTTCGAAAAAGTCCAGCTCGACGCACTGCGCAGTGGGGTTCGACGGAAAGCCGAGGATCATCATTTTCGGCTTCGGATAGCTTTCGCGGATCGCCCGCTCCAGCTCGGCGAAGAAATCGACGCCCGCCACCAGCGGCACCGAACGCACCTGCGCGCCGGCGATCACCGCGCCGTAGATATGAATGGGATAGCTGGGATTCGGCACTAGCACGGTATCGCCGTGATCGAGCGTCGCCAGCATCAGGTGCGCCAGCCCCTCTTTCGATCCGATAGTGACAATAGCTTCGGATTCAGGATCGATCTCTACCTGATAGCGCTCGGCGTACCAGCGCGAAATGGCGCGGCGCAGGCGGGGAATGCCGCGCGAGGTTGAGTAGCCGTGCGTGTCTTCACGCTGCGCCACCTGGCAAAGTTTTTCCACGATATGCGGCGGCGTAGGGCCGTCAGGATTCCCCATCGAGAGGTCGATGATATCTTCGCCGCGCCGACGCGCAGCCATCTTCAACTCAGCGGTAATGTTAAATACATAGGGGGGAAGGCGATCGATACGCGAGAAACGACGGGGTGTGCTGTTGTCAGCCATAATGTCCTCTTGAATACGTAAGCGCCCGGACCGTCCGAGCGACGCAGGTCACAACCGTGACCGAAAAAAGACCTTAACGCGGCGATCGCGCGCTTGTCGAGAGGAGAATAAAATTTTTTTAATCTGCGGGATTCAGGCGGCCAAACACCCAATCGTTCACCCATTCGCCGTTTAGCAGATAATTATCCCGCAAGGTCCCCTCAAGCACATAGCCATTCTTCTCCAGAATACGCCGCGACGCCACATTTCCTTCTACCACCATCGCCTTGAGCTTATGGAAACCCGCTTTCAGCAGAAAGTCGCTCAGTCCGGCCAGCGCTTCGCTGCCGTACCCCTGGCCGCAGAACCGGTGCAGCAGCATATAGCCGACCTCCGCCTGACGATAAGGCTGCCATTCCGGGCTGCAGCCGAACAGGCCGATCGGCTCGCCGCTGTCGCGCAGGCGCGCCACCACGCAGAGCATATGAAAACTGCTGACCTGCCAGGGCGCGAGGCGTTCGTTGAAGCGCTGGCGCAAATCCGCCTCGTCAGGAATTTCGCTGACCCAGGTCATGGTGGCCACGTCTTCATGCACGGCACGGAACAGCAGCCAGTCTTCGGGCTTAAGGGTGGTGAGGGTAAGACGCGGCGTGATTAACTGCATGAAATTACTCCCGGTGCAGATAGCCATAACGGCTGTCTGAATAAAAAAACACTATCGGCTCACCGCCAGCGGCGAATGAAAAACCTTCCCTGTTTTACGACTCAGGTTTCCCCTTTTTACCATTTCAGCCATGAAAATTGATCCACAACATGAAGGAAGCGCTCACTCTTTTTGCACACTGGCGCATCGCGATCACATTTTTTATCATAGGCCTCTCTCTGTTATGACCTGAAGGCTGGCTGTGATCTCTCACTTCGATATGCTGCTGGCGGTGTTTGACCGCGCCGCCCTGATGCTGATCTGCCTCTTCTTCCTGACCCGCACCCGGCTTTTCCGCCAGCTGCTGCAAAAAGATGAACATGCGCCGCTGGAGAAAGCGGCCGTTATTGCCATTTTTTCGCTGTTTGCGCTTTTCAGCACCTGGTCGGGCATTCACGTCGACGGCTCGCTGCTGAACGTGCGGGTGATCGCGGTGATGGCCGGCGGCATCCTGTTTGGCCCCTGGGTCGGCATCGTCACCGGCGCGATCGCCGGGCTGCACCGTTTTCTGATCGACATTCACGGCGTCACCTCGGTACCTTGCCTGATCACCAGCATTATTGCGGGCTGCGTGGCCGGCGCCATTAACCGCCGCGTGCCCAAAGCGCAGCGCTGGCGCGTCGGCATCATCGGCGGCATGCTGTGCGAAAGCCTCACCATGCTGCTGATCGTGCTGTGGGCGAAGCCGATGTCGCTTGGCCTGGCGATTGTGTCGGAGATTGCGCTGCCGATGATCCTCGGCGCGTCGAGCATCGGCCTGATTGTGCTGTTGGTGCAGAGCGTCGAAGGCGAAAAAGAGGCGATTGCGGCGCGACAGGCCAAGCTGGCGCTGGAGATAGCCAATAAAACCCTGCCGCTGTTTCGCGACGTCAACAGCGACTCGCTGCGCCGCATCTGCACCATTATCTGTGACGATATCAACGCCGACGCCGTCGCTATTACCAACAAGACCCATATTCTCGCCTACGTCGGCTACGGCGAGCAGAACTACCAGAACGGCGACGACGGCATTAGCCCCACCACCGCGCAGGCGATGGCCAGCGGAAAAATCATCATCAAGAACAACGATGAGGCGCATCGCACCAGGGATATTCATTCGATGATCGTTATTCCGCTGCGTGAGCAAGGCAAAGTTACCGGCACCCTGAAGATTTACTATCGCCGCGCGCACCGCATTACCGGCTCGCTGAAAGAGATGGCGATCGGCCTGTCGCAGCTGATCTCGACCCAGCTGGAGGTATCGCGCGCCGAGCAGCTGCGCGAAATGGCGAATAAAGCGGAACTGCGCGCCCTGCAGAGCAAAATCAATCCCCATTTTCTCTTTAACGCGCTGAACGCCATCAACTCCTCTATCCGCCTTAATCCCGATACGGCGCGCCAGCTGGTGATTAACCTTTCCCGCTATCTGCGCTACAACCTTGAGCTTAACGACGACGAGACGATCGATATCAAACGCGAGCTGTGGCAGGTAAAAGATTATATCGCCATCGAACAGGCGCGTTTTGGCGACAAGCTGTCGATGATCTACGACATTGACGACGATCTTCACTTTTCGCTGCCCAGCCTGCTGATCCAGCCGCTGGTGGAGAACGCCATCGTGCACGGCATTCAGCCCTGCCGCGGCAAAGGCGTGGTGACGCTCAGCGTTAAGGCCTGCGGCGATCGGGTGCGTATCGCCGTGCGCGACACCGGGCCGGGCATCAGCGACGAAGTGATGCGTCGCGTGGCGAATAATGAGATGCCGGGCAATAAGATCGGCCTGCTGAATGTGCATCACCGCGTCAAACTGCTGACCGGTCAGGGGCTCGACATTACCCGGCTGCAGCCCGGCACCGAAATCGCCTTTACCCTGAGCAAAAGCGGAGAGTTGCTAACCGAGTCGCCGCTTGCCGTCGCGGAGAGCGTGCAATGAAAGCCATTATTGTCGAAGACGAATTTCTGGCGCAGCAGGAACTGAGCTGGATGATCCAGCAGCACAGCAAGATTGAGATCGAGGCCTGTTTCGACGACGGCCTGGAGGTGCTGAAATATTTGCAGCAGCATCGGGTCGACGTCATTTTTCTCGATATCAATATCCCGTCGCTGGACGGCATGCTGCTGGCGCAAAATATTCACCAGTTCGCGCAGCGGCCGCTGATTGTGTTTATCACCGCCTGGAAAGATCATGCGGTAGAGGCTTTCGAGCTGGAAGCCTTTGACTATATTCTCAAACCCTATCACGAAGCGCGCATCGTCACCATGCTTAACAAGCTGGAAGCGGTCGGGCAGCAGCAGAGCGTCGCCCAGACGCCGGTCGACCACGGCCCGCAGACGGTGAATCTGGTGAAGGATGAGCGCATTATCGTGACCGACATTGACGATATCTATTACGTGGAGGCGCATGAGAAGCTGACGTTCGTCTATACGCGGCGCGAGGCCTATGTGATGTCGATGAGCATCAGCGAATTCTGCGCCCGTTTGCCGGAGCAGCGCTTTTTCCGCTGTCATCGCTCTTACTGCGTGAACCTGAGCAAAATCTCTGAGATCGAACCCTGGTTTAACAATACCTACCTGCTGAAACTGCGCGATCTGGCGTTTCAGGTGCCGGTCAGCCGCAGCAAAGTAAAACGCTTTCGCGAGCTGATGCGCCTGTAGAAAAACAGTTCGCGTAAATGCCAGCCAGCGGGTGATATGCAGCGGAGAGCAAATAAAAAAACGGCCCGCAGGCCGTTTTGATAGACGCTACAGAATACGCCCCAGCGTCTGCCGCAGATGCGCGCCAGCGCCCAGCAGGCCAGGCTGATCGTGGGTGATCATATAGACCGGAATGCGGGAAACGTAGTCGCGGAAGCGTCCTTTATCCTCAAAGGCGGCGCGGAAGCCGGAAGCCTTAAAGAACTCCAGGAAGCGCGGCACGATGCCGCCGGCGATATAGACGCCGCCGAAGGTGCCGAGATTCAGCGCCAGATTGCCGCCAAAACGTCCCATAATCACGCAGAACAGCGACAGCGCGCGACGGCAGTCGGTGCAGCTATCGGCGAGCGCGCGTTCAGAGACATCCTTCGGCTTGAGGTTTTCCGGCACGCGGTTATCCGCCTTCACGATAGCGCGGTAGAGGTTCACCAGACCGGCGCCGGAAAGCACGCGCTCTGCGGAAACGTGGCCCAGCTCGGCGCGCAGCACTTCCAGAATCAAATCTTCTTCATCGCTGTTGGCGGCGAAGTCAACGTGGCCGCCCTCGCCTGGCAGGCTGACCCAGCGACGGTCGACGTGCACCAGATGGCTGACGCCCAGGCCGGTGCCCGCGCCGTAAATCGCGATAGGCTTATCCTTCACCGGCTCGCCGCCGCCGAACTGAATCACATGCTCAGCCTTCAGCATAGGGATCGCCATGGAAACGGCGGTGAAGTCGTTAATGATTTCAAGATGATCGAAGCCAAGGCTGGCTTTCATTTTGCTGGTGGAAAAAGCCCAGTCATGGTTGGTCATTTCGACCCAGTCTTCCGTGATAGGACAAGCAATGGCGATGCAGCCGTCTTTAACGTTTTGCAGCTGCTCGCCAAGATAGTGGCGGATGACGGCTTCGAGGCTGTCATAATCTGAAGTTGAGAATGTTTGGGCCTGGGAGATGCTGCCGGTTTCCACCTCACACAGGGCGAGTCGGGCGTTGGTGCCGCCGACGTCGCCGACCAGGGCATAAGTTGTCATTCTTTTGTTGCTCCGCTTGGGGTCCCTAAGATGCAGGACACTATAAAAGTCTGCCGGTAAAACAACAACGCTCGCCGCGACAAAAGACGAGCGTTGAAGGTGGTGAGCACAGCCTACCCGTCCGGCAAGCCGCTTGACAGCGGCAACACTCCGAATCTTACCCTCCGTTGCGTTGCGCGAGGCAAGCCGTCACTTTATGCAACAGCGGCGGCAGATCGTCTTTAGGCATCACGACCTCGACCAGCGTCAGGTAGTCGGGCGCCTGCAGACGCGCCATTACCTCATCCAGCTGCACACATTCGGTGACGCGCCAGCTCTGCGCCTGTCCATGCAGACAAAGCGCCTGCGGCAGCGCGGTCCAGTTCCACTGCGCGATATCATTATAACGCTGCGTTGCGCCGTGGATGGCGCGCTCCACCGTATAGCCCTCATTGTTCAACAGGAAAATAATCGGCGTTTGCCCGTCGCGCAGCATCGATCCCAGCTCCTGAATAGTCAGCTGCGCCGAGCCGTCGCCGGTAATCAGGATCACCCGCTGCGCGGGCGCGGCGGTCTGCGCGCCGAAGGCTGCCGGTAGAGTATAGCCAATGGAGCCCCAGAGCGGCTGCACCACCAGCTGCGCCCCGCTGGGCAAGCGCAGCGCCGCCGCGCCGAATGCGGCGGTGCCCTGATCGGCGAGAATAATGTCGCCTGGCTGGAGAAAGCGCTGCATCGCCTGCCAGAAAGCGCTCTGGCTGATATTGTCGCGCGCGTCTGCCGTCTCGACCGGCTGCACCTGCGGCGCCAGCGCCCAGCCCGCGCCGTAGCGCGCGAACAGCGCCTCCAGCTCGCTTAGCGCATCCGCCATGTTGAGCGGCCCGAAGCGCTCCCCGGCAACGCTGGCGGCGAAAGGCTGCAGATCGATCAGCTGCGAGGCGGTAAAATTTTGGGTAAAGCCCGCCGTCAGAGTATCGGTGAAGCGCACGCCGACGCAGATTGTTACATCGGTCTGCTCAATCAGCTCGCAGATGCCGGGCTCGCTGCCCGCAGCGGCGTAAGTGCCGACGTAGCCCGGCTGGCGCTCGTCCAGCACGCCTTTGCCCATCAGCAGCGTGGCGCAGGGAACGGCGCGCAGCCGACGCAGCCGGGCCAGCGCCGCCTGCCGCCGCCAGCGCGCGGCGAGAAAATCAGCCAGCAGCGCCACCCGCCGCGCCGGTTGCAGCAGCCGTTCGGCGGCGGCGCGAAACGCCTGGCGCGCCTGTTCGCTGGAACCCGGCGCGGCGTCGAGCGGCGCGGCGGGCGGCGCCACCTCGGCCTCCGCGACATCGACCGCCAGCATCAGGTAGCCCGGCCGCTGTTCGCGCATCGCCGTGGCCAGCACCCGATCGATTTCCGCCGTGGCGTTGCCCGGGCTGAGCTGCGCCGTCGCTGCGCTGACCTCGCCCGCCATGCGCAGAAAGTGACGGAAGTCGCCGTCGCCCAGCGTATGGTGCACGCAGTCGCCGCGCTTTTGCGCCCCGCTTGCGGGCGCGCCCACAATATGGATCACCGGCAGATATTCGGCGAAACTGCCGGCCGTGCCGTTGATGGCGCTCAGTTCGCCGACGCCGAAGGTGGTCAGCAACGCCGCCGCGCCGCGACAGCGCGCATAACCGTCCGCCGCATAGGCTGCGTTGAGTTCGTTGGCGCAGCCGACCCAGCCGATATCCCGATGGGCGATCACGCGATCGAGAAACTGCAGGTTATAGTCGCCCGGCACGCCAAACAGATGACCGACGCCGATCTCCTGAAGGCGCGCCAGCAGATAATCTCCTACGGTAAAGCGTTGCATATGCCACTCCTTTCACCAGTGTCTGGTTTGAGTATCCGCTATGCTGCCAAAGCGGCGAGAAAGCAGCGCAATCGACTGAACAAAAAATTGGCAACCCGGCGTTACGATGGGGGATTATTCTGTAAGTATGCGATCTGCGATCCATTGTGACTGTGTGTAAACGCATACACTGCTATCCTTGCGCTTGAAAATTCTTCCCTTTGACAGGAAAGCCGTATGACCTACCTTCCGCATCCCGGTCGTTATCAGCAGATGGAATATCGCCGCAGCGGCCGCAGCGGGCTAAAGCTGCCCGCAATTTCGCTTGGCCTGTGGCACAACTTTGGCGACAACACGCGCGTCGACAACAGCCGCGAGCTGCTGCGCCACGCATTCGATCGCGGCATTACCCATTTTGACCTGGCCAACAACTACGGCCCGCCGCCGGGTTCGGCGGAAGAGAACTTCGGCCGCATCCTGCGCGAAGACTTTCGCGCCTTTCGCGACGAGCTGGTGATCTCCACCAAAGCGGGCTACACCATGTGGGACGGCCCGTACGGCGACTGGGGCTCGCGGAAATACCTTATCTCCAGCCTCGATCAGAGCCTGAAGCGCATGGGGCTGGAGTATGTGGACATCTTCTATCACCATCGTCCGGATCCGGAAACGCCGCTGGAAGAGACCATGCGCGCGCTGGATCAGGTGGTGCGCCAGGGTAAAGCGCTCTATGCCGCTATTTCTAACTATCCGGCGGATCGCGCGGCGGAAGCGATTGCCATCCTGCGCGATCTCGGCACGCCCTGCCTGATCCATCAGCCGCGCTATTCGATGTTTGAACGCGGCCCGGAAAACGGCCTGCTGGAAACGCTTGGCGACAACGGCGTCGGCTGCATCGCCTTCTCTCCGCTGGCGGGCGGCGTGCTGACCGACCGCTATCTGCAGGGTATTCCCGACGATTCGCGCGTGGCGAGCGGCAGCAAGTTCCTGCGTGAAGATCAGCTTACCGACGAGAAGATGGAGAAAGTGCGCAAGCTGAATGAGATTGCGCAGCAGCGCGGCCAGAAGCTGGCGCAGATGGCGCTGGCGTGGACGCTGCGCGACGCGCGCGTCACCTCTGTGCTGATCGGCGCCAGCAAAACCGCGCAAATCGACGACGCGGTGGAGATGCTGGCCAATCGCCACTTTACCATCGCCGAGCTCTCCGCTATCGAAGGCGTGCTGATTTAATCTTTGCCTGCCCGGCCGCCGCGCCGGGCATTGCTGCGAACAGAATTGTCTCAATCCCCTTTTTCTTCCGATTTTCCTCACAATTGTCAGCGACACTCAACTTGCCACACAAGCAATGCGCGGGCTTCACGCCTGCATCGCAGCGGCACTGTCGCTGATAAGGAGAATAAGATGAAATTTGCTATTTTTGCTGCTTTGCTGACCTGCCTGTCGCCTCTGGCGATCCACAGCGCTCAGGCTGACGGTGCCTCTATCAGCCTGGCGCCGGGCGTAACGCTGCACCTGGGAGACCAGGATCGCCGTGGCTATTACTGGGACGGCGGCCGCTGGCGCGAGCCACGCTGGTGGAACGACCGCTATCAGTACAACAACCATCGCTGGTGGCGCCATGAAGAGTGGCGCCGTCATCAGCAGTGGGAGCGCGAGCGACGTTGGCATGAACGCGAACGTCGCCACCACTGGCGCGAAGCGCAGCGCCATCACGACCGCCACGACCGCCACGATCGTCACGACCACCACCATCACTGATGACGCGGCGGCACGGCTAAAGGCCGCTGCGCGATAGCGCGCGCAAAGCGGCCTTTACTCCGCGAACAGCCGATGTCCGATTTGCCGCGCCGTTTTCAGATGTGCCTCCGGCGAGTCGGCGTCAGGCAGCAAGATCAGCTCCGACGTTTTCACCGCTGCGCCGACATAGTCAAAAATGCCCTCGTCGATCTGCGTGCGCATCGCGGCATAATAGCCGCGCCGCGCATAGGTGCGCAGATTCGCTCCGCCGATTCCCAGCAGATGTACCTGCAAACGACTCAGCTTTTTATCGATTTTGCCGTCGGGCGTCTCTTCATATGCCCAGCCGTGGGTAAAGACGCGATCGATCCAGCCTTTCAGCACGCCGGGAAACGACCACCAGTAAACGGGATAAACCAGCACCAGCGCATCGGCGCCGTCAATGCGTTTTTGCTCGGCCAGCACATCGGCGGGCGGCGCGGCCTCACTGCGAAACAGCGCGAGATCGGCAGCGGCGTAGCGCGGATCGAAGCCCTCTGCTATCAGGTCGGCGATTTCAAACGTGTGCGGCGCGCGAATCTCGCTGGTTAGCGTTCGCGCGACGGCGTGGGTAAAAGAATCTTGATCGGGATGGGCGACCACTACCAGTGCATGCATATCCTGACTCCTGTAAGAGAAGAGAAAACGGCTGCATATCGAGAGTAGATGAGTTGAGGCGGACGGTTAAGGCGGCGGCACGGGAGGTTAAAAACGAAGCTGGCCCGGGATAGATCGGGCCAGCTTTCAGCAGCCTTTACAGGTCGAGGATTTCGCCAATCAGCAAATAGGCGTTGAGCGCCACCACCAGCACCACGATGGCGCGACCGGCGTTCTGCATCAGGCGCGAATTGACCATCTCGCCCATAATCTCGCGGTTGCCGGTAAAGGAGAGCAGCGGCACCAGCGCCAGCGCGATGCCGAAGCTCAGCAGCACCTGGCTCATAACCAGAATGCGCGTCGGATCCCAGCCCGCCATAATCACGATAAATGAGGGCAGCATAGTGACCAGACGGCGTACCCAGAGCGGAATATGAAAGCGGATAAAGCCCTGCATCACGACCTGACCGGCCAGGGTGCCTACCACGGTAGAGGAGAGGCCCGCTGCGACCAGGCTCAGGCCGAATACCGTCGCCGCCGCATGGCCAAGCAGCGGCGTCAGCGTCAGATAGGCCTGATCCAGTTCGGCGATGCCGCTGTGGCCGCTGAAGTGGAACGCGGCGGCGGCGGTCGCCATCATCGCCAGATTAACAAAACCGGCGATGGTCATGGCGATGGCCACATCCAGCTTGGTGGAGGAGTAGCGCTGGCTTTTGTTGCCGCTTTCGCCGCCCTGCGTCAGCGCCGAGTGAAGATAGATGACGTGCGGCATAATGGTCGCGCCCAGTACGCCGGCCGCCAGGAAGACCGCCTCGGAGGTGGGCAATGACGGCAGCGCCATGCCGGTCACCAGCTCGCTGACCTTCGGCTGGGAAAAGAAGAGCTCGACGATATAGGCCGCCGCCACGAACAGCAGCAGGCTGCCGATCACCAGCTCCAGCGGCTTCTGGCCGCGGCTTTGCAGCATCAGGATCAGAAAGGTCGCCACGCCGGTCAACACCGCGCCCTGCAGCAGCGAAATGCCGAGCAGCAGCTTAAAGCCGAGCGCCGCGCCGATAAATTCCGCCAGATCGGTCGCCATGGCGATGATTTCCGCCTGCACCCAGTAGAACCAGACCGCCGGACGCGGAAAGCGATCGCGAATATGCTCAGCCAGATTTTTACCGGTGGCGATACCGAGCTTGGCGGACATCAGCTGTATGACCATCGCCATGATATTGGCCCAGACCACCACCCACAGCAGCTTATAGCCATAGGCTGCGCCCGCCTGAATATTGGTGGCGAAGTTGCCTGGATCGATATAGCCGATGGCGGCGATAAAGGCCGGCCCCAGCAGCGCGAGCTTGATTTTTCGGGCTCCGCGAGCGGCGCGCTCGGCGGTACGGCTCTCAAACATATTTCTCTACCTGTCTGAACGCGTTTAACCATGGCAGCTTATGGCCTGATCGCGGCAAGTGAAATGAGGTTATCGTTATCGTTGTGATAGATGATGCTATAAAGTATAGCCATTGCTATACCTTACGGTAAAGCGAGACTTGCTAAAAAATGTGCAATGCATCTCACTCTACGCTTCGGACATATTATAGACAATAAATTTGTGGATATTAGGCGTGAACAATTTGTGAACAGGCTGTGACTGGTGAGAGTTTTCTGAGAAAAGGGGTGATAGCGAATCCTTATAATGTGGATTTGATCTCGTTTTTAAGTAACGCGTTACATAGAATACGCAGCAAATTACAACCCTCCTCAAATCTGGAGCAAGCATGTCCCATATTTTGCACTTCCTTTTAGCACTGGTGGTGGTAGGCGTGCTGGCGTTACTCGTCAGCCACGACCGTAAAAGTATTCGTATTCGCTACATTGTCCAGCTTCTGGTCATTGAAGTGCTGCTGGCGTGGTTCTTCCTCAATTCCGAGGCGGGTCTCGGATTCGTGAAGGGCTTCGCCGGCCTGTTCGATCATCTGCTCAAGTATGCGGGCGAAGGCACCAACTTCGTGTTCGGCAACATGAATGACAAAGGCCTCGCCTTCTTCTTCCTGAACGTGCTCTGCCCGATCGTCTTTATCTCCGCGCTGATCGGCATTCTGCAGCACTTCCGCATTCTGCCGTGGGTGATCCGCGGTATCGGCACCGTGCTGTCTAAAATTAACGGCATGGGCAAGCTGGAATCCTTTAACGCCGTCAGCTCTCTGATTCTGGGACAGTCAGAAAACTTTATCGCCTATAAGGATATCCTCGGCAAAATGTCGCAGCGCCGCATGTACACTATGGCCGCGACCGCGATGTCGACCGTTTCCATGTCGATCGTCGGCGCCTATATGACCATGCTGCAGCCGAAGTATGTGGTCGCCGCGCTGGTGCTTAACATGTTCAGCACCTTTATCGTGCTGTCGCTGATCAACCCTTACCGCGTCGACAGCGAAGAGGATCTGCAGCTGCAGGATATCCATAAAGGCCAGAGCTTCTTTGAGATGCTGGGCGAATATATCCTCGCCGGCTTCCGCGTGGCGATTATCGTCGCGGCGATGCTGATCGGCTTTATCGCGCTGATTTCTGGCCTGAACGCGCTGTTCGATGTTATCTTCGGCATCAGCTTCCAGGGCGTGCTGGGCTACGTCTTCTATCCGTTCGCCTGGGTGATGGGCGTGCCGGCTCATGAAGCGCTGCAGGTCGGCAGCATTATGGCCACCAAGCTGGTTTCCAACGAGTTCGTCGCGATGATGGATCTGCAGAAGCTGGCGGGCCAGATTTCGCCGCACTCTGAAGGCATCCTGTCGGTGTTCCTGGTCTCGTTCGCCAACTTCTCGTCTATCGGCATCGTCGCCGGCGCCATTAAGGGTCTGAACGAAGAGCAAGGCAACGTGGTGTCGCGCTTCGGCCTGAAACTGCTCTACGGCTCCACGCTGGTCAGCGTGCTCTCCGCCGCTATCGCCGGACTGGTGCTGGCATTCTGATAAGAAGGGCGAGACGGGTTCTCGCCCTTATTCTTAATTATTCCTGCTTGATATAACGCCTGCCGCGCCGTCTCAGCCGCGCGGCGCCGCCCTTCCCCGATTCCCGCAAATCCTTTGCACAATATCGAATTTCATCTCCTGCCCGTCGCCCCGTAGTTTTTTCATTACTCAACATCGGGAGAAGCGCATGAGCATTCAATTTCTGGGCATGATCGGCCATCGTCTGGCCTCTGAAATCATTCCGGCCAGCGGGCCGTTATTCGATAAAAACTATATAGCCGATTTCGCTCGCGCCCACGAAGAGGCGGGATTCGATCGGATTCTGGTGGGCTACTGGTCCGATCAACCAGACGGTTTTTTAGTGACGGCGCACGCCGCTGCGAACACCTCGCGCATTAAATTTTTACTGGCGCACCGTCCCGGCTTCGTCTCGCCGACGCTGGCGGCGCGCAAGCTGGCGTCGCTCGATCACCTGACCGACGGACGACTGGCGGTGCATATCATCAGCGGCGGCAGCGACAGCGAACAACGCCGCGACGGCGACTTCCTCAACAAGGCGGAACGCTACGCGCGTACCGACGAATTTCTCCACGTGCTGAACAAGAGCCTGACCTCGGCGGAAGCCTGGGACCATAAAGGCGAGTTTTACCAGGCTGAACAGGCTTTTTCCGCCATCAAGCCGCTGCAGAGCAAGCTGCCGGTCTACTTCGGCGGCTCTTCGCCGGAGGCGATCGAGGTCGCCGCGCGTCACGCCGACGTCTTCGCGCTGTGGGGCGAGCCGCTGCAGGGCGCGGCGGAAACCGTGCAAACCGTGCGCGCCGCTGCCGCGAAAAGAGGCCGCGACATTAAATTCAATATCTCTTTCCGCCCGATTATCGGCAAGACCGAGAAAGAGGCCTGGGAACGCGCGGAACACATTTATCAAACGGCGCAGAAGCAGCTGGCCGAATCGGGCTACACCTTCGGCCTGCCAAAACCGCAGAGCGTCGGCGCACAGCGCCTGCTGGCGGCGGCTAACGCAGGCGACCGCCACGATAAAGTGTTGTGGACCGGCGTCGCGAAGCTGGTGAGCGGCGGCTACAACTCCACCGCGCTGGTGGGCACGGCGGATCAGGTCTCCGACGCACTGCTGGATTACTACAACCTGGGCATCGACAGCGTGCTGATCCGCGGCTTCGATCCGCTAAACGACGCAGTTGAGTACGGCCGCGAGCTGCTGCCGCTGACGCGCGAAAAAGTCGCCGCGCTGACGCGCGTTAAGAGGAGCGCCTGATGCGTCTCGCCGCCCTGTTCGCCGGCGTCGCGCTGGCGCTGAGCCTCAACTCCGCTTTCGCCGCTGAAAAAGTGACGCTGCGGCTCGGCGATGTCAAAGGGGATCGCTTCGCCTCGCTGAAAGCCTCCGGCGAGCTCGATAATCTGCCTTACGATCTGAAGCTCACCGCCTTCGACTCCGGCGCGCCGGTGCAGGAGGCGCTGAATGCGGGGGCGCTGGACGTCGGCTTTACCGGCGACCTGCCCTTTCTGTTCGTCTATGCCGCAGGGGCGCCGGTTAAAGCGGTCGGCGCCTGGCAGAACAACCCCGACAGCATCGCGCTGCTGACGCGTCCCGACGCCGGGATCCAGAGCCTGAAGGATCTGAAAGGCAAGCAGATCGCCGTCAACCGCGGCGGCTGGGGACACTATCTGATCCTGGGCCTGCTGGAACGCGCCGGCCTGAAACCCGATGAGGTGACGCTGCGCTTCCTCGGCCCGGTGGATGGTCGCGCGGCGCTGACCTCCGGCGCGGTTTCCGCCTGGGCGCCGTGGGAGCCCTATATCGCCACCTCGACCCAAATCGACGGCACGGTGCGCGTGCCGCAGGGCGGCGGCAACGGCATTATGTCGGGCTACTCCTATGCGCTGGCGCGCAAAGAGGCGCTGGCCAATCCGGAGAAGCGTAAAGCTATCGCCGATCTGCTGACGCGGCTGGCGAAAGCGCAGGTCTGGGCGGCGCAGCATCCGCAGCCGCTCGCCCAGGCGCTGAGCAAGACGCTGAATATGCCGACCGCCATCACCAGCAGCTGGATCGACGACGCGCGCATTCGCCCGCTGGTGTTCGATCCCTCGCTTATCGCGACGCTGCAGAAATCCGCCGACTTTTTCCATCGCTATCAGGTGCTGCCGAAGGCGGTCAACGTCAGCGACGCCTTCGATTTCAGCCTGGCGAGCGGCGCCAATCAGGTGGCGCGGCACTATCAGGAGAACAAATCGTGAGCGACCTTAACCACCAGCGGCTGCGCGACTTTGTGGCGCAGCTCGCCGCGCTGCTCGATCGGCAGCCGGACGAGGCGACTATTCTGGCGCGCGGCAGCGAGCTGCTGCGCCCGCTGCTGCTGCACGACGACTGGCTGGACGAGGCGTTCGCCCAGCCGCATCCGCAGCACTATCAGCAGTATCTGCTCCATGCCGACGCGCAGCAGCGCTTTTCGGTGGTGAGCTTTGTCTGGGGGCCAGGCCAGCAGACGCCGGTGCACGATCATCGCGTCTGGGGATTGATCGGCATGCTGCGCGGCGCGGAAGTGTCGCAGGGCTTCAAAGCGGAAAACGGCGCGCTGGCGGCGGACGGCACGCCGGTTCGTCTGGAACCTGGCGAAATTGACGCGGTCTCGCCGCGCGTCGGCGATATCCATCGCGTCAGCAACGCCTTCGACGATCGCGTCTCTGTCAGCATTCACGTCTACGGCGCCAATATCGGCGCGGTCAAACGGGCGGTTTATCGCGAAGACGGCAGCGAAAAACCTTTTATCTCCGGCTACAGCAATCGCTACTTGCCTAACATCTGGGATCTTTCACATGGCTAAAACTTTTCCTCTGCGCGACGCCGCAGAGATTCAGCAGGCGCTGCGCCAGCAGCAGGAAGTGGCGCTGGTAGACGTACGCGACGAGGCGCTCTATGCGCAAGGGCATCCGCTGTTCGCGGTAAACATTCCGCTCTCAAAGCTGGAGCTGGAGTGGCTGGATCGCCTTCCTCGCCGCGATACGGCGATTACGCTTTACGACAACGGCGAAGGGCTGGCGCAGACGGCGGCGGAGCGCGCGGCGGCCTGGGGCTACACCAATATCACGCTGCTGAAAGATGATCTGGCCGGCTGGAAGGCGGCGGGCGGCGAGCTGTTTATCGATGTGAATTCGCCGAGCAAGGCGTTTGGCGAGCTGGTGGAACACCACAATCATACGCCGTCGCTGGCGGCCGAAGAGGTCGATGCGCTGCTGCGCGACAAAGCCGACGTGGTGGTGCTCGACGCCCGCCGCTTTGATGAATACCACACCATGTCGATTCCCGGCAGCATCAGCGTACCGGGCGGCGAACTGGTGCTGCGCGTGCGCGATATCGCGCCCTCTCCCGCTACCACGGTGATCGTCAACTGCGCAGGCCGCACGCGCAGCATTATCGGCACCCAGACGCTGGTGAACGCGGGCATCCGCAATCCGGTCTACGCGCTGCGCAACGGCACCATCGGCTGGGCGCTGGCCGGTCTGGCGCTTGAGCAGCAGCAGAGCCGCCGCTACGGCGCCGTCAGCGAAACCGCGCAGCGTCATGCGGCGGCGCAGGCGCGTCAGGTGGCGGATCGCGCCGGGGTGGCGCGCATCGACGCGACGACGCTGGCGCACTGGCGGCAGGAGGCGCGCACGACCTATCTGTTCGACGTGCGCGACGCCGACGAGTACGCCGCCGGGCATCTGCCGGGTAGTCGTCACGTGCCGGGCGGACAGCTGGTGCAGGAGACCGATCACTACGCCAGCGTGCGCGGCGCGCGTATCGTGCTGGCTGACAACGACGGGGTACGCGCCAGCATAACGGCCTCCTGGCTGGCGCAGATGGGCTGGGAAGTCGCCGTGCTGGAGGGGCTGCAACCACAGGACTTCAGCGCCACTGGCGGCTGGACGGCGCAGGTGCCGGCAGCGCCTGTGGCCGAGACGATCTCTCCGCAGCAGCTGAACGACTGGATAAAGCAGGGCGATACTCAGGTGCTGGATTTCACCACGCGCGCCAACCACGTTAAAAGTCATATCCCCGGCGCCGCCTGGCTACTGCGCTCGACGCTGCAACAACAGGGCAAGGCTGCGCTGCCGCCAGCCGAACGCTATGTCCTGACCTGCGGCAGCAGCCTGCTGGCGGGTTATGCCGTGCAACAGGTGGCGACGCTGACCGGTAAGCCGGTCTTTGTGCTGGAAGGCGGCAATGCCGCCTGGCGCAGCGCCGGGCTACCGACCGACGCTAACGAAGAGACGCTGCTCTCCCCCGCCATCGATCGCTATCGCCGCCCCTATGAAGGCACCGATATCGAACCGGCGGTAATGCAGGCCTATCTTGACTGGGAGTATGGTCTGGTGGCGCAGCTGGACCGCGACGGCACGCATGGCTTTCGCGTGCTGCAGCCGGAGAAGCAAAGCGTAACGGCGTAAGTAAACAGGGCGGCAGCGATGTCGCTCTTTTTTTGCGCGCAGCCATGCTTGCGTAAGATTTGCAGATGATTTAAGAAGCTGCCTGAGAGATCAGGACTAAGAAAATGGTGGAGATAAGCGGGATCGAACCGCTGACCTCTTGCATGCCATGCAAGCGCTCTCCCAGCTGAGCTATACCCCCACATCTGGAATCGTTTTTTCAGTGCCAAATCGTTGGGATGCGATTTGGTGGAGCTAAGCGGGATCGAACCGCTGACCTCCTGCATGCCATGCAGGCGCTCTCCCAGCTGAGCTATAGCCCCGAACCGAAAAAACCGTCGGATGTTCTCGACGGACGGCATAATATGAAACCGCCCTCAGGGTGTCAACGGCAAAATCAAAAACTGCGTTTGATCGCTGAAAAAGGCGGCAAATCCCGCATCGCGCTGTTTTCAGCCGCTTTTATTGAGTGCGAAAGAAGAGGTTAAACAATAGGGCGTCTCGCCCCCTCTTTGCCCGTCGCGTCAGGTTAAATTACGGTTAAACAGCCTTTAGGATTTTTCTTGTTTTCCGTTAAAAGCCGTGTAAAACTTAGCCCGCTAATTAAGTGGTCATCGCTGCCCACGCCTTATTACAACACCATCCCTGTCACAACTATCAATAATATTAGAGATACTATGTCGCTGCATTCACCTAAAGAGATCGCTCAACTGGCGATTCAGGCTGGCGTCACTAAAAGCCGCGCCTCTATTCCAACGTTATTAATTCTTGGTTTTATGGCTGGCGCCTTTATCGCCACCGGCTTTCTGCTTGACCTGCATGTGATTAACTCGCTGCCGGCGGACTGGGGCTCGTTCGGCGGCCTGCTGGGCGCTGCCGTCTTCCCGGTGGGTTTGATCCTGACCGTACTGGCGGGCGGCGAACTGCTGACCGGCAATATGATGACTATGCCGGTCGCCTGGTTTGCGCGTCGCATCAGCGGTTTCGCCGTGCTGCGCAACTGGTTCTGGGTCACTATCGCCAACTTTATCGGCAGCCTGGCCATCGCCTGGTTCTTCGGCCATATGCTCGGTATGACTGAAGGCGACTACCTGAAGAAGACCGTCGCCATCGCCAGCGCGAAAGTGCACGCCGACTTCCTGCACGCCTTTATCTCCGGCATCGGCTGCAACTGGCTGGTTTGCCTGGCGGTGTGGCTGGCGTTCGCCAGTAAAGATGTGGTAGGGAAAATCTTCGGCATGTGGTTCCCGGTTATGGCCTTCGTTGCCATCGGCTTCCAGCACGTCGTCGCCAACATGTTTATCGTGCCTGCGGCTATTTTCGCCGGCCAGCTAAGCTGGGCGGAGTATCTGCCGAACTTCGTGGCCGTGTTTCTGGGCAACGGCGTCGGCGGCGCGGTATTTGTCGGCCTCGCCTACTTCCTCGCCTTCCGTCCTTCCGCTGAAGCGGTAGGCACTGCGCAGTAATTTTTTTGCCTTTTGTCACAAGGCAAAAGGCAATTTCCCTTCCTCTTACTTTCACGCGTTACGATTTGCTGTAATATGTAGAACTAATGTATTAAACAGGGACAGCATCGTGAAAAAGGAATGGTTAACCCCCGAAGAGCTTGCGAACGAAACAGGTTACAGTCGGCAAACGGTGAATAAATGGATCAAGCGCGAAAACTGGACCACCACGCCGAAGCCCGGCGTACAGGGCGGTAAGGCGCGATTAATTCATATCGACGAGCGCGTGAAAAGCTTTATCCAGTCCATGCGTAACCTGAACGAGCCAAACGCTTCCTACACTGCGCAACAAAATTCTTTACCTGCGTTACTATTAAGTTCTGTACAGCAAATGACACAGAATGAGCAGGATCTTCTTGCCGCGATGATTTTACGCGAAGGGATTAAAGGCGTGCTGCAGCGGCTGGGTATTAGCGAAGAATAAAAAAAACCGGAAGCATTGCGCTTCCGGTTTTTGTTTGTCAGGCCTGCGCTTCGCGTTCAGCGATAAAGGCCAGCGCTTTTTCGATCCGCGCCACGCTACGGCGCTGTCCGATGGCTTCGACGGTGACGTCCAGGCCTGGCGACTGACCGGCGCCGGTCACGGCGACGCGCAGCGGCATACCGACCTTGCCCATCCCTACTTCCAGCTCATCCGCCGTGCTCTGAATCGCATGGTGAACGTTTTCCGCCGTCCAGTCGGTAATGGCGGCCAGTTTGTCGCGCACCACTTCCAGCGGCTGGCGCGCCACCGGACGCAGGTGTTTTTTCGCTGCGTCGGCATCGAACGCGTCGAACTCTTCATAGAAGTAGTGGCAGGAAGCCGCCATCTCTTTCAGCGTCTTGCAGCGTTCGCCCAGCAGGGTCACCAGCTTCGCCAGTTCCGGGCCGGTGCGGGTGTCGATGTTCTGCTGTTCAATGTGCCACTGCAGATGGGTCGCCACATATTCTGGCGGCAGGCTGTTGATGTAGTGGTGGTTGAGCCACTGCAGCTTTTCGGTGTTGAACGCGCTGGCGGATTTGCTCACCGCGTCGAGCGTAAATAGCTCTTTCATCTCCGGGATAGAGAAGATCTCCTGATCGCCGTGGGACCAGCCCAGACGCACCAGGTAGTTGAGCAGCGCTTCCGGCAGATAACCGTCGTCGCGGTACTGCATCACGCCTACCGCACCGTGACGCTTGGAGAGCTTTTTGCCGTCGTCGCCCAGAATCATCGAGACGTGAGCGTAGACCGGCACCTGCGCGCCGATCGCTTGAAGGATGTTGATCTGGCGCGGCGTGTTGTTGATATGGTCTTCACCGCGAATCACATGGGTGATGCCCATATCCCAGTCATCGACGACGACGCAGAAGTTATAGGTCGGCGAACCGTCGGTACGACGGATAATCAGGTCATCCAGCTCCTGGTTGCTGAACTCGATCGGGCCACGGATCTGGTCGTCAAAGATGACCGATCCTTCCTGCGGGTTGCGAAAGCGCACCACGCAAGGCTCATCCGCCGCGTGATGATCATGGCTGTCGCGGCAGCGGCCGTCGTAGCGCGGCTTTTCGCCGTTCGCCATCTGGGTTTCACGCAGCTGTTCCAGTCGCTCTTTTGAGCAGTAGCATTTATAGGCGGTGCCCGCTTCCAGCATCTCGTCAATAACGGCGTTGTAGCGGTCGAAGCGTTTGGTCTGATAGTACGGGCCTTCATCCCAGTCCAGGTTCAGCCAGTTCATGCCGTCCATAATGGCTTCGATGGCTTCCGGCGTTGAGCGCTCGAGATCGGTGTCTTCAATGCGCAGGACGAATTCGCCCTGGTGGTGGCGAGCGAAAAGCCAGGAGTAGAGCGCGGTACGTGCGCCGCCGACATGCAGGTAGCCGGTCGGGCTGGGCGCGAAGCGAGTTTTGATTTTCATTCAGCAGTGCCTTAGATGCGCAGGTTTTATGTCTGGATGACAAAAAACGGGTTAGACGCGAAAAACCGTGCGCACATTCTAGCACCTGGCGTTGAATCCTCAATGACCGCGCGCCTGCGCAAAGACGTTAAGCCGCGGGTTTCTGCTAATAAAACCAGCATATTGGCTAAAAGCAGCGCGTGATGTCTAATTTTGAAGCGAACGCGCATTTTAGTTTTAAAAAGCGTTGACTCACTTCGAAGGATCCCTATAATGCGACTCCACACAGCGGGGGTGATTAGCTCAGTTGGTAGAGCATCTCCCTTACAAGGAGGGGGTCGGCGGTTCGAGCCCGTCATCACCCACCACTCTAAAGGTGGCCCGCAGTGAACAAGAGATAAGATATGGGTGATTAGCTCAGTTGGTAGAGCATCTCCCTTACAAGGAGGGGGTCGGCGGTTCGAGCCCGTCATCACCCACCATATCTCAGTCAGATGACGCTCTTGTTAAGCAGTACCGAAGTGGGTGATTAGCTCAGTTGGTAGAGCATCTCCCTTACAAGGAGGGGGTCGGCGGTTCGAGCCCGTCATCACCCACCACTTCGGGTCGTTAGCTCAGTTGGTAGAGCAGTTGACTTTTAATCAATTGGTCGCAGGTTCGAATCCTGCACGACCCACCAATTCAGAGAAAAGCGCCTTATGGGCGCTTTTTTCGTTTCTGCGCGCCGCGGGTAAGCGTGCAGGATGAGAACCTGCACAGGTTCGACTGAATCGCCGGGAGCGATTCAGGCTGATGCATCGCATCACCCGCAGGGCGAGGCCCCGGACGGGCCGAGGCGCATCCTGCACGACCCACCAATTCAGAGAAAAGCGCCTTTCAGGCGCTTTTTTCGTTTCTGCGCGCCGCAGGTTAGTGCCTTTCAGGCGCACGGGATGGGCCGTTACGTAAAGTCGGCGTGAACACGTCCGTGTGGCCTCGGCCGCCGCTTCCCTGCGGCGGACGCTTTACTTCACGGCCTATCCCGCGCGCCTTTATGTAGGATCGTGCTGCGTTTCAGAAAAAATCGGGGTAGGCTTTCTCTATCTTTTCCAAACCTTAACGCTTTCTTGCCTCAAGCCTTTTTCTCCTCAACCGATAACGATTATGTCTATTTGCAAGGAGAAAACCGATGTCATCAATATCCGCTTTATCTGGCAGTACAGGCAGCGGCGCCGGCAGCAACGTCAGCGTCTCGTCACAGATTTCCGCACTGAATAAGCAGATCCAGAACATCACGAAGCAGGTTAAAGAGCTGTCGGATAATCAGGAGCTGACCGACGAGCAGAAGTCGGAAATGGAGCAGATGTATCAGTCGCAGATCGCCATGCTCGAAGCGCAGATCGCCCAGCTAGAGCAGAAGCAAACAGAGCAGGCGCAGCAGAATAGCGAACCGGCGAATCAGGTTAGCGGCGCGAAGGCCGGCGACGGCGTGAATCGTCCAACGGAAGCCAACCAGCTTAATGTCTATATCTAAAACGCCGGATTGATCGTGCGTTGTTGCGTCAGCAGCGTCGCCTGCTGACGCGCTTCCTGCCAGATTGCCTGCGCCGCCGGCGTCAGCGAACGGTTTTTACGCTTGACCAGCATCAGGCTGCGGTTAATTTCAGGATAGAGTCGACGCACCGTCAGCGCCCTGCCCGCCGGCAGCGGCAGCGCCAGTGCCGGCAAGATACTGATGCCGATGCCTGCATCGACCATGGGAAACAGCGTCGCCGGATGTCCGATATCCTGCACCACATTAATTTCCACCTGCTGCTGCCGCAGCGCCGCGTCAATCAACACGCGGCTGCCAGAGGCGTAATCCTGCAACACCATGTCGCGTCCCGCCAGCATGCTCCACTGCGCCGTATCGACCGCGGCAAGCGGATCGTCGCTGCGGCACAGCAGTAAGAAAGGCTCTTCCAGAATCGACTGGCAGTCGAGGTCGCTATCGTTAAGCGGGCCGATCACGATGCCGAAGTCCACTTCGGCATTGCGCACGCTCTGTAAAACCACCTGCTGCATCCGGTCGTGCAGAATGACGTTGATGTCGGGATAGCTTTTCTGGCTGGCGGCAAGACACTGCGGCATCAGATGTGCAGAGATGGTCTGACTGGCGGCGATACGTACCGTTCCGCTTCGTTGTTCGCCGTAGCTGCGAATATCCAGCAGCGTCGTGTTCATCTCTTCCAGCAGGCTCGCCATACGCGACGCCAGCTGCTGCCCCGCTTCCGTCAGCATCACCTCGCGCGTGGTGCGATCGAGCAGCCGCACGCCGATAACCGCCTCCAGCTCTTTGATGCTGTGGCTGACGGCCGACTGGCTGAGGCCGATCGCCTGACCGGCCTGGCTAAAACCGCCGTGATGGGCGACGGCGACGAAGGTGCGCAGCTGACGCAAAGTATAATTCATCGAAACGGCTCATAGATTAATGCAATAAATCAATTTTATTTCTAAACCCATATCCCGCACAATCACCTCATGTGATTTTTAACCGGATTTTAACAATGAGATTCCTGCGACTCGATCCGATGATGATCAAACTGATCATTACGGTGCTGTTGGCTACTTTCCTGCCCGCTAAGGGCATCTTCGTCGATATCTTCGATTATCTGACCACAGCCGCCATCGCCCTGCTCTTTTTTATGCACGGCGCCAAGCTGTCGCGTGAAAAAATCATTGCGGGCAGCAGCCACTGGCGGCTGCATCTGTGGATTATGTTCAGCACCTTCGTGCTCTTCCCGATTATCGGCCTGCTGATTGTCTGGTGGCATCCGGTTAACGTCAGCGCAGAGATCTATACCGGCTTTATCTATCTCTGCATTCTGCCCGCCACGGTGCAGTCCGCTATTGCTTTTACCTCAATGGCGGGCGGCAACGTCGCGGCGGCGGTCTGCAGCGCTTCGGCCTCAAGCCTGCTGGGCGTCTTTATCTCGCCGCTGCTGGTGAATCTGGTGATGGACGTGCACAGTAACGCACCGTCTAACGGCCTTGAGCAGGTTGGCAAAATCATGCTGCAGCTGCTGGTGCCCTTCGTTCTCGGCCACCTGTCGCGCCGCTGGATTGCTGGCTGGGTAGAAAAGCATCGCGGCCTGATCGGCAAAACCGACCAGACCTCGATTCTGCTGGTAGTTTACTCCGCCTTTAGCGAAGCAGTGGTCAACGGCATCTGGCATCGCGTCGGCATCGATACCCTGCTGTGGATCCTGGCAGGCTGCATCCTGCTGCTGGCGCTGGTACTGGCGATCAATCTCCTCGCCTCGCGTCTGTTCGGCTTTAATCGCGCCGATGAAATCGTAGTACTGTTTTGCGGCTCGAAAAAGAGCCTGGCGAACGGCGTGCCGATGGCGAATATTCTCTTCCCGGCCAGCGCGGTGGGCATTATCGTGCTGCCGCTGATGATCTTCCACCAGGTGCAGCTTATGGTCTGCTCCTGGATCGCCCAGCGTTATAAAGTCAGTCACGAGAAGAAGCTGGCGCAGCAGATAAAGCCGACCGTCGTCGAATCTCAGAAGTAATAAAAAAGCCCGCCGAAGCGGGCTTTTTTACGCATTGCGCTTAAGCGGTTTGACCAGACCTTCCAGGCCTTCGATCTTGATGGCGAGCGTCATTTGCATCAGCTCGCCGAGATGGCCCGACGGGAACTCCGCTTTGCGCGCAAACCAGAGCAGATAGGGCTCCGGCAGATCGATAAGCAGGCAGCCTTTATATTTGCCGAACGGCATCGCCGTATTGGCGATCTCCACCAGGTGCGCCTTGTCCATATCAGGCGTCCAGCAGCCGGATCATTTCAGCTTCGTCAATCACCTCAATACCCAGCTCCTGCGCTTTAACCAGCTTGGAACCCGCCGCTTCGCCCGCAATAACCAGATCGGTTTTCTTCGAGACGCTGCCGCTGACCTTCGCGCCGAGCGCGGTCAGGCGATCTTTCGCCTCGTCGCGCGTGAGCTGGGTTAATGAGCCGGTCAGCACCACGGTTTTGCCGGCAAACGGGCTGTCGATCTCTTCCGCCTTAACCACCTCGATTTTCGGCCAGTGCACGCCGATCTCATCCACCAGCTGGCGAATGATCTCGCGGTTGCTCTCTTCATCCATAAAGTTGCGCACGTGGGTAGCGACGACGGTGCCGACGTCCTGCACTGCAATCAGCGCTTCCAGATCGGCGTCCATCACCTTTTGCAGCTCGCCAAAGTGGTTCGCCAGGTTGGCGGCGGTCGCCTCGCCGACTTCGCGAATGCCAAGCGCGTAAAGGAAACGCGCCAGCGTAGTCGATTTCGCCTTCTCCAGCGCGTTGACCACGTTTTGCGCCGACTTCGGGCCCATACGATCCAGACCAAGCAGCTTCTCCGGCGTCAGCCTGAAGAGATCGGCAGGCGTTTTGACATATTCGGTCTCTACCAGCTGGTCGATGATTTTATCGCCCAGCCCATCGACGTCCATGGCGCGACGCGAAACGAAATGCTTCAGCGCCTCTTTGCGCTGCGCGCCGCAGATCAGCCCGCCGGTACAGCGCGTAACCACTTCTCCTTCGACGCGTTCTACGTCGGAGCCGCACACCGGACAATGGGTAGGGAATACGATTTCGCGCGTATCTGCCGGTCGTTCGGAGAGCACCACGTTGACGACCTGCGGGATCACGTCGCCAGCGCGGCGGATCACCACTCTGTCGCCGATGCGCAGGCCGAGACGATCGATTTCATCCGCATTGTGCAGCGTGGCGTTACTGACCATCGCGCCCGCTACCAGCACCGGCTCAAGCCGCGCCACTGGCGTTACAGCGCCGGTGCGGCCCACCTGAAATTCAACGTCGCGCACGAACGTCATCTGCTCCTGCGCTGGAAACTTAAAGGCCACCGCCCAGCGCGGCGCGCGCGCCACAAACCCGAGGCGCTCCTGCAGTTCCTGCGAATCGACTTTGATCACCACGCCGTCGATATCGAATCCCAGATCTGGACGCGTCTCCTCAACCTGACGGTAGAACGCCAGCGCCTCTTCCGCGCTGTGCACCAGCTGAACGCGATCGCTGACCGGCAGGCCCCAGGCTTTAAACTGCTGCAGCCGCGCATAGTGACTGCCCGGCAGCTCGCCGCCTTCCAGCAGCCCAAAGCCGTAACAGAAAAAGGTGAGCGGACGCTTCGCGGTGATGCGCGGATCGAGCTGGCGCAGCGATCCCGCGGCGGCGTTGCGCGGGTTAGCGAAGATTTTGCCGTCGGTGCGGCGCCCTTCGGCATTCAACTTTTCGAAGCCGCGCTGCGTCATAAAAACTTCGCCGCGCACTTCCAGCCGAGCGGGAAAATCGTCGCCCTTCAGGCGCAGCGGGATCGCGCCGATGGTGCGGACGTTAGCGGTGATGTTCTCGCCCGTGGTGCCGTCGCCGCGCGTGGCGGCGCGCGTCAGCAGGCCGTTCTCGTAAAGCAGGCTCACCGCCAGGCCATCCAGCTTCAGCTCGCAGCAGTAGGCGATATCGTCGCTGTTTTTCAGGCGATCCTGTACGCGCTTGTTGAAGGCGAGAAAGCCGGCTTCGTCGAAAGTATTGTCCAGCGACAGCATCGGCACCTCATGGCGCACCTGCTCAAATACCGTTAGCGGTGCGGCGCCAACGCGCTGGGTCGGCGAGTCGGGCGTGATGAGCTCGGGATGCTGCTCTTCCAGCGCGCGCAGTTCGCGCATCAGGCGGTCATATTCGGCGTCCGGTATCTCGGGCGCGTCCATGACATGGTAGAGGTACTCGTGATGGCGCAGCGTGGTGCGCAGTTCGGTGATTTGGTCCTGAACGGATTTCATATTGCCCCATCAGATAAAAAACCCCCGACAGGCGGGGGTTTGGTGAATCAGAACTAGCGGTGTGCCCTATTCTCTGGATTCAATGACTTCGCGTATGCGGTTCTTGTAGGTTTCCAGCTTCTGCGGCGTCATCATGCGACGCTCGTCGTCCAGCACCACACCGCCGACGTCATCGGCAATACGCTGCGCGGACTGCAGCATCAGCTTAAAGTTTTGGTTCGCGTCGCCGTAGGAAGGCACCATCATAAAGATCGAGATGCCGGGCGTGGAGAAGTCAGACATCTCATCTGGATTAAACGAGCCAGGCTTCACCATGTTCGCCAGGCTGAACAGCACCGGACCGCTTCCTGCCGGGCTGAGATGGCGATGGAAAATATTCATTTCGCCGAACTGGAAGCCCGCCTGCAGAATGCCCTGCAGCAGCGCTTCGCCATTCAGCGTGCCGCCGGTATGCGCGGCGACGTGCAGCACCAGCACCGTCTCTTTCGGCTTGCCGGGCGCTTTCGGCGCCTCCTGGCGAACCGGCTCAACCGGCTGCGGCTCATGCTGTTCCGGCTGGTGGCGAACAGGCTGCTGCGGCTCCGGCTCCGCCTCGTACAGCGGCTCGGGCTGCACGGCGTCCAGCGGATCTAAATCGAGCAGCGGATCGGCCTGTATCGGCTGCGCTGGCGCAAAGCGCGGCGCAGGTTCCTGTGGCGTCTGAACAGGCTGAGGCTGCGGACGCGACTGCTGTGGACGCGGCTGTTGCGGCGTCATCAGCGGATCGGCTTCCTGCTGAGGCTGCGGGCGCGCGGCAGGCTGGCGTGGCTTCTCCGGCGCGGCGCTGAAGACCGGCGCGTCATCCTGCTGCTCGTCGCGGAAATTATCGATGCGCGGCTCCTGATGCGGCCGCTCATGGCGCACGCGAACTTCGCCGACGCTCTCTTCGTCATCGGTCAGGCTATCTTCATCGTCGCGCTGATCGCGCTGTTTGAGCCGTTTGTGCGGGCGATCGCGAAACACTGACGAGCGCTCTTTACGGCTGGTCCACAGCCCGTGAAGAAGGAGCGCTATAATGGCGATCGCGCCAACAACGATTAATATCAGACGCAAATCCTGCATCATTGTATTCTCTGTTGTTCCAATACCTTGCCACCGCGGCAAACTTTATCCTCTAACTGTATTTGCCCAGCTAAACAAGTGCAAGCTCGTGCAGTATTTTCTGACAAATAAGATAGTCACCCCACGGTTTTTTGCTGTTTTTTCACACAATCGCCTCATGGTCAGGAGAAAAAGCCAGGTTATCATGGTCTCGCCTGATTATTTCCTGGAGAGTTGCCTGTATGGCCCACGAGAACACTGTCTCAAGTTTCAACGGCGTGCACTATTTTAGCGAAGGCTGGAGACTGGTTCGTCTGCCAGGCATTCGGCGTTTCGTCATTATTCCCCTGCTGGTCAATATCCTGCTGCTGGGCGGCGCGTTCGTCTGGCTCTTCTACCAGTTGGGCAGCTGGATCCCGCAGCTGATGGCGCACATTCCCGACTGGCTGCAGTGGCTAAGCTATCTGCTCTGGCCGCTGTCGGTCATTTCGATCGTGCTGGTGTTCAGCTACTTCTTTTCTACTATTGCCAACTGGATCGCCGCGCCGTTTTGCGGCCTGCTGGCGGAGCAGTTGGAAGGCCGCCTGACGGGCAAACCGCTGCCGGATAGCGGCTGGATGGCGATGCTGAAGGATGTGCCGCGCATTATGAAGCGCGAACTGCAAAAGCTCGGCTACTATTTACCGCGCGCGCTCGGCCTGCTGCTGCTCTACTTTATTCCCGGCTTTGGCCAGACGGTGGCGCCGGTACTGTGGTTCCTGTTTAGCGCCTGGATGCTTTCGGTGCAGTATTGCGACTATCCATTCGATAACCATAAAGTGAGTTTTCAGCAGATGCGCAGCGCTCTGCGCCGCCATAAAAGCGCCAATATGCAGTTCGGCGCGCTGGTCAGCCTGTTCACCATGATTCCGATTCTTAACCTGGCGATTATGCCGGTCGCCGTATGCGGCGCGACGGCGATGTGGGTTGATCGCTACCGCGCGCAGCTTGGCCGCGCTGAGCTACGCTAGTACTTATCAGAGCGCCTTATGCATTTTTCAACAAGGCTTATTGCGTGGGGACATATAGATATGCGTTTTCTTTCCTTCCGCGCGTAGACAGAAAGGGTATGCTCAATGGGTTCCCAATAATTCATACAGTTAAGGACAGGCTATGAGTAAGATCTATGAAGATAACTCGTTGACAATTGGTCATACGCCACTGGTTCGACTGAACCGCATCGGTAACGGCCGCATTCTGGCGAAGGTAGAATCCCGTAACCCGAGCTTCAGCGTAAAATGCCGTATCGGTGCCAATATGATTTGGGACGCAGAGAAACGCGGTATTCTGAAACCTGGCGTCGAACTGGTCGAACCGACCAGCGGCAATACCGGCATCGCGCTGGCCTACGTCGCCGCCGCGCGCGGCTATAAGCTGACGCTGACCATGCCGGAAACCATGTCCGTCGAACGTCGCAAGCTGCTGAAAGCGCTGGGCGCCAACCTGGTGCTGACCGAAGGGCCGAAAGGCATGAAGGGTGCTATCGCCAAAGCGGAAGAGATTGTCGCCAGCGATCCGGACAAATATGTGCTGCTGCAGCAGTTCAGCAACCCGGCAAACCCGGAAATTCACGAGAAGACCACCGGTCCCGAGATCTGGGAAGATACCGACGGCGCAGTAGATGTGTTCATCGCGGGCGTCGGCACCGGCGGCACCCTGACCGGCGTCTCTCGCTATATCAAGAATACCAAAGGCAAGAAAGATCTGATCACCGTGGCGGTGGAGCCAACCGACTCGCCGGTTATCGCTCAGGCGATCGCTGGCGAAGAGATCAAGCCTGGCCCGCATAAGATTCAGGGCATCGGCGCCGGCTTTATTCCCGGCAACCTCGATCTCGATCTGGTGGACCGCGTTGTGGCGATCACCAACGAAGAAGCGATCAGCACGGCGCGTCAACTGATGGAAGAGGAAGGCATTCTCGCCGGCATCTCCTCCGGCGCAGCGGTCGCGGCAGCGCTGAAGCTGCAAGAGGACGAAGCGTTCGCCAATAAGAATATCGTGGTCATTCTTCCCTCTTCCGGCGAGCGCTATTTAAGTACCGCGCTGTTTGCCGATCTTTTCACCGAGAAAGAGCTGCAGCAGTAACGACAGATTCCGAAAACGCTGAAAAAAGCACCCAAATGGGTGCTTTTTTGTGGCGCAGATCGCACTTTCACCACCGCCCAGATTGATTTCAGTGACTCAGCTCTGGTATTTAAGCTGCCAATTATTTCGGTGCCTGAAATTAATCAGCCTTTGAAGTGGATCAAGCTGAATCGATTTACGCATTTGGCGAAACGGCGAATCACGGCATAATTAGCAGCTGAAGCGCTCGACAGGGATTTTGACCCTTCAACTGGAATGACGTACTCATTCAAGCGCATTTAATGGTCAGCGTAACGCTATACCCGCGCACCTACACAGGCTAAAGTTACGGCTCCAGGCTAGACTTTAAGTCCATAACACCAAACCTGATAACGTTGGGGAAACAGAATGTTCCAGCAAGAAGTTACTATCACCGCGCCTAATGGTCTTCACACCCGCCCTGCCGCGCAGTTTGTTAAAGAAGCGAAAGCGTTCCAGTCAGAAATCACCGTTACCTCTAACGGCAAATCCGCCAGCGCCAAGAGCCTGTTCAAACTGCAGACGCTGGGCCTGACCCAGGGCACGGTTGTGACGCTCTCCGCAGAAGGCGAAGATGAGCAGCAGGCCGTAGAGCATCTGGTTAAACTGATGGCTGAACTGGAGTAATCCAGTCAGCTTTTGCTTTATACCGACTCCTTTGCCCCATTGAGTGCAAACATCTTGATCGCGGACAACTTGTCCGCGTTATCACATCCGTAGAGTACAGCTCCCGCGACAATGGCAACGCATTGGGTCTAAGAGCCATCGTGATTAAAAGGTAGGGTTATGATTTCAGGCATTTTAGCATCACCAGGTATCGCTTTCGGCAAAGCTCTGCTGTTGATTGAGGATGAGATCGTCATCAACCGCAAGAAGATTTCTGATGACCAGGTTGACCAGGAAGTAAAACGCTTCCTCGACGGCCGCGCTCAGGCTGCGCAGCAGCTGGAAGCGATCAGAGTGAAAGCGGGTGAAACGTTTGGTGAAGAGAAAGCAGCCATCTTCGAAGGCCACATCATGTTGCTGGAAGACGAAGAGCTGGAGCAGGAAATCATCGACCTGATCAAAAAAGATCACGCTTCGGCCGACGCTGCCGCCTACTCCGTGATCGACGGTCAGGCGAAAGCGCTCGAAGAGCTGGACGACGAATACCTCAAAGAACGCGCCGCTGACGTTCGCGATATCGGCAAACGTCTGCTGCAAAATATTCTCGGTCTGCATATCGTCGACCTGAGCGCTATCCAGGACGAATCGATTCTGGTAGCCAAAGATTTAACGCCGTCGGAAACCGCGCAGCTGAACCTGAAAAAGGTGCTGGGCTTTATCACCGACCTCGGCGGCCGCACTTCGCACACCTCGATTATGGCGCGCTCGCTGGAGCTGCCGGCAATCGTCGGCACCGGCAACGTCACCGCCACGGTGAAAAACGGCGATTTCCTGATTCTCGACGGCGTGAACAACAAAGTTTACGTCAATCCGTCAGAGAGCGAGCTGGAAGAGTTGAAAGCGGTTCAGACCCAGTATCTGAGCGAAAAACATGAGCTGGCCAAGCTGAAAGATCTGCCGGCGATCACGCTGGACGGTCACCAGGTTGAAGTGTGCGCCAACATCGGCACCGTGCGCGACGTCGCCGGCGCAGAGCGCAACGGCGCGGAAGGCGTCGGCCTCTACCGCACCGAGTTCCTGTTTATGGATCGCGACTCGCTGCCGACCGAAGAAGAGCAGTTCCAGGCTTATAAAGCCGTGGCCGAAGCTGTCGGTTCACAGGCGGTGATTGTGCGCACCATGGATATCGGCGGCGACAAAGATCTGCCTTACATGAACCTGCCGAAAGAAGAGAACCCGTTCCTAGGCTGGCGCGCCATTCGTATCGCCATGGATCGCAAAGAGATCCTCCATGCCCAGCTGCGCGCTATTTTACGCGCCTCCGCCTTCGGCAAGCTGCGCATTATGTTCCCGATGATCATCTCTGTTGAAGAGGTGCGCATCCTGAAAGCCGAGCTGGAAACCCTGAAGGCGCAGCTGCGCGAAGAAGGCAAAGCGTTCGATGAAACCATCGAAGTCGGCATTATGGTGGAAACCCCGGCGTCGGCGGTGATTGCGCGTCATCTGGCGAAAGAAGTCGACTTCTTCAGTATTGGGACAAACGACCTGACGCAGTATACTCTGGCGGTCGATCGTGGTAATGATTTGATTTCTCACCTGTATAACCCGATGACGCCGTCGGTGCTGAATTTAATCAAGCAGGTGATCGACGCTTCTCATGCCGAAGGTAAGTGGACCGGCATGTGCGGTGAGCTGGCCGGTGATGAACGTGCTACACTACTGTTACTGGGTATGGGGCTGGACGAATTCAGCATGAGTGCCATTTCAATCCCAGGCATTAAGAAAATCATTCGCAATACTAATTTCGAAGATGCGAAGGCTCTGGCGGAGCAGGCTCTGGCTCAACCTACAGCAGAAGACCTGATGAACCTGGTCAACAAGTTCATCAAAGAGAAAACACTCTGCTGATCCACGAGACGCTGGCCCAACAATACTGTTTAGGAGAAGAATATGGGTTTTCTTGACAAGCTTTTTGGCAATAAATCAGAAAGCACATCTGGGACGATTGATATTGTTGCGCCTCTGTCAGGCGAAATCGTAAACATTGAAGACGTACCGGATGTGGTGTTTGCCGAGAAGATCGTTGGCGACGGTATCGCCATCAAACCAACCGGCAACAAAATGGTTGCGCCGGTCGATGGCACCATCGGTAAGATTTTCGAAACCAACCACGCGTTTTCAATCGAGTCCGACAACGGCATCGAGTTGTTTGTGCACTTTGGCATCGACACCGTCGAGCTGAAAGGCGAAGGCTTCAAGCGCATCGCGGAAGAAGGCCAGAAGGTCAAGAAAGGCGATGTGGTGATCGAGTTTGATCTGCCGCTGCTGGAAGAGAAAGCTAAATCTACGCTGACGCCTGTGGTGATCTCCAACATGGATGAGATCAAAGAGCTGGTTAAGCTCTCTGGTCAGGTTACCGTTGGCGAGACGCCGGTGATCCGCATCAAGAAGTAACGGATTTAGTTAAGAAAAACGGCACCCACTGGGTGCCGTTTTTGTTTGTCTGTTCTGTCCGGTGTCTACGCGGATGAAAAACGTTACTCAGACGCCCTTATCCTGCGCCTGCCAGCGCGGCAGACGAATCGTCAGTTCCAGCCCGCCTTCAGGCCGGTTAATCGCCTGCACCTCGCCGTGATGCGCCAGCACCACCTTACGCACGATAGCCAGCCCCAGCCCGTAGCCTTTGCCCAGCAGCGGCGAATTAACCCGCACAAAAGGATCGAAGATGCTGGAGAGCTTCTCATCGTCCACGCCCGGTCCCTGATCGCGTACGCGAATCGCCAGCCACTCCTGCTCCGCCTTCAGCCTGACCTGAATATGCTGACCGGGCAGCGAGAAACGCAGCGCATTGCGCAGCACGTTCTCGATGCCGCGGCGAATCAGCTCGGCATTGCCGCGCACGGTGTAATCGGCGTTTTCATCCACCAGGAAATCAACCTGCACGCCGGGGATCTGCGCCTCGTAGCGCACATCGGTGACCACCGCGTGCACCAGGCCGGTCAGATCGAAATATTGCTCGTCGGGCATGCTCTCATGCTCGGCGCGCGACAGTGTCAACAGCTCGCCAATCATCTTATCCAGCCGCCGCGCCTCTTCGTCGATGCGATCCAGAGAGGCGTTAACGCTGGCAGGCGTCTGACGCGCTAAGCCTGTGGCGAGTTGCAGACGCGCCAGCGGCGAACGCAGCTCGTGCGAAATATCATGCAGCAGCTCCTCGCGCGCGTGCACCAGCGTATCGAGCCGCTCCACCATGGCGTCGAACGCCTCCGCCACGTTAGAGAGTTCATCGTGACGCTTGCGCATCATGGGATAGAGCCGCACGCTGAGATCGCCATTCGACACGCGTGAAAAGCCCTCGCGCAGCTGACGCATCGGCCGCGTCAGGTTCCACGCCAGCAGCAGGCTAAATAACAGCCCGACCGAGCCGGCGAAAAAAAACATCGGCTCAGGGATATTGAGAATGCGGCGCGGCCCGTCCATGCCCATTGAGCTGTCTTCGCGCAGGCCTTTGACGTTATAGCGCAGCTCATACTCTTTGCCGTCCGCCCCTTTTACCCAGCGTACGATCACGTCAGGAAACTTGCCCTGAAACGGCGGATTGAAGGTTTCCGGCAGCGGCTCGGAATGAACGGGGCGATCATGCTGGATTACGGAAAAAAACTGGCGATCGTTAGGCTCCCAGTCCGCCATCATATCGTTCAGCGAGCCGAGCCCGCCGCGCTCCAGCACCGAAACCGCGGACGCCATCTGCAAGTTGACGATGCGGCGCGTGGCGATAATCTCTGGCGGCTCGTGGCGATTGCCGGCGATGCTGAAGCCGAGCCAGAGCAGCTGGCTGATAATAACGAATACGATCCAGAAGCCGATTAAAATCTTCCAGAACATGCGCCCGCGGTAGTTCTGCTTCATCGAATGCGGTAGCCGATGCTGCGCACCGTTTCGATGTTGACGCTGTCGGCGGTGAGCGCCGCCAGCTTCTGACGGATATTGCTGATATGCACGTCGACGCTGCGATCGTAGGCTTCGCGCGGACGACCCAGCCCTTTTTCCGACAGCTCATCTTTCGACACCACGCGGTCCGGCGAGCGCATCAGCAGATCCAGCAGATTGAATTCCGAAGCGGTGAGATCGAAGGCTTTGCCCTGCCACTCGGTCATGCGCGTAGCGGGATTGAGCGTCAGTTCGCCCCAGCGCAGCAGCTCTTTTTTATCCGGCAGCGGAGCCTGCTCTTCAAAGCGGCGCAGCACGGCGCGCAGGCGCGCGACCAGTTCGCGCGGGTAGCAGGGCTTCGGCATATAGTCGTCCGCGCCCATCTCCAGCCCGATCACGCGATCGATATTGTCGCCTTTGGCGGTCAGCATGATCACCGGCAGACGGCTGTTCTGCCGTACCTGACGCAGCACGTCGATGCCGCTCATATCGGGTAGCATAATATCGAGGATCATTGCGGTGTAGTGGCCGGAAAGCGCGCCTTCGATACCGGCGCTGCCGGTTAATACCAGCTGGGTTTCAAAGCCTTCCGCAATAAGGTACTGGCTGAGCATGGTGCCCAGCTCCAGATCGTCGTCAACTAACAAAATTTTCATAGGGGTCTCTCGCCTGAATTGCCGCTATTTTGTCCTGAGCGGGCGCCGGACGCAGCCGATTTTACGCGTTCCTTACAGATTCGACGTCAGACGATGCTCAGGATGACTATAGACAAAAACGGCCCGGCAGCACCAGACAGGCGCAGCCGGGCCGTTTAGCAGAGAGGTTAGCGGTAGACGCCAGTCGAGAGATAGCGGTCGCCGCGATCGCAGACGATCGCGACGATAACGCTGCCGGGCCGCGCCTGAGCGATGCGCAATGCGCCTGCCACCGCGCCGCCGGAGCTGACGCCGCAGAAGATGCCTTCGCGGCGCGCCAGCGCCCGCATCGTCTCTTCCGCCTCGGCCTGTCCCATATCCATCACCTCGTCCACCAGCTCGGGCCGATAGATGCCCGGCAGATAAGCCTGCGGCCAGCGACGAATGCCGGGTATGGCGCTGCCCTCTTCCGGCTGCAGGCCGATAATGGTCACGCTATCGCTTTGCTCTTTCAGATAGCGGCCAACGCCGGTAATGGTGCCGGTGGTGCCCATGCTGGAGACGAAATGGGTCAGGCGTCCGGCGCTCTGCTGCCAGATTTCCGGACCGGTGGTCTGGTAGTGGCCGAGCGGATTATCGGGATTATTGAACTGATCGAGCACATGCCCTTCGCCGCGCGCCATCATCGCCAGCGCCATATCGCGCGCGCCCTCCATGCCCTGCTCGCGGCTCACCAGCACCAGCTCGGCGCCGTAGGCGCGCATCGCGTCCTGCCGCTCCTGGCTCATATTTTCAGGCATCAGCAAGCGCAGCGCGTAGCCCTTCATGGCGGCGATCATCGCCAGCGCGATGCCGGTATTGCCGCTGGTCGCCTCAATCAGGCGGTCGCCGGGCGCGATCTCACCGCGCAACTCTGCCTGGTGGATCATCGACCAGGCGGCGCGATCCTTGACGGAGCCGGCGGGGTTGTTGCCTTCCAGCTTGAGCCAGATTTCGCTGCCGTTGGCAGGCGTCAGGCGCTGGAGTTTGATCAGCGGCGTATTGCCGATGGTGTTTTGCAGAGTGCTCAAGGTGCGTTTCCCGGCGAAGCTAAGCGATCAAAAAAAGGGCGGGATCGCTCCCGCCCGCTGTCGCGTGAGAAAATATCAGGCGCTTTCGGCAAAGGCAACAGCGCGCAGCGGCGTCGCGCCCTGATAGAGGCGCGCCTGTTGCAGGCCGACGAACAGGCGTTCACCGCGCACCGGCGCGCTTCGATCGCCGTCGTACACCAGCGAAAAAGGCTCGCTCTGCCAGCCGGTCGGCTGAACCACCAGCTGCCAGAAGTGGCCGCGCGGGCTCACCTCAAGGATCTGTACCGGCAGCGGCGTCTCCAGGCTGCTCTGACGAGAAACGTCAATCTCCCACGGACGCAGGAAGAGTTCGACCGCGCCCTGATGCGCCGGGGTATAGCCCAGCGGCCAGTGGTGCGCGCCAACGTGGAACTGCGAGCCGTGGACCTCGCCGTCGAAGCGGTTTACTTCACCAAGGAACTCCAGCACGAAGCGCGTGGCCGGATCGCGCCATACCTCGTCCGGCGTGCCGACCTGCTCGATATTGCCCTGGCTCATCACCACCACGCGATCGGCTACTTCCATCGCCTCTTCCTGATCGTGGGTCACGAAGACGCTGGTGAATTTCAGCTCTTCATGCAGCTGACGCAGCCAGCGACGCAGCTCTTTACGCACCTGCGCGTCCAGCGCGCCGAAAGGTTCATCGAGCAGCAGGATCTGCGGTTCGACCGCCAGCGCGCGCGCCAGCGCCACGCGCTGCTTCTGGCCGCCCGACAGCTGCGCCGGAAAGCGGTTCGCCAGATGCGCAAGCTGCACCATCTCCAGCAGACGCGTCACGCGCTGCTTAATTTCCGCCGAGGAAGGACGCTCGCGGCGCGGCAGCACCGTCAGACCGAAGGCGATATTGTCGAACACCGTCATATGACGGAACAGCGCATAGTGCTGAAACACGAAGCCGACCTGGCGGTCGCGGGCGTGCAGCGCGCTGACATCTTTATTGTGAAAGCGAATTTGCCCGCTGTTCTGGTGCTCCAGCCCGGCGATAATACGCAGCAGCGTGGTTTTCCCGGAGCCGGACGGGCCCAGCAGCGCTACCATCTGGCCAGAAGGAATATCCAGAGAGATATCGTTCAACACCGGAGTGCGGCCGAAAGATTTGTTGATCTGGTTAATCTCAATGCTCATGATTTTCCTCCTGTTGCAGGCGATGCTGCTGTTGCTCTAAACGCCACTGCAACATGCTTTTCAGAAACAGCGTCACAATTGCCATCAGGGTTAGCAGCGCGGCGGCGGTAAAGGCGCCCACGACGTTATAATCCTGATGCAGTAATTCAACCTGAAGCGGCAGCGTGTAGGTTTCGCCGCGAATCGATCCCGATACCACCGAGACCGCGCCAAATTCGCCCAGGGTACGGGCGTTGGTTAACACTACGCCATAGAGCATCGCCCAGCGAATGTTCGGCAGCGTTACCCGGCGGAACATCTGCCAGCCGGAAGCGCCGAGCAGTACCGCCGCCTCATCTTCGTGGCTGCCCTGGCTCAGCATCACCGGCACCAGCTCGCGCACCACAAAGGGACAGGTGACGAAGACGGTGGCCAGCACCATGCCGGGCCAGGCGAACATCACCTGAATGTTATGCGCGTCCAGCCAGCTGCCTGCCGGGCCGTTGACGCCCCAGAACAGCAGATACATCAGGCCAGCGACCACCGGCGATACGGCGAAAGGAATGTCGAACAGCGTCAGCAGCAGCTGGCGGCCGGGAAAGTTAAAGCGCGTCACCAGCCAGGCGAGCAGCGTGCCGAACACCAGATTGACCGGCACGGTAATCAGCGCCACCAGCACCGTCAGCCAGATGGCGTGCAGCATGTCGCTGTCGCCGAGGTTCTGCAAGGCGACGCCCAGCCCCATCTTCAGCGCTTCGTAGAAGATAGAGATCATCGGCACCACCAGCAGCAGCAGCGACACCAGCACGCCGATGCCGATCAGCAGCCATTTGCCCCAGTTGACCGGCTGGCGGTCAGCGGCGTTGATGTGGGAAATATCCGCCATTAGTGACCTCCCAGTCGGCGGCCGAAGCGGCTCTGCAGGGTATTAATCGCAAACAGCAGCACCAGCGACGCGGCCAGGATCACCGAGGCAATAGCGCTGGCGGCCGGGTAGTCAAACTCCTGCAAACGCACGAAAATCATCAGCGAGGTGACCTCGGTTTTCCAGGCGATATTGCCGGCGATAAAGATCACCGCGCCGAACTCGCCAATGCTGCGGGTAAAGGAGAGCGCGGTGCCCGCCAGCAGCGCAGGCGCCACTTCCGGCAGCACCACGCGGCGAAAGCTCTGCCAGGGCGTCGCGCCCAGCGTCTGCGCCGCCTCTTCATACTCCGGCCCCAGCTCCTCCAGCACCGGCTGTACGGTGCGCACTACGAAGGGAATGCTGGTAAAAGCCATGGCGACGGCGATGCCGAGCCAGGTATAGGAAACTTTGACGCCGAAGACGTTGTAGATCCACTCGCCGTACCAGCCGTTCAGCGAGAAGAGACCGGCCAGCGTCAGGCCCGCCACCGCCGTTGGCAGCGCGAACGGCAGATCCACCAGGCCGTCCAGCAGCGTGCGGCCAGGGAAGCGATAGCGCGTCAGGATCCACGCCATAATCATGCCGAACACCGCATTGAACAGCGAGGCGACGGCCGCCGACAGCAGCGTCACCTTATAGGCCGCCACCATCTGCGGATTGCTGATCACCTGCCAGTACTGCGCCAGTGTCATCTGCGACAGCTGCATCAGCAGCGCGCTGATCGGCAATAGCAGAATCAAACAGGTAAACAGCAGGCTGGTGCCCAGACTCAGGCCGAAGCCAGGCAGGACGCGTTTCTGACCTAAGGCAAACATTATCCACGCCCCGCTGATAACAGTTGATCCAGCTGGCCGCCGCTGGCGAAGTGGGTTTTCATCGCCTTATCCCAGCCGCCGAACTGATCTTCCACGCGAAACAGCTGCGTCTGCGGGAAGCGATCTTTATGCTCGCCCATCAGCTGCGGATTGTTCACGCGGTAATAGAAATCGGTCACGATTTGCTGCGCCTGCGGCGTATAGAGATAGTTGAGATAGGCTTTCGCCGCGTCCGCAGTGTGATTGTGCTCGACGTTTTTATCGACCCAGGCTACCGGAAACTCGGCGAGAATATCCGTTTTCGGCACCACGACTTCATACTCGTCTTTGCCGTACTGGTTACGGATATTGTTCACTTCCGATTCAAAGCTGATCAGCACGTCGCCCAGGCCGCGCTCGGCGAAAGTGGTGGTCGCGCCGCGCCCGCCGGTATCGAACACCTCGACGTTCTTAAGAAACTGCGCCATAAAGGCGCGGGTTTTCGCCTCGTCTCCGCCGTTAGCTTTACTGGTGGCGCCCCAGGCCGCCAGCCAGGTGTAGCGGCCGTTGCCGGAGGTTTTCGGATTGGGAAAGACCAGCTTCACGCCGTCGCGGCCAAGATCGGCCCAGTCGTGAATCTGCTTTGGATTGCCCTTGCGCACCAGAAACGCCATGGTGGAGTAAAACGGCGAACTGTTGTTTGGCAGGCGGCTTTGCCAGTCGGCTGCCACCAGATTGCCTTTATCATGCAGCACCTGCACGTCGGTGACCTGGTTATAGGTGACCACGTCGGCGCGCAGCCCCTGCAGGATCGCCAGCGCCTGCTTTGACGAGCCGGCATGCGACATCTTGATAGTGAGTTTGTCATCGGGATGGCTGGCATCCCACTGTTTTTCGAACGGCGCATTCAGGGCGACAAACAGCTCGCGCGCGACGTCGTACGAGCTGTTGAGCAGTTCGGTGGCGCTGGCCGCGCCCGCCAGGCTAAGCGACAAGGCGATACCGCCAACGATATTTTTCATCGTTCTTTTGGTCATGGGGCACCCTGAGAAAACAAGAGATCCGGCTTATGCCAGCCGTTCGCCCAGTTTATTTATAACCCCATGAAAAGCTGTAGCGGTTTTATATATCGTTTGATGATTTCAAAGTCGAAAATGGCATAAGCGGGCGCAAGAGTTTATGCGTCAGGCGGGAATGGCGCTGACGCTCAAGGCGTTAACGCTGCCAGATAATTTTGCTTAGCTTCCAGCTTTTCAATACGTCGTCCGACGGCATCAGACCGTCCGGGCCGTGCCAGTCGCCGCTGTAAACGTAGGAGAGATGCTGGCTGCCCGGCGCGCGGCACTCGACGTCGTGGCTGCCCGCTCCGCCCGCCAGCTTGCAGTTATTAAAAGCCTTGCTGAACCTGTCGCTAAAGGCGTCGCCGATTTTCGCGCCGTCCTGCGCGGCGATGTCGCTGTCCATCACCTCAATACGCTCTACGCTGCTGGATCCGCTGATCTGCAGCTTCACTTTGCCGTCGTCCAGCGCCTGCCAGAACGCGATAACGTCGCCGTTTTCGCTACGCATGCCCTGGCGCAGCTTGTAGTTGCCTTTCAGGCCGTCGCTGATAGCGCCTTCGCTCATTGCAGTGGTGCTGCCGACGCCGCCGACGCCCTGTTCGGTTGCGGTCAGCGATGAACCAAACCAGTTCCACGGCAGCGCCGACGACCAGTGGTAGCTCAGCGGGTTACACCAGCTTACATCGGAATCAGAGGCGGAACCGGAACCCGAACTGGCGCAGCCGCTTAGCAGCGCGGCGGCAACCAGCAGCGAAATGGGTAAAGCTTTCATGAAAACTCCTGTTAACACTGTGCCAAACGGCAGAACTCATTGGAGTCGCCAGCGGCAAAAAAGTTTATTCCGCCAGCTGATGTTCCGGCAGAAAGCAGTCGCGCAGCCTGACGTTGACCAGCAGCCACAGCAGCGCCAGACCGTCGAACAGCGTCAGCAGTAGCGGCCAGGGCGAGGCGAGCAGATCGCCAGATGCGAACGTCACGCCCTGCCACGCCAGATTGACCGCCAGCGACAGCGCCAGCACCCAGCGCCACGCCCGCCACAGCCGCGGCCAGCGCGCGCGATAGCCGGTCAGCAGCAGGCCGATCAGCGCGGGCGCGCCGAGCGCCAGTCCGAGCCAGAATGCCTGCCGATCGGGATAGAACAGTCCCAGCAGATCGCTGCCCTGCTGGCGCGACGCGCCCGCCATCACCAGCAGGATCCAGGTGCGCGCCAGCAGCAGCAGCGTCAGCCAAAAAAGAAACGGCAGCCGCAGCTGCCCTTTCGCATCATATTCATCCGGCAAATATTTCACCGCATCAATACTCCCGGTCTTCAATCAGCCGCTTGCCGAGCAGCACCGAATCCACCGGTTCGTACTCCAGCTTCTCGTAGAACGCCACTACCTGATCGTTCTCTTCGCGCACCATCAGGTTGATCTTGGGACAGCCGCGCGCGATCAGCTTTTTCTCCAGCCGGTTCATCAGCGCGTTGGCGAAGCCGCGGCCCTGGTAGTCGGGATGCACCGCCAGATAGTAAGCGGAGCCGCGATGGCCGTCGTAGCCGCCCATCAGCGTGCCGACCACTTCGCCGCCGACTTCCGCAACCAGAAAGAGGTCCGCGTCATGGTTCATCTTGCGTTCGATATCCAGCTCCGGATCGTTCCACGGACGTAACAAATCGCAACGCTCCCAGAGCGTAATCACCTCTTCAAAATCTTCCTGGCGGAAGGCGCGGATTTCCATCTTCTTTACCTTGCAAATAAGCACAATTCGCTGATTATCACGCATTCGCCGCCGCGTGCAAGCCCGGTTAGCGCAGCCTGGAACAAAAACCGGCAATTTTTCTGTTAGCAACCTGACATACAAAGTAAAGAGCTGAAAGGGTTCCGTCCTCGCGGCGAACAAAATGTTACGATATAACACTCTGCACATCATTCGCTAATGGACCAGCCCATGCCCACACTCTCTCTGCTCAAGCGTCTTACCAACCGCCGCCAGCTGCTGCTCTCCGGCCTGGCGCTGGCCGTGCTCTCCCCACGCGCGATTCAGGCGAAAGAGGAGAACGCGCCGCTGCGCGCAAGTCCGCGTCACGCGCAGCCTGCGCCGCCACAGAAAAACGGCAAACGCATCGTGATGATCGATCCCGGCCACGGCGGCATCGATTCCGGCGCCGTCGGCAGCGAAGGATCGGAAGAGAAACATATCGTGCTGGCGATTGCGAATCAGGTGCGCGCGCTGCTGCAGGCGCATCCGCGCATCGAAGTACGGCTGACGCGCGACAGCGACCACTTTATTCCGCTCTACCAGCGCGTCGAGATCGCCCACCAGCACGGCGCGAACCTGTTTATGTCGATTCACGCCGACGGCTTTACCAGCCCGGAAGCCAGCGGCGCCTCGGTGTTCGCCCTCTCGAATCGCGGCGCCAGCAGCGCCATGGCGCGCTATCTCTCCGATAAAGAGAATGCGGCGGATAAAGTGGGCGGCGCAAAAGTCGAGGAGCAGGATCACTACCTTAATCAGATTCTGTTCGACCTGGTGCAGACCGATACCATCCGCAACAGCCTGACGCTGGGCAAACATGTGCTGGATCAGATCCGCCCGGTGCATCGACTGCACAGCGAACACACCGAACAGGCGGCGTTCGCCGTGCTGAAATCGCCGTCGATTCCGCCCGTGCTGGTGGAGACCTCCTTCATTACCAATCCGCGCGAAGAGCAGTTGCTCGGCACCGACGCTTTTCGCCGTAAAATCGCTACGGCAATCGCCGACGGCATTACGCGCTACTTTGATGAGTACGATCGCCGCAATGGTCAGGTATAATCGCGCCACTTTTTTGCAATGAGTCCGAAGCCATGCCCGATATTTCCCGCGTTAAAGCCTTTCTGCTGAACCTGCAGGAGACAATCTGTAATCAACTGGCGGCAGCTGACGGCGGCGCGCAGTTTATCGAAGACAGCTGGCAGCGTCCGGGCGGCGGCGGCGGACGCAGCCGCGTGCTGCGCGACGGCGCGGTGTTTGAGCAGGCAGGCGTTAACTTTTCCCACGTGCACGGCGATCAAATGCCCGCGTCGGCGACGGCGCACCGTCCCGAGCTGGCGGGGCGCAGCTTTGAGGCGATGGGTGTGTCGCTGGTGATCCATCCGCACAGCCCCTATGTGCCGACCAGTCACGCCAACGTGCGCTTTTTTATCGCCGAAAAGCCGGGCGCCGATCCGGTGTGGTGGTTCGGCGGCGGTTTCGATCTGACGCCCTATTACGGCTTCGAGGAGGATGCGGTGCACTGGCATCAGACCGCCTTCGATCTCTGCCAGCCGTTCGGCGACGAGGTCTATCCGCGCTATAAAAAATGGTGCGACGACTACTTCTATCTGAAGCACCGCGACGAGCAGCGCGGCATCGGCGGCCTCTTCTTCGACGATCTCAACGCGCCGGACTTCGACACCAGCTTCGCCTTTATGCAGGCGGTAGGAAACGGCTTCCTCGACGGCTATCTGCCGATCGTCGAGCGCCGTAAAGCGCTGCCCTGGGGCGAGCGCGAGCGTCAGTTTCAGCTCTATCGCCGCGGACGCTACGTCGAGTTCAACCTGGTGTGGGATCGCGGCACCCTGTTCGGCCTGCAGACCGGCGGCCGCACCGAATCCATCCTGATGTCGATGCCGCCGCTGGTGCGCTGGGAGTATGACTACCAGCCCGCGCCCGACTCGCCGGAAGCCGCGCTGACGCGCGACTTTTTACCGGTGCGCGACTGGCTATAACGGCGCGGTTTGCGCCTCGACCACCGCCAGCGCCACCATATTCACAATGCGCCTGACCGACGCGATGCGCGTCAGCACATGCACCGGCTTGCTGATGCCCATCAGCACCGGGCCAACGGTGACGCCTTCCGAACTGGAGACGCGTAGTAGGTTGTAACTAATACGCGCCGCTTCTACATTGGGCATGATCAGCAGGTTCGCCGCCCCTTTCAGCGGGCTGTCAGGCATCAGCTCGCGGCGGACGCTCTCGACCAGCGCCGCGTCGCCGTGCATTTCGCCATCCACTTCCAGATCCGGTGCGCGGCGCTGAATAATCGCCAGCGCCTCGCGCATCTTGCGCGCGCCTGGCGCGTTCGAGGTGCCGAAGCTGGAGTGCGACAGCAGCGCGACGCGCGGCTCGATGCCGAAACGCCGCACCGTTTCCGCCGCCAGCAGCGTCAGATCGGCCAGCTGTTCCGCCGTAGGATCTTCGTTGACGTAGGTGTCGGTAATAAAGGTATTGCCGCTGGGCAACAGCAGCGCGTTCATCGCGCCCGCGACCTTAACGTCGTCGCGCAGGCCGAACACTTTCTCCACCACGTCATAGTGCTCATGGTAGTCGCCGACAGTGCCGCAGATCAGCGCGTCCGCTTCGCCGCGATGCACCATAATCGCGCCGATCAGCGTCGGATTGCCGATCACCGCGCGCTGCGCCTGCTCGGGCGTCACGCCGCGCCGCTTCATCATCTGATAATATTCGTTCCAGTACGCCTTGAAGCGCGGATCCGATTCGTTGTTGACCACGTCGAAATCTTTGCCCGCCTCGATCTTCAGCCCCTGCTTCTGCAAACGCATCGCGATGACATTGGGACGCCCTATCAGGATCGGGCGCGCCAGACCGAGCGTCACCAGCTCCTGCGTGGCGTGCAGCACCCGCACCTCCTCGCCTTCCGCCAGCACCACGCGCTTTGGCGCCTTGCGCGCCTGGGAGAAGATCGGCTTCATAAACAGGTTGGTTTTATAGACGAATTCGGTCAGCTTCTCGCGGTAGGCGTCGAAATCCTCAACGGGCCGGGTCGCCACGCCCGACTCCATCGCGGCGCGCGCCACCGCCGGCGCGATCTGCACGATCAAGCGCGGATCGAAAGGTTTAGGTATCAGATAGTCCGGTCCGAAGCTAAGATCCTGGTCGTCATAGGCGGAAGCGACCACATCGCTCTGCTCCGCCTGCGCCAGCGCGGCGATGGCGTGCACCGCCGCCAGCTTCATCTCTTCGTTGATAGTAGTCGCCCCGACGTCGAGCGCGCCGCGAAAAATAAACGGGAAGCAGAGCACGTTGTTGACCTGATTAGGGAAGTCGGAGCGGCCGGTGCAGATGATGGCGTCGGGGCGCACCGCCTTCGCCAGCGGCGGCATAATTTCCGGCTCAGGGTTGGCCAGCGCCAGGATGAGCGGATCGCGCGCCATCTTTTGCACCATTTCCGGCGTCAGCACGCGCGGCCCCGAGCAGCCGAGAAAGATATCGGCGTTTTCAATCACCTCTTCCAGCCTGCGCGCACCGTTATCTTCGATGGCGTAGGCGGACTTGGTGGGCGTCATATCCGCTTCGCGATCGCGGTAGATTACCCCTTTCGAATCGCATACCACGATGTTGCGCTTCTGCATGCCGAGCGCCACCAGCAGGTTCAGGCAGGCGATAGCCGAGGCGCCCGCGCCAGAAACCACCAGCCGCACCTCGCCAATCGCTTTCTCGACAATACGCAGCCCGTTGAGCACTGCGGCGGTGCAGATAATCGCCGTGCCGTGCTGGTCGTCGTGAAATACCGGGATCTTCATGCGCTGGCGCAGCTGCTGCTCGATATAGAAGCACTCTGGCGCTTTGATATCCTCCAGGTTGATACCGCCAAAAGTGGGCTCCAGCGCGGCGATAACGTCGATTAGCCGGTCGGGATCCTGCTCGTCGATCTCGATATCGAAGACGTCGATGCCGGCGAACTTCTTGAACAGCACTCCCTTGCCCTCCATCACCGGCTTGCCTGCCAGCGCGCCGATATTGCCGAGCCCCAGCACCGCGGTGCCGTTGGAGATCACCGCCACCAGATTGCCGCGCGCGGTGTATTTATGCGCCGCCAGCGGATCCTGCGCAATTTCCAGACAGGGCGCCGCGACGCCGGGAGAATAGGCCAGCGCCAGATCGCGCTGGGTGGCGAGAGGTTTGGTGGGGGAAACCTGGATTTTGCCCGGGGTGGGAAACTGATGAAAATCCAGCGCGCTCTGCTTGAGTTGGTCGTCCATTGTCGGTTCCTTTTTCAGCTTCGGTGCGCTGGCAGTATAAAAGGCTGACGACAGGGAAAACCTCGGAGCGATCGCGATCGGGGCGTTCGGTGCCGCTGGCGACACCGTTTTGCACGCTACTGCGTCATACTGAGGATGGTGCGGATGTTCTGCGCCGAGGTGGCGACGATATCGATAGCGCCGGTGCGCAGCGCGCCGAGCAGCGCCATCGCTTTGGTGTTTTCCGCAGCGATGGCGATAACGCAGGGAATTTTACGCAGCTCGTCGATGCTCAGACCGATGACGCGATCGTTCATCACCGTGTCCACGTGCTGGCCCTGAGCGTTGAAAAAGTCGTAGCCCGCCACGTCGCCGGTGACGCCCTGATTGACGCTGGCGTCGATAATTTCATGCGGCGTAAACCAGCCGAGTTTGACCATATAGCTGTTTTCATTCATATCGCCGATGCCCACCAGCGCGATATCCGCTTTGCGCGCGCGATCCAGCGTCTCTTTAATGGTGCCGTTCTGCATAAACGCCTCTTTCAGCGCACGGTTTTCCACATAGGCGGGCGCATAGAGCGTTTCGCTAAAGCCGCCGAACTTTTTCGCCAGCCGACGGCTGATATGATCGGCGTTGATGGCGTCGCCCGGGCGATGGGTGCCGCCGATACCGCAGATAAAGTGACAGTTGCGCAGCGGCACCGCGCCGGGATGATCGGCCACCGCCGCGACGTTGCGACCCTGGCCTACCGCCACCACGGTGTTCTCTTTGAGATTTTGCGCCAGATGCGCCGAGACCAGCGCCGCTACCTGACGACGCTGCTCGTCGCCATCCTGCTGATCAAGCGCGATCAGCGCGCGCTGCAGCTGCGGAAAGCGATCCAGCAGCTGCTGCTCCAGTCGGGTGCTGAATACCGGATGGTAGCGAACATTGATCTCGACAATGCCCTCTTCTTTCGCCCGTTTCAGCAGTCGTCCGACTTTGATGCGCGAGATGCCGAACTTGCGCGCGATCTCTTCCTGTGTGATCTCATCCTGATAGTAAGCGACGGCGATTTCCGTCAGCAGTTCCGTGTCCGGAGCGAGGGTATGTTTTTCCATCGTGACCTGATTGAGCGTTGCCGTTAACTGCCGGGATTTATAACACTGATGCGGCTCACTTAGCCAGGCAAGCGCCCGTGAGCCGCTTTCGTCGTCACAGATCAGCGGCGGATGGCGTCAATTTTCAGCATGCGCGCAATCACGATATCCAGCTCTTTTTGATCGAAGATCTGCTTCCAGTCCGGCTTGACGATCTTCTCGCGTCCATACTCCATGGCGATCATGCAGGCGTCCGAGAAGGGGTTGGTGGCGCGGAAGGCGACCGCCAGCGCGATCTGGATATGGCCGTAAAGCATCGCTTTCGCCGCCTCTTCCGGCACGCCGCTATGTTTCACCGTCTCGTCCAGCGCCTCTTTCATAAAGGCGCCGACCATGCAGGCGACGGTTTCCACCAGCGTCGGCTCCAGATAGGCAAGCTGCGTCACCGTCACCCAGTGCACCTGATCCACCGGGCCATACATCACGTTGATCACCTTCGCCAGCTCCGCCCTCTGCGCGTCGCTGCCGTTCTCCCACGCCGCCGCGATATGCTGGATCGCCGCCACGCCGCCAAAGGCATCCTCATGCTCCTCTTTGGTGTAGCGCTGCAGGAATACCGACGGATGGCAGGGGTGCGCCACCGCATACTCGATATCGTCACGCTGGGCGATCAGGTTGGCGTAGGCCGCCGCTGGATCGAGCGTCAGCAGCACGGCGCCGGGCTTCATCTGCGGGACCACCGTTTCTGAGACCTTGCCCAGGACAATATCCGGCACCGCCAGAATGACCACGTCGCTCAGCGGCACCACCGACTGCGCATCAGAAATTTCGCGGCCCTGCGCGCCGATCTGCGCCTGCGCCTGCGGCGAGTTTTCGCAGTAGAAGACCTGATAGTCGCTGCGCTGCAGGTTGGCAGAGATGCGCATGCCCATTTTGCCGCCTGCGCCGATAACAGTAATGGTTTTCAGTTGATTGCTCATGGTGTTACTCCTGATCTTGTTTACGACGTAAGAATTCGACACAGCGCTGCGTCCACTGCGCTTCCAGCTTGCAGGTGCGCTCTGCGCTCTCCTGCCACGGCAGCCAGTGCTCGATAATCTGGTTAATGCCTTTTTCGGCTGGCCGCACGCTGGCAATCAGCGCGTCGTAATCCAGCAGCCCTTCGCCGAGCGGCACGCCCGCCAGGGTAAAGCCGACCCAGCCGTCGCGGCGCGAAAAGGCGAAATCTTTGATGTGCAGATTGCCGACGCGCGCGGCGGTGTTGGCGATGACCTGCTGCGGCAGCTCCAGTCCCGCCACGCAGTTGGCCGGATCGAGACAGACCGCCAGCCAGGGCGAAGGGAAAAGATCGATCAGCGCCATCAGATCGGCGCTGGAGATTTGCTCATAGGTTTCAAGGCAGAGTTTGACCTGCTGACGTTCGAAAGCGGGCAGCACATCGGCGATAAGCTGCTGCGCCTCGGCAGGCGACGGACGATGGCTGGCGGTAAAACACATCGAGCGGATGACTTTCGCCTCCAGCAGCGACGCCATATGCAGATAGCGCTGCAGATGGTCAGTGGCGAGGCCGCGCGTGCCCAGCTCCAGCGTGATGCCGAGGGCGTCGGCCTGCTGCTTCAGGGCACACAATTGCGCGTCGCTCCAGCTTTCAATCGCCGGGTAGTCGCAAATCTGAAACACCGGCACGCCGAGGTCGGCGGTCTGCTGCAGCATTTGCGCCAGCGTCAGCGGCTGTGGCGCGCGATCCGACAGGCGCCAGAAAAAGGCGTAGGTGCTTAATCCAATCCGGCTCATACGCTCTCCCTCGCCAGCAGCGCGTCGGCTTCATCAACTATCTGCGCCAGCGCGGCGGGATCGTGGGCGAAGCGGCCGAGAAACAGGCCGTCGACGCTCTCTTCCAGCCGGCTCAGCAGGCCAGGGCCGGCGCTGCCGCCGTAGATCACCTGCAGCGTGATGCCTGGCGGCAGCGGCTGCTGGCGCAAGGCGCGGCACACCGCGCGAATATGGCCTTCCGGCGCGGGCTGCGGCGCGCCGATCGCCCACTGAGGCTCGTAGGCGAGCAGCAGGCTACCGTGCAGCGACTGCGCCTCGGCCAGCGCGCGCCTGAGCTGGATGGCGCACGCCTCTGCCGCCGCGTCGGGCGTATCCTGCTGCGCCTCGCCGATGCACAACACAGGCGTCAGCTGGGACTGCAACGCCAGCGCGACTTTTGCAGAGATCTGCGCATCGCTTTCCGCAAAGTGACGTCGGCGTTCCGCATGGCCAATCTCCGCCAGCGTTCCGCCCAGCTCCTGCACCATGCTGGCGCTCACCTCGCCGGTCCAGGCGCCGCTGGCGGCGGGCGCGATATTTTGCGCGCCGACGCGCACCGGCGTATCGGCAAACAGCGCTTTTACCGCCGGCAGCGTCGGAAAAGCGGGCAGTACAAACAGGCCGACGCGCCCGTCGCGCACCGCAGGATGCTGGCGCGCAATCTGCGCGACCGCACGGCACCATGCCAGCGTCTGCGCGTAGCTGAAATACATTTTCAGGCTGGTTCCCAGCCAGATAGCGGGCTGCGTCATACCGAGGCTCCCTGCGGCTGGATTGCGCGCAGACGCTCTGCCACCGTGGCGACAATCAGCGCCAGCGACACCGCGCCGGCGTCCGGCGTGCCCAGGCTTTTCTCCGCCAGCGGACGGGCGCGGCCCATCTTCGGCAGCAGCTGTGCGGTAGCCTGCGCGGCGGCCTGCGCTGTTTCCGCCGCCAGCTGCCAGGCGTCAGGCAGCGCCTCCCCGCGCGCGACCGCCGCGCTCAGGCTGTCGCTGAACGGCACCAGCACATCGACCATGGTTTTGTCGCCGGGTTGGGCTTTGCCAAAGTGCATAATCCCCTCTTTGGCCTGTTTCACCCCTTCGGCGACGCGCTGCGCGTCGGGTTTGCTTTCGTCGCCGAGCGCGGTGCCGATGGCGGTCAGCGCCACGCCCCACAGCGCGCCCGAGGTGCCGCCCGCCTTATCTGCCCAGGCGTCGGCGGCCTGACACAGCAGCGTGCCCGCCCCCGCGCCCTGCGCCGCAGCGTCACGCGCCTGCGCCAGCAGGCCCAGCACGCCGCGCTCCATGCCGATGCCGTGATCACCGTCGCCGGCAACGGCGTCGATGCGCCCCAGCTGTTCAGCATTGCGCTGTATCACGGCAGCAATGGCGTCGAGTATCGCCAGCACGCGCTGCGCGCTCTGCTGCGACGCGACGCTGGCGGCGGGGATGGCGTTCTGCGTCGCCTGCTGACACTCGCTGGCCTCCAGCGGTTCGGCGACGATCACGCTGCCTTTGCGAAAGGCCGGTGCGTTGGCCGGCGCGCGCCAGCACTCTTCCAGCGCCTCATCCAGCCACATCAGCGTCAGCGATGCGCCTGCCATATTGAAGCTGGTGACGAATTCGCCCACTTCGGGCTCGACAATCTCCAGCTGCTGTTCGCGCAGCAGCTGCGCCACGCGGCGATAGACCACGAACAGCTCTTCATATTTCACCGATCCTAGCCCGTTGAGGATCGCCGCCACGCGCCTGCCTGGCTGCAGTTTGACGCCCGGCGGCAACTCGCTCAGCAGGTTGTCGACGAAAATTTCCGCCAGCACGTCGGCGCGCGGCACGTCGCTTTCGCTGATGCCTGGCTCGCCGTGAATACCCATGCCGAGCGCCATGCGTCCGGCGTCGATGCGGAACAGCGGCTGCGTCGCCCCAGGCAAGGTACAGCCGGAAAATGCGACGCCAAAAGAACGCGTGCGCTGGTTGGCATGACGCGCCAGCGCGGCCACCTGCGCCAGACTGTGGCCCGCTTCGGCCGCGGCGCTGGCGACTTTGAATACGGTTAAATCGCCTGCGACGCCGCGGCGCTTTTCAATCTCTTCCAGACTGGCGCTGGAGATATCGTCGGTGACCGTCACCACTTCGCAGGCGATGCCTTCGGCCCTCAGGCGCTCGCACGCCTGACCGAAATGCAGCACGTCACCGGCGTAGTTGCCAAAGGTGAGCAGCACGCCGCCGCCGTTGTGCGCCGCGCGCGCCACGTGAACGATTTGCTGCGCCGAGGGCGAAGCGAACAGATTGCCCATGGCGGCGCCGTGCGCCATGCCCTGGCCTACCAGTCCGGCGAAAGCAGGATAGTGGCCAGAGCCGCCGCCCACCACCACCGCCACCGTGCCGGGCTGGCTGCGCGTGCTGCGCACCACGCCGCCGGGCACCTGACGGACTTTATCCGCGTTGGCCGCGACAAAACCTTCGATCAGCTCCGCCGCAAAGGCAGAGGGCTGGTTATAGAGATACGTCATGATTAATGCTCCTGAGCAAGTGAGGAGGCCAGCGGTTCAGCGCGGCGGCGGTTCAGCAGCAGCATCAGCAGGGCTGACAGCAGCATAAAGCCGCCCACCACCATCATCGGCAGCGTGTAACTTTGCGTGGCGTCGTGCAGCGCGCCGGTGATGTAGCCCGCCGAAAAGCCCGCCACGTTGCCGAGCGTATTGATCAGGGCGATGGCGGCGGCGGCCGAGGCGCCGGAGAGAAACTGCGTCGGCAGGGTCCAGAAGTTGGGCAGCGCGGCAAAGATAGAGCTGGCGGTAACGGCGATAACCAGCATGGTGCTGAGCGGCGAGTTCATATAGAGCGCCAGCGGCACGCTGATGCCGCCCGCTAGCGCAGGCAGCGCGATATGCCAGGTTTTACAGCCGCGGCGCGAGGCGTCGCGCGACCAGAAAAACATCACTACGGCCGCCACCAGATAGGGCGCGCCGGTGATCAGCCCTTTTTGCATCACGTTAAAGGTGGTGCCGAACTGCTGCTGAAAGCCGCCGATGATGGTCGGCAGGAAAAAGGCGAGCGCGTAAAGGCCATAGATAAAGCCGAAGTAGATCAGGCAGAGCAGCCAGACGCGGCCGTTGCCCAGCACGGTGCGCACGCCAGGATGCGCGTTTTGCTTGGCGGCGTGCTCGCTCTCCAGCTCGCGCGTCAGCCACTGTTTCTCTTCGCCAGTAAGCCAGCGCGCGTCGCGCGGCGCATCCACCAGCCAAAATAACGTCACAACGCCGATCAGGATGGCGGGCACCGATACGCCGATAAACATCAGACGCCAGCCCTCCATGCCAAACAGGCCGTGCTGCTCGATCATGCCTGCCGCCAGCGGCGCGCCGAATACCACGGTCAACGGCTGGGCCAGGTAGAACAGCGAAAGGATTTTGCTGCGATGGCGTGCTGGCACCCACAGGCTGAGATAGAGGATCGCGCCGGGAAAGAAGCCCGCCTCCGCAATGCCAAGCAGCAGGCGCAGCGTATAGAGCCCCTCGACGCTGCTTACCCAGGCGAACAGCAGCGACACCACGCCCCAGCTCACCATAATGCGCGCCAGCCATTTGCGCGCGCCGAAGCGGTGCAGCGCAAGATTGCTCGGCACCTCCAGCAGGATATAGCCAATAAAAAAGATGCCCGAGGCGAGCCCAAACTGCGCGGCGCTCAGCCCCAGATCCTGCGTCATGCCGTTCGGCCCGGCGAAGGAAATGGCAGTACGGTCGAGAAAGTTGATAAAGAACATCAGCGCCACGAACGGCACCAGTCGCCAGGAGATTTTGCGAATGGTGGACTGTTCGATCTGCGCCTGCGTCTGTTGCGTCATGTTACGCCTCCACAGCGCGACGAAGCGCGCTGGTTTCCTGGTAAGCGCGCCGCAGGGCGCGCAGTCGGGTCGGTAAGTGTCATGGCGGTCACCTCGAAGGATCTTATTGTTGCTGCCTGCCTGAACAAATGAACACTAAACGATTAAATGAACATCTCTCAAGCGCAGTTTGCAAAAATGTGATCGCTCTCAAATGAAACGTTTTTCCACAACATTTAAGAAAAATGCCCGATAAGGTGCCGTTTTACAGCGGTTAACGGCGCGTCGCCCTCATCTGAGTCGCTAAAAACAAATGAAACATACTTGAACATATGAACAAAAGTATGGCAGGCTGAAATCGAGCATCACTTTCTGCCCGGCTTGCGGGCCCTGTTAAATACCTGGAGAGAACCGGATGAGCACCATTGCGATTGGCGCCGATGACGCGGCGCTGGAACTGAAAAACCTGATCAAACGCCACCTTGAATCGCTGCACTACGAAGTGGTGGATTACAGCAACGACGCGCGCCAGGACCTGCCAATTTATCCCGATATCGCCTGGAGCCTGGCGAACGCCATCAGCGACGGCAAGTTCGCCCGCGGCATTCTGGTGTGCGGCACCGGTATCGGTATGGCGATCGTCGCCAACAAGGTGCCGGGCATTCGCGCGGCGCAGTGCCACGACACCTACTCCGCCGAACGCGCGCGCAAAAGCAACAATGCGCAGGTAATGACGCTGGGCGCGCGCGTCGTCGGGCCGGAACTGGCGAAATCGATCGTCAACGCCTGGCTGGCGTCGGAGTTTGAAGGCGGCGGATCGACGGAAAAAGTGGAAAAGATCGGCTTTTACGAACAGACGGCGCAAAACGCCTGCCGCTAAAACACCTGACCGGGCGGAAAGTGCGGTTCATCCGGCAGAACCTGTCAGTTCTGCTAACCTTTGTGATGCGCGATTTTCGCCCCCCGGCTCGCTGACAGGATGTTGCAGCACGCTCTCCCTGTTTGACGTCACGCTGTTTTCGCCGTGCGGGGCCCCGATGAGTTCAACCCATCGCAATAATCAGAAAAAGAGTATTTTCATCATCGAACGCCTGATGCACTGTGTTGCAGGGTGAAATCATTCGCAATAAAGAATTGCTCATCAAGGAGTTAAAAGATGAATCAGCTAGAGGCATTAAAACAGTTTACTACCGTCGTGGCGGACAGCGGCGATATCGAATCCATTCGCAACTACCATCCTGAAGACGCGACCACCAATCCTTCTCTGATCCTGAAAGCTGCCGGCCTCGAAGGCTACAAGCACCTGATCGACGACGCTATCGACTATGCGAAAAAGCAGGGCGGCAGCAAAGAGACGCAGATTATCAACGCCAGCGATAAAGTCGCCATTAACCTCGGTATGGAAATCCTGAAAAGCGTACCGGGCCGTGTTTCGACCGAAGTAGATGCGCGCCTCTCTTTCGATCGTGGCATGTGCGTGACCAAAGCGGAAAAACTGGTTCGCCTGTATGAAGAGCACGGCATCGACCGCTCGCGCATTCTGATCAAGCTGGCGTCTACCTGGGAAGGCATCAAGGCGGCCGAGGAGCTGGAGAAAAACGGCATCCACTGCAACCTGACGCTGCTCTTCTCCTTCGCCCAGGCACGCGCCTGCGCCGAAGCGGGCGTCTTCCTGATTTCGCCGTTCGTCGGCCGTATCTACGACTGGTACAACAGCCGCAAGCCGCTCGACCCGTATGTGGTCGACGAAGATCCGGGCGTGAAATCGGTGCGTCGCATCTACGACTACTACAAAAAGCACCGTTACAGCACCATCATCATGGGTGCGAGCTTCCGTAAAGTAGAGCAGATTATCGCGCTGGCGGGCTGCGACCGCCTGACTATCTCTCCGAACCTGCTGGAAGAGCTGCAGAACAGCGACGCGCCGGTTGAGCGCAAGCTGGAACCGTCGACCGAAGGTTTCCACCAGCCTGCATCGCTCTCTGAAGCGGAGTTCCGCTGGGAGCACAACCAGGATCCGATGGCGGTCGAAAAACTTTCCGACGGCATCCGTCAGTTTGCCGTCGATCAGCAGAAACTCGAAGACGTGCTGGCCGCGCGCCTGTAGTTTTTGCCTGTTAATTTTGTCGGGCGGTTTTGCCGCCCGCACTTCTGCTCAACGAAGGGAGAACCCTATGTCATCACGCAGAGAGCTGGCGAACGCGATTCGTGCGTTAAGTATGGATGCGGTACAAAAAGCGAACTCAGGTCACCCGGGCATGCCGATGGGCATGGCGGACATCGCCGAAGTGCTGTGGCGCGACTACCTGAAACATAACCCGACTAACCCCGCATGGGCCGACCGAGACCGTTTTATTCTTTCCAACGGCCACGGCTCGATGCTGCTCTATAGCCTGCTGCACCTCACCGGCTACGATCTGCCGATGGAAGAGCTGAAGAACTTCCGTCAGCTGCACTCTAAAACGCCGGGTCACCCGGAAATCGGCTACACGCCGGGCGTCGAAACCACCACCGGCCCGCTGGGCCAGGGGCTGGCCAACGCCGTGGGTCTGGCGATCGCCGAGCGCACGCTGGGCGCGCAGTTCAACCGTCCGGGTCACGATATCGTCGACCACTTTACCTATGTGTTTATGGGTGACGGCTGCCTGATGGAGGGGATCTCCCACGAAGTCTGCTCGCTGGCGGGCACGCTCGGCCTCGGCAAGCTGATCGGCTTCTATGATCATAACGGCATCTCTATCGACGGCGAAACCGAAGGCTGGTTTACCGACGATACCCATAAGCGTTTCGAAGCCTACAACTGGCACGTCGTCGGCGAGATCGATGGCCATGACGCCGAGGCGGTGAGCCGCGCGATTAAAGAGGCGCAGAGCGTCACCGACAAGCCGTCGCTGATTATCTGCCGCACCGTTATCGGTTTCGGTTCGCCGAACAAAGCCGGTAAAGAGGAGTCGCACGGCGCGGCGCTGGGCGACGCGGAAGTGGCGCTGGCGCGTAAAGAGCTGGGCTGGACCTCTGCACCCTTTGAAATCCCGCAGGAGATCTATCAGCAGTGGGACGCCAAAGAGGCGGGCGCCGAACGCGAGCGCGCCTGGAACGACAAGCTGGCGGCCTATAAGCAGGCGCATCCGGAGCTGGCTGAGGAGTACCAGCGCCGCATGAACGGCGAAATGCCGTCGACGTGGGAGAGCGAGACCCACAAGTTCATCACCGACCTGCAGGCCAATCCGCAGAAGATCGCCAGCCGTAAGGCGTCGCAAAATACGCTGGAGCACCTTGGCTCGCTGCTGCCGGAGCTGCTGGGCGGATCGGCGGACCTCGCGCCGAGCAACCTTACCATCTGGTCAGGCTCGAAGCCGATTAAAGAAGATCCGGCAGGCAACTATATTCACTACGGCGTGCGCGAGTTCGGTATGACCGCCATCGCCAACGGCATCGCCCATCACGGCGGCTTCGTGCCCTACACCGCCACCTTCCTGATGTTCGTGGAGTATGCGCGCAACGCCGCGCGTATGGCGGCGCTAATGAAAGCGCGTCAGATCATGGTCTATACCCATGACTCTATCGGCCTGGGCGAAGACGGCCCGACGCACCAGCCGGTCGAACAGCTCGCCAGCCTGCGCCTGACGCCGAACTTCAGCACCTGGCGTCCGTGCGACCAGGTCGAGACGGCGGTGGCGTGGAAAGCCGCGATTGAGCGCCATCACGGTCCGACCGCGCTGATCCTGTCGCGCCAGAACCTGCTGCAGCCGGAACGTAGCGCGGCGCAGGTCGAAAATATCGCGCGCGGCGGCTACGTGCTGAAGGAGAGTGACGGCACGCCGGATATCATCCTGATTGCCACCGGTTCCGAAGTGGAGATCACGCTGGGCGCGGCGGAGAAGCTGACCGCCGACGGCCACAAAGTGCGCGTGGTGTCGCTGCCGAGCACCGACGTATTCGACAAGCAGGATATCGCCTATCGCGAATCGGTGCTGCCGTCGACGGTGCGCGCGCGCGTCGCGGTTGAGGCGGGCATCGCCGACTACTGGTATAAATATGTCGGCATCGACGGCAAAATCGTCGGCATGACCACCTTCGGCGAATCCGCGCCAGCAGGCAAACTCTTCCCTGCCTTCGGTTTCACGGTGGAAAACGTCGTGGCGCAGGCGGAGTCGTTACTCAAGCCAGCGTAATGCTTCAGGCCCTTCCTCTTCTGCGGGAGGGGCCTCTCTTTCTCACAGCCTGAAACAGAAAAAAATCCTCCTCGCCCCCTTCACCGCTTGCGTAAACCCATTACTATAGGATCTTTCCCTTATTCCTCTCGCTGGATGCTTTCCCGTTGAAAAAACGTACGCCCTATTTACTCGCCTTAATGGTTTCGCTGACGCCATTCGCAGGCAAGGCGCAGATCGCGCCCGATCCGCTGCTCTCGTCCCAGATCGTCGATCGCTACGCTGAACACATTTTTTACGGCAGCGGCGCCACCGGCATGGCGCTGGTCGCTATCGACGGCAATCAGCGCGTTTTCGCCAGCTTTGGCGAAACGCGTCCCGGCAACAACGTGCGGCCGCAGAAAGATTCCCTGATTCGCATCGCCTCGCTCAGCAAGCTGCTGACCAGCGAAGTGATGGTGAAGATGGCGGAGCGCGGGCAAATTCGCCTTGACGATCCGCTGAGCAAATATGCACCGGCGGGCGCGCGCGTGCCGAGCTACGCCGGGCAGCCGATTCGCCTGATTAATCTCTCGACCCACACCAGCGGCCTGCCGCGCGAGCAGCCCGGCGGCAAGCCGCATCGCCCGGTGTTTGTCTGGCCGACGCGCAGCGATCGCTGGCAGTGGCTGGCCGGCGCGAAGCTGAAAGCCGCGCCTGGCACCGACGCTTCCTATTCGAATCTGGGCTACGACCTGTTGGGCGATGCGCTGGCGCGCGCCGCCGGCATGCCCTATCCGGCGCTGCTGCAGCAGCTGATTACCCGCCCGCTCGGCATGAAAGACACTACTTTTACGCCTTCGCCTGAGCAGTGCGATCGGCTGATGGTGGCGGAGAAAGGCGCCAGCCCCTGCAATAACACGCTGGCCGCTATCGGCAGCGGCGGCGTCTACTCGACGCCGGACGATATGGGCCGCTGGATGCAGCAGTTCCTCGACTCGGCCATCAGCCCGCGTTCGCCGCAGGTGGACCGTATGCAGACGCTGATCTATCGCCGCGATCAGCTGGCGAAGGTAGAAGGCATGGACGTGCCGGGCAGAGCCGACGCGATTGGCATGGGCTGGGTCTATATGGGCCCGAAAAACGGTCGCCCCGGCATTATTCAGAAAACCGGCGGCGGCGGCGGATTCATCACCTATATGGCGATGGTGCCGCAGCATAACGTCGGGGTATTTGTGGTGATCACCCGCTCGCCGCTGACGCGGTTTACCGCCATGAGCGACGGCGTTAACGATATGCTGGCGGAGCTGGTCGGCAACCAGAACGGCTCGCCGATGATGGTGCAGGCGATTCGCTAGGGCGCGGGCGGCGGCTGGGAGACCCACAGGGTCGGCCAGTCGTCACTGCTGTGCCAGGCATCGCAGGTAGACTCTTCGGCATATTCCGCCAGCGTGAAGTCGGTGCCGTTAAAGCGCCAGCGCGTGGCGGAGCCGCAGTCGCCCAACCCGCGTCCTTTGCTGAAGGTGTAAAGCTGGCCGGTGCTGGCATCATAGTCGGCGTTGATCAGCTCCAGCTGGCGTTCGCCGCGCGGCGGCGTAAACGGCAGCGTCAGGGTGATGCCGCGTGCGACATAGGGCGCGGCGCGCGTCACTTCGAACGCCAGATCGATCACGTTATAGGCGCCCATTTCGCAGCTCACCATCAGCAGCGCTTTGCTGTCGGTCAGCGGCGCGACGTTGACTTCGCGCCGCATCGGGTCGAGCGAGCAGGCGTCGCTGTTAAGCCGCCAGGTGCCGTAATCGAGCAGTCCGCTGGTTTCCTCGCGCGTCAGTGCGGCAGGCGGCGCGCCCATGTCGGGCAGCTGCGGCAGCGGCGGCTGAGGCGGCACATCCCACAGCGCGCGCGAACCGCGTTTTATCCATGCGCTCATGCCGTTGACCCTGCCCTGCACGTCATCCACCAGCAGCAGCGCCGCTTTCAGGCCATGCAGCGAAATAGCCGCCTGCCCGTTATAGGTCAGCTGGATCGCGTCCGCGTCGAGAATTTGCGCGAGAAATTCGTCAATGGCGATAGCGTTGCTGGTGGCGAGGTGGTGCGGCTCAACCGTCCAGTGTTTGAAGTCGGGACGCAGACGGCGCTGATCGAGCAGCAAATTATCCTGCAGCGGCCCACCGGGCAGCTCGCCGCTGTAGGCGCTGCCGTAGTCGATACGCAGCAGCGGGCGATCGTTGACGCCGGCATGGCGCGCGATAGTCATGACCAGTCCTTTGTCGCCTGGTATATTGCGCGCTACGCAGAACGCGGCGTTATTGCAGGTCACCTGCCAGTCGGAAAACGACTTTTGCAGTGGATCGGCTTTAACACAGGCAATGAAAAAGAATGGCAATACCAGCAGTGACTTCGTCCAGGTCGGCATCAGGAAAAACGGTCCCCAAAATCTCAGAGTGGAGATGATAGCGCAACGGCCGGACATCGGGTGGACCTAAACTGTGACCACGTCCGGAAAGCGCACTTAACTGCTGAAAAAGCATACGATAATGCGATAGGGCGCCACAGAAATCACCTTTTTCATCATCGGGAGCGCACGGGTTTATCTCAATCGGATTTATCGGACAATGCGCGGCGACGCGTCGCCCTGCCCCGTGCGTCATTCCCTTCGTCAGGCCTTCAGCCAGCCCGCCAGCTGGGCATGCTGCAGCAGCATAATGGTTTTACCATCGCGGATACGGCCATCTTTCACCATCGCCAGCGCCTCCGGGAACGGAATCTCCAGCACGTCGATATCCTCATCCTCTACGCCGCCGCCGGCGTTATCGCGCAGCGACTCGTTATATTCGGCGGCGAAAAAGTGAATCAGCTCGGTGACGCCGCCCGGCGACATATAGGCTTCATAGAGTTTCTCTACCTCGCCCACCGCATAGCCCGTCTCTTCGATCGCCTCTTTGCGAATGCAGACTTCCGGCGTGTCGTTATCCAGCAGCCCGGCGCAGGCCTCAATCAGCATGCCGCTGGCATTGCCGTTGACATAGGTGGCGATTCGAAACTGGCGGGTCAGCACGACGCTGTTTTTCTCGCGGTTATAGAGCAGGATGGTGGCGCCGTTGCCGCGGTCATAGACTTCGCGCTTGTGGCGCACTACCTCGCCGCTTTTGGTAGCGAGCTCGTAGGTGAAGTTGCGCAGGATAAAGTAGTTTTCGGAGAGAAGTTTGTCTTTGATGATGTTGATCTTGAACGACATGATGGCTCCACTGCCGATTTGAGGGAGCCTGCCATCATAGGGGGAAGTGCGCGGGAAAACTATAAGCGGCGGGAATAAAAAAAGCCTGCCGTTAACGGGCAGGCTTTTCAATATGGACGCTTGCGCTTAGCGCGCGGCGTCATCCGCCAGCGCGTGCGGCTTTTCGTCGTGCAGGTGATCGTGCTCGGTCTGCGCGACAGCGGCCACGCGCTTGCGCACGCCGAACCAGCCCAGCACCAGAATCACCGCCAGAATCGGGATAGCGGCGATGGTGTAGGTGCCGTTCGGGTAATCGAACGCCATCAGTACCAGCACGCTCAGCAGGAACAGCAGCGTCAGCCAGGAGGTGACCGGCGCGCCCGGCAGCTTAAAGCTGACGTCGTCTGCTTTGCCTTCCTTGATCGCTTTGCGCAGACGCATCTGGCAGATCACGATAAAGCCCCATGAGGCGATAATGCCCAGTGATGCGACGTTCAGCACGATCTCGAAGACCTGCGAAGGCACGTAGTAGTTGAGCACCACGCCGATAACATAGACCGCGATGGTGACCAGAATACCGGCGTAAGGCACCTGCTGGCCGTTCATTTTCGCCATGAACTTCGGCGCCGAACCGCCCATCGCCATCGAACGCAGAATACGGCCGGTAGAGTAGAGGCCGGAATTCAGACTGGAGAGCGCCGCGCTCAGCACCACGATGTTCATGATGCTGCCGACGTAAGGCACGCCCAGCTTCGAGAAGAAGGTCACGAACGGGCTCTGGCCTGCCTGATAGGCGTTCCACGGCAGCAGCAGCACCAGCAGCACCACCGAACCGACGTAAAACAGGCCGATACGCCAGATCACGCTGTTGATCGCTTTCGGCAGCATGGTTTCCGGATCTTTACACTCGCCTGCGGCGGTGCCCACCAGTTCGATAGAAGCGAAGGCGAACACCACGCCCTGCACCAGCACCAGCGCCGGCAGCAGACCGTGCGGGAACAGGCCGCCGTTGTCGGTCACTAAGTGGAAGCCGGTGGCGTTGCCGTCCAGCGGTTTGCCGGTGCCGAGAAACACCACGCCCACGACCAGGAAGATGGCGATCGCCAGCACTTTTACCAGCGCGAACCAGAACTCCATCTCGGCGAACCACTTCACGCCGATCATGTTCATGGTGCCGACAATGGCCAGCGCGCCGAGCGCGAAGACCCACTGCGGCACATCGCCGAACGCGCCCCAGTAGTGCATATAGAGCGCGACGGCGGTGATGTCGACAATGCCGGTCATCGCCCAGTTAACGAAGTACATCCAGCCCGCGACGTAGGCGGCTTTTTCCCCGAGGAATTCGCGCGCGTAAGAAACGAAGCTGCCGCTGGAGGGACGGTGGAGCACCAGTTCCCCCAGCGCCCGCAGAATAAAGAACGAGAAGATGCCGCACACCAGATAGATTAACGCCAGCGCCGGTCCCGCCGCCTGCAGTCGTCCGCCTGCGCCGAGGAACAGGCCGGTGCCGATTGCGCCGCCGATGGCAATCATCTGAACGTGACGATTGCCCATCGCCTTGTGGTAGCCGGTGTCATGTGAGTTCAGCCAGCGTCTTTTCGCAGCACGCATTTCGGCTGCGGTTTTTTTAGTAGATTTCATAGCCTTCCTGTTTGTCCTGACCATCAATCACGGCGATCACAAACGATTGCGTGCGCCATGCGAAATGGGGTAATCACCCTGTTATCTGCCTGTGAGTTATTAGTAAAAAGGCAGGGGAAATTACGGCGATGAATCCTACCCGTTCTGCGTGAACGAAGCAAAAGATACCGGCGAGGCGCACAAAGTGTTTTGTAATAATCGGGTTTGTTGCACAAAAAAACCGGCCATTGGCAGGCCGGTAAGTGCTACAGGGATGGAAGGGTATGGCTGAGGGTTAGCGATAAATCTCTGCGGTGCCGCGCCACAGGCTGGAGTCGCCCGGGTTTTCGACGCCGATAACGCGGTAGTGGCTTGCGCCCATCTCTTCTGCTTTTTGCGACAGCTGACGCGTGGCGTCATCCAGCGAGCCGCGCGCATTCGAAACGGAAACGCTGCCGATGCTTTGCAGACCCTGCGCCTGGTCCTGATCTACCGGCGTGGCCGCCAGCGTAGTGAACGAAGCGGTTGCCAGCAGGGCACCGGCCAGAATCACAATACCTTTTTTCATAGCATGCTCCTTCAAGGGGTTGCAGGTGATGTGTTTAATTCTGCTTAGAATTATTAGCGCCGTAATGAAAGCCAACATCCGGCCGATGTAAACCTGTCTGCTTTTTACACGCCGCGCCGTACGCTCTCCTGGGTTATGTCAGAGGAGTTCATTTTTTGTGCAGACTGTAACCCGGCGTGTCGATACTTTGTATGGGCCTGGCAGCTTGCTGCCCTCTCCTTTATAATGCCCGCACCGAAAACAGGGATATTGCCGTGATTGTTAAACGTTCCGTAACCCGCAGTATCGCCCAGGCGCTGAGCGCCATCGTGCTGCTGGCGCTGCTGACGACCGGGCTGGCGCTGATGACCCTCTCCAGCAGCCTGCGCGACGCCGAGGCGATCAACCTGGCGGGTTCGCTGCGCATGCAGAGTTACCGGCTGGCCTGGGACAGCGCCAGCGCGCCGCAGCAGCTTCGGCAGCATCTGCTGGAATATGAAGAGACGCTCAATAAACCTGCGCTGCGCGACCTCGATCGTCCCTGGGTGCCGCAGGAGGTCGTCAACCGCTATCGCCATCTGCGTACCGCCTGGCCCGCGCTGCAACAGCAGCTGCAGCGCGGCGAGGCTGCGCTCTATCAACAGCAGGTGGCGAACTACGTCGGCGAGATCGATCGCTTTGTCATGGGGCTACAGCGCTACAGCGAAAGAAAAATGGAGCTGGTGGCGGCCAGCAGCCTGCTGGGCGTGGTATTGATTGTGGCGCTGGCGCTGGGCACGATTCGCTTCAGCCGTCGTCAGGTGGTGCGTCCGCTCAATGCGCTGGTGACCGCCAGCCGCTACGTTGAAAGCGGCAACTTCGCTTTTCCGCCGCTGGTGGTGGAGCAGAATAATGAACTGCGGGTGCTGGCGCAGACCTTTAGCGCCATGGCGGCGCGTCTGCATTCGCATCATCAGGCGCTGGCCAGCGCGGTAGAAGAGAAGACGCGCGATTTACAGGAAGCGAACCGCACGCTGTCGCTGCTGTATGAAAGCTCGCAGATGCTGACCGCCCGGCCGCTCAATGCAGCGCTGTTTGAAAGCGTGATGGCGCAGGTGCGCGAGCGCGAAAACCTGCGCGTGCTGGTGCTGGAGAGCGAGCATGGCCGCTTCAGCGTCGGGGAAAGCGACGCGGCGCTAAGCTGGCATGGCGTCACGCTGCAGCAGGATGACGAACAGGCCGGCGCGCTGCGCTGGCAAAGCGATCAGCCGCGGCCGCGTCAGGCGCTAATGCAGAGTCTGGGCAATATGCTGTCGCGCGCCGTCTGGATCTGGCAGACGCAAAAGCAGGTTCAGCAGATGCTGTTGATCGAGGAGCGCGCCACTATCGCCCGCGAGCTGCACGATTCGCTGGCGCAGGCGCTCTCTTTTATGCGTATTCAGTTTACGCTGCTGCGCCGTACGCTCGGCCCCTCCAGCGCGGAGGCGCAAAGCATTATCGCCGACGTCGACCGCACGCTTTCCGACGCTTATCGCCAGCTGCGCGAACTGCTGGCCACCTTCCGCCTGACCATTGAGCAGGCCGATCTGGTGGCGGCGATGCAGGCGATGATCGCTTCGTTGCAGGAGCAGGTTACGGCTAAAATTAGCTTTAGCTTCCAGCCCGGTCTGGAAACGTTGGATGCGCAGCAGCAGGTTCATCTGCTGCAGATTGCCCGCGAGGCGGTGTTAAACGCCATTCGCCACGCCGACGCCGCAACTATCAGCGTGCGCTATGAGCGTAATGCGGAAGGTGAGCATTTACTTACGGTGACGGATGACGGCGTCGGCATCGCCAGCACCGAGGAGCCGCAGGGCCACTACGGCCTGACCACCATGTCGGAGCGCGCCGCGCGGCTGGCGGGCGAGCTGAAGATTCAGGCGCAGGCGCGCGGCACGCAGGTCGCGCTGCGTTTTCCGCCGCGGCCCGCCACGCCGCTGACGTAATAGTATCGCGTTGACGCACAACGTCCCTTTTTAACCTTTTCAGACGCGCTTTTTTGCGTTTTCGCCGGGAGTCACTATGCAACAACCTACGCTGACGGTCATGATTGTGGACGATCATCCGCTAATGCGCCGCGGTATTCGCCAGCTGCTGGCGCTGGAGCCGCGGCTGGACGTTATTGCCGAAGCGAACAACGGCACCGAAGCGCTGGCCGAGGCGCGCCGTCTGGCGCCGGATATCATTCTGCTCGATCTCAATATGAAAGGCATGTCGGGCCTCGATACGCTGAAGGCGCTGCGCCATGAAGGGATCAGTTCGCGCATTTTGATCTTTACCGTGTCGGATGCGCGCAGCGATATCGACGCGATGGTCGACGCCGGCGCGGACGGCTATCTGCTCAAAGACAGCGATCCGGAATTGCTGCTCGGCCAGATCCTGCAGGCGGCAAGCGGCGAAAAAATATTCAGCGACGCGGTGCGCGATTATCTCGCTACGCGCCAGCACAGCGCCAGTCCGTTTCGCCAGCTCACCGAGCGCGAACGGGACGTGCTGCAAGAGGTGGCGCGCGGTCTGTCGAATAAAGAGATCGCCGCCGCGCTGCATATCTCGGAAGAGACGGTAAAAGTGCATATCCGCAATCTGCTGAAAAAACTCGACGTGCGCTCGCGCGTCGCCGCAACCGTTATGTGGCTGGAAAACCGCCATAGCTAATCTGACGGGGGTTTTACACTTTCTCCACAATTTCTCCACGATTTCCTAATTTGCAGCACGTAGAGTAAGTTTCGGCGAAAGAGTGACTTTTCCCTGCCCGCACGACCCGCGCAAAGCGCGGGCCGCATTCAGATAATAAAAGCGAAACGCTGCTGAGGAGTGTCGATTCGATGTCGAATTTTTTCATCGACCGTCCCGTTTTTGCCTGGGTGCTGGCGATTTTAATCAGCCTGTGCGGCACGCTGGCGATTATTTCCCTACCCATTGAGCAATATCCTGACCTGGCGCCACCGAACGTGCGCATCACCGCCAATTATCCAGGCGCCTCGGCCGAAACGCTGGAAAACACCGTCACTCAGGTTATCGAGCAGAACATGACCGGTATCGACAATCTGATGTATATGTCGTCCAACAGCAGCAATACCGGTCAGGCGCAGATCACCCTCACCTTCTCGGCCGGCACCAATCCCGACGAAGCGCGCCAGCAGGTGCAGAACCAGCTGCAGTCGGCGCTGCGCAAGCTGCCGCAGGCGGTGCAGTCGCAGGGCGTGACGGTCAATAAAACCGGCGACAGCAATATCCTGATGATCGCTTTCGTCTCCACCGATGGCAGCATGGATAAACAGGATATTGCAGACTATGTCGCCAGCAATATTCAGGATCCGCTGAGCCGCATCGACGGCGTCGGCCAGGTCGACGCCTATGGCTCGCAGTATGCGATGCGTATCTGGCTCGATCCCGCCAGGCTTATCGCCTACTCGCTGACCACCGACGACGTGGTAAGCGCCATCGAGGCGCAAAACGCGCAGGTTGCCGTCGGCCAAATCGGCGGCCTGCCTTCGGTGGACAAGCAGGCGCTGAACGCCACGGTCAACGCGCAGTCGCTGCTGCAGACGCCGGAACAGTTTAAGGCCATTACCCTGAAGACCAACCCCGACGGCTCGGTGGTGACGCTGAGCGACGTGGCGCAGGTGGCGCTGGGCGCGGAGAAATATGATTATCTGAGCCGCTATAACGGCCAGCCGGCGTCGGGCCTGGGCATCAAGCTCGCCTCCGGCGCCAACGAGATGAACACCGATAAGCTGGTGCGTCAGCGCGTGGAAGAGCTGTCGCACTTTTTCCCCCACGGGCTGGAAGCCAAAATCGCCTATGAAACCACGCCCTTCGTCAAAGCCTCGATTACCGACGTGGTGAAAACCCTGCTGGAAGCGATCGTGCTGGTGTTCGGCGTGATGTATCTGTTTATGCAGAATTTTCGCGCCACGCTGATCCCCACTATCGCCGTGCCGGTAGTGCTGCTCGGCACCTTTTCCGTGCTCTACGCCTGCGGCTTCAGCATCAATACCCTCACCATGTTCGCCATGGTGCTTGCTATCGGCCTGCTGGTGGACGACGCCATCGTGGTGGTGGAGAACGTCGAGCGAATTATGAGCGAAGAAGGCCTCTCGCCGCGCGCGGCGACGCGTAAGTCGATGGGGCAAATTCAGGGCGCGCTGGTGGGGATCGCGCTGGTGCTGTCGGCGGTATTCGTGCCGATGGCCTTTTTCGGCGGCACGGTCGGCGCGATCTACCGTCAGTTCTCCATTACCATCGTATCGGCGATGGTGCTGTCGGTGCTGGTGGCGATGATCCTGACGCCCGCCCTGTGCGCCACGCTGCTGAAGCCGCTGGCGCAGGGAGAACATCACGGCGGCCGCGGCTTTTTCGGCTGGTTCAACCGTCACTTCAACCGCAACGCCGACCGCTACGAGCGCGGCGTCGCGCGCATTCTGCGCAAAGGCGGCCGCTGGCTGCTGCTCTACCTCGCGATTATCGGCCTGATGGCGTTTCTGTTTATCCGTCTGCCCACCTCGTTTCTGCCGCTTGAGGATCGCGGCGTCTTTCTGACCCAGGTGCAGCTGCCGCCGGGCGCGACGCTGCAGCAAACCTCCGCCGTGGTGGCGAAGGTCGAGCGCTACTATATGACCCAGGAGAAAGAGAACGTGCTGTCGGTGTTCTCTACTATCGGCTCGGGGCCGGGCGGCAACGGTCAGAACGTGGCGCGCCTGTTCGTGCGTCTGAAAGACTGGGAAGCGCGCCCCGGGGCGGATCGCACCTCTTTCGCCATTATCGAACGCGCCACCAAAGCTTTCCGCGACATCAAAGAGGGCCGCGTTATCGCCAGCAGTCCGCCAGCGATTACCGGCATGGGCAGCTCCTCTGGTTTTGATCTGGAGCTACAGGATCATGCCGGTATTGGCCACGCCTCGCTGATGGCGATGCGCGATAAACTGCTGGAGATGGCGGCGGCGGATCCGGCGCTGTCGCGCGTGCGCCACAACGGTCTGGACGACAGCCCGCAGTTGCAGATCGATGTCGATCAGCGCAAAGCGCAGGCGCTGGGCGTCTCGATCGACACGATCAACGATACCCTCACCACCGCGTGGGGTTCGACCTACGTTAACGATTTCCTCGACCGCGGACGCGTAAAGAAGGTTTACGTGCAGGCCGCGCCAGCTTTCCGCATGCTGCCGGACGACATCAATAAGTGGTACGTGCGCAACAGCAGCGGCGGTATGGTGCCCTTCTCCGCCTTCGCCACCAGCCGCTGGGAGACCGGCTCGCCGCGCCTGGAACGCTACAACGGCTACTCGTCGATCGAGATCGTCGGCGAGGCGGCGCAGGGCGTCAGCAGCGGCGCGGCGATGGACGCCATGGAACGCCTGGTCGCGCAGCTGCCGCTCGGCGTCGGCTTCCAGTGGACCGGCGCCTCTTATCAGGAGCGGCTGTCTGGCTCACAGGCGCCGGCGCTCTACGCGATTTCGCTGCTGGTGGTATTTCTCTGCCTGGCGGCGCTCTATGAGAGCTGGTCGATCCCCTTCTCGGTGATGCTGGTGGTGCCGCTCGGCGTAGCTGGCGCGCTTGTCGCTACCTGGCTGCGCGGGCTGGAGAACGACGTCTACTTCCAGGTGGGGCTGCTGACGGTGGTGGGCCTGTCGGCGAAGAACGCCATACTGATTGTGGAGTTCGCCAACGAGATCAACAGCAAAGGCGGCGAGCTGGTCGAGGCGACGCTCTCCGCGTCGCGTCAGCGTCTGCGCCCGATCCTGATGACCTCGCTGGCCTTTATCTTCGGCGTGCTGCCGATGGCCATCAGCGCGGGCGCCGGCTCCGGCAGCCAGCACGCGGTCGGCACCGGCGTGATGGGCGGCATGATCTCCGCCACGCTGCTGGCGATCTTTTTTGTGCCGCTGTTCTTCGTACTGGTGCGCCGACGTTTCCCGCTAAAGGCGAAGCCGCACGACTGAATAAAAAAGTAAAGGCAGCCACCGAAGTGGCTGCCTTATTGCTATGTGTGGTCGGAATCAGAGCAAGGGGGAAGTCTCCTGCCTTTTCCGCCGCGCGTTACTTGTTGCGTAACATCGCCGCGATGAATTCTTTCCAGTTCCCCATTTCAGCGTCAATCATATAAACCCTCTCTTATTGTGCTGACGATTTTACGCATAAATTTTCGCCATGTGAATACGGTTACACCACTTTTCACTATCGGCAGAGTCGATTAATTACTGTAGTTTTTCGTTCTGCTAGCTGACGCACATTTCAGCAACCTACTATAAACGTGAAAGAAACAGGGAAAAGATTCGGACCAGCCGGTCTGGATGCGCACTAAGATAATTCTTAACAGGCTCATGATAAACTGCGTGACAATAACCGTTCAAATGAAAGCGGTTACTAAGACAAATCCTAATGATTTTATTCCAGTTATTTCTCCGCTTTTCTTTTCACACCGCTTAGCACCCCGGCTCTCTGTGTTAAACTGACCGCCTCATTTTCAGACGAGGAATCCTGATGACAGCGCAGTGGGTGATGTACGGCATAAAAAATTGCGACACCATAAAAAAAGCGCGCCGCTATTTAGAAGCCGCCGACATCAACGTTGAATTCCATGACTACCGCGCCAGCGGGCTGAGCGATGCGCTGCTGTCGCAGCTTATCGATCGGTCCGGCTATCAGACGCTGCTTAACACCCGCGGTACCACCTGGCGCAAGCTGACGGACGTCGAACGCAATGCCGTTATCGATGCTGAGAGCGCTAAAGCGCTCATGCTGGCGCACCCCGCCGTCATCAAGCGGCCCGTACTGCGCGCGCCGGACGGCGCGCAGCTTGTCGGCTTCAGCGAAGCCGCTTACCAGGCGTTTATCCAGGAGAAGTCATAATATGTTCTGTCCTGTAATCGAACTGGCGCAGCAGCTTATCCGCCGCCCTTCGCTCAGCCCGGATGATGCAGGCTGTCAGGCGCTGCTGATTGCGCGTCTGGAGGCGATTGGCTTTCAGGTCGAGCCGATGCTTATCGACGATACGCTCAACTTCTGGGCGACGCGCGGTCAGGGCGAAACCCTGGCGTTCGCGGGCCATACCGACGTGGTGCCGCCGGGCGACGCCAGCCGCTGGATCAATCCTCCTTTCGAGCCTACGATTCGCGACGGCATGCTGTTTGGCCGCGGCGCGGCGGACATGAAAGGTTCGCTGGCGGCGATGGTGGTAGCGGCAGAGCGCTTCGTCGCCGCGCACCCCAACCATAAAGGCCGCCTGGCGTTTTTGATTACCTCTGACGAAGAGGCGAGCGCCAAAAACGGCACGGTGAAAGTGGTAGAGCGTCTGATGGCGCGCCATGAGCGCGTGGATTACTGCCTGGTGGGCGAGCCGTCCAGCACCGAAGTGGTGGGCGACGTGGTGAAAAACGGGCGTCGCGGCTCGATGACCGCGAACCTGACCATCCACGGCGTGCAGGGTCATGTCGCCTATCCGCATCTGGCGGATAATCCGGTGCATCGCGCGATGCCGGCGCTCAACGCGCTGGTCGCCACCGAGTGGGACAGCGGCAATGCCTTTTTCCCGCCGACCAGCATGCAGATCGCTAACGTGCAGGCAGGCACCGGCAGCAATAACGTCATCCCGGGCGAATTCTTCGTGCAGTTTAATTTCCGCTTCAGCACCGAACTCACCGATCAAATGATTAAAGATCGCGTGGCGGCGCTGCTCGACAGCTATCAGCTGCGCTATACGCTGGAGTGGAACGTTTCCGGCCAGCCCTTCCTGACCTCGCGCGGCAAGCTGGTCGACGCCGTGATCAGGGCGGTCTCGCACTATAATGAAATTAAGCCGCAGCTATTGACCACCGGCGGCACCTCAGACGGGCGGTTTATCGCGCGGATGGGCGCGCAGGTGGTGGAGCTTGGCCCGGTGAATGCCACTATTCACAAAATCAATGAGTGCGTGAAGGCAGCCGATCTGCAGACGCTGAGCCGCATGTATCAGCGCATTATGGAACAGCTGGTCGCCTGATCGCGATCGAGAGGAGCAGGCAAATGGAATTTATTAAAGATTACTGGTGGATCCTTGTGATCCTGTTACTGGTCGGCGTGTTGATGAACGTTTACAAGGATCTGAAGCGCATCGATCATAAAAAATATATGGCGAACAAGCCCGACCTGCCGCCGCATCGCGACTTTAACGATAAATGGGACGATGACGACAACTGGCCGAAGAAGAAGTAACCGGCTCTTTTCGCCGCGTCACCGTCCTGCAACGCCCTCGCCTGCGCGAGGGCGTTTTCACATCATCATAATGACGTCGTCATCGCCGGGTTTCGCACCGCTTAGCGCCTCATCGAAGTAGCGCTTCGGCACGGTATAGTGCAGATGCTTCAGCGCCAGCGCCATGCTGCGGTCATCGACCGCGTGCGGCAGATCTTCAACGATATCGAGCGTCACGTCGCCGCCCAGCGCGGTCAGCCGCTGCGCCGCCTGTTCGGCGTGCTGCATCGGTATCTGTTCGTCATACTCGCCGTGGATCAGATGGATGGTGGTGCGCGTCGAGGCGTGCTCCGGCAGCGTCGCATAGCGGCCGCTGAACGCCACGACCCGGCCCGCCAGATCCGGCTGCGCCTTCACGCCCTCCAGCACCATGGTGCTGCCCTGCGAAAAGCCCACCAGGGCGGTCGCGTCGGCGCGCACGCCGCTTTGCTCTTGCCAGTGCCGCACCGAGTCGACGAACTGCGGCAGCACGGCGTTAACCCGCTGCTGCTCGCTCTGATCGTGCTGCGCGGTTTCGCTGAACCAGTAGTGGCCCGGCGACGGCGCCCCTACCGCCACCACCTGCGCCTGCGGGAATTCGCGCGCGAACCAGCCGCCCAGCTGCGCCATAGAGTGGGGATTGTCGCCGACGCCGTGATAGAGCAAGAACAGCTGTTGCGCTTCCGCGCTCGGCTGCTGAACAATAACGTATTGCAGTGTCATAGTGACCTCCTTTAATCACTATACGCTGCCCTGCGCAGAGCGCTATTGGGAAAATTTGAACAAGTTTGTGGATTTATTCTACTTGCCGACGCAGCTGTTCGGCCCGCGCCGCATCCAGTGCCATCAGGACGGCGCCGGTCTCAAGGCGCAGCCGGGCGATCAGCGCCTTGCGCCCGGTCAATCCGGCCTGCCGCGCCAGCGTGCCGGGCGCCGCCTCGGGCTGCAGCGCGGCCTGCAGCAGCGGCGGCACAGCGGCGCAGGCCGCGAGCCGAGATAAAACCGGCAGGCTCGCCTCCAGCGGCCGCTGCGCCCAGGCGAACCCCGCCACCAGCCAGGCATCCTCATCAGTAAACGTCAGCGGTGCCTCCGGCAGCGCGATCGACTCGGCAACCTGCAGGCGCAGCTGCGGCCAGTCGCGCGCCAGCCGCGTCGCGGCGCGCTGCTGTAACGCCCTGCCTGCAGGCGTCAGCGGCAGAATCGCCATCGCCGCATAGCAGCCGCTGCTCGCTTCGCGCTGGGTGCCGATACGCGCCAGGCTAAAGCCGCAGGCGCGCCAGAAGGCCCACAGCGCCTCGGTGTAGCCGAAGCTGACCGAGAGAAAATCCACATCCTGCTGACGCTGGGCGGCAGCGACTAACGCCTGACCGATGCCCTGTCTGCGCTGTTCCGCCGCCACCGCGATACGGCTGATGCGCCTGGAGCGCAGCGTCGCCGCCTCGACGAATCCGGCGTGCGCCGCCAGCGACTGCGCGACCAGATTGCCGCGCGGACGTCGTTTGCCCGCCCAGACCGCCTGCGCCAGCTCGGGCGTTAAGCCGCCCTCCTCGACCAGCCAGAGCGCGCCCTGCAGCGCGGGCGCTTCGCCGCTCAGCCACAGGGTCATGCCAGGCGCATCCATCAGGCGTCGCAGATCGAGCGGCGAGGTGCGGTAGTGGGCGCTGGCCAGCAGGCGATAAGCGGCCGCCGGCTGCGCGGGATCGCGCCGCCAGGCGTCGTCAGGCATACGACGCGGCGCGCCGGCCGCGGCGTGCGGCGCGGGCGCGGCGTCCTCAAACAGCAGCGTCTGATTAAGCCAGGCCTCCAGCGGATCGTGCCGCGACCAGCGCAGCGGCTCATCCAGCGTGAAGTAGCGCACCTGTTCCAGCCCGGCGCAAAACTTCAGGATAAAGCCGCGGCCGGTGCCTTCGTAGCCCTGCACCGTGGTGGTCAGCAGCACGCGCGGGAAGCGCGCCACCAGCTGCGTCAGTATCGGCGCCGGGATCGCCGCGGCCTCGTCGACGATTAGCCAGTCGACAGCGGGCAGATTCCGCTGGGCGAGAATGGCGTCGGGCGCCATAAAGTGAAAGTGGTTCTGCGCGAAGCGCGTCAGCACGTCGGTGGCGGCCTTCGCGGGCGCAGCGATCAGCGCGCGCGGGATCTGCCGCGCCAGCATGCCCGCCAGCGCCGACTTGCCGCGTCCGCGCGGCGCGGTAAGCACCGCGACGCCTGACGTCATCGTCAGCAGCTGATGGACAATCGCCCGCTGCTGCTCCGGCGCGCGACACTGCCAGCGCGGCAGCGGCGGCAGCGGCGAGATACGCGGCGGCGCGTCCTGACGCAGCAGCGCCACGGCGGGATCGGCTAGCAAACTCGCCTGCAGATGGCGCACAAAGTGCGGCGTCGGGAGCGGTTCGGCGACATCGGCCCAGCGCAGACTGTCCTCGTCAGGCTGTTGCGCCCAGCGCGGCCACGGCGGCGTCAGCAGCAGCAGCCAGCTTCCGGCGCGCAGCGTGCCCGCCAGCGCGGCGAACGCCTCGGCGTGGAAGCCGCGGCGCGCGTCGAAAATAGCGTGGGTGAATTCGCGACCCAGCAGCGTGCGCAGCGCCGACGGCGCGCAGTGAGGCAGCCCCTCGATCGGCGCGTCGCCCACTACCAGCCAGTCGCCTGGCAAGTCGGCGCGCCACTCCGCGGCGCGCGCCAGAGTCCACTCTTCGTCGCCGCTGATGGCGCAAAGCCGCCGGACGCCTGCCTGCTGCATCTGGCGACTGAGCTGCTCAGGCGACATCAGTTAGCAGCGAAGGTGTTGCACTGTCCCGGATCGCCGCTGTCGAATCCGCGTTTAAACCAGGTGTAGCGCTGCTCCGAGGTGCCGTGGGTAAAGCTGTCGGGCACCACGCGTCCCTGGCTGCGCTGCTGCAGACGGTCATCGCCGATCGCCTGCGCCGCATCCAGCGCCTGCTGCAGGTCGCCGGTTTCCAGCCAGTTATCTTTGCTGACGTAGTGGCCCCAGACGCCGGCGAAGCAGTCCGCCTGCAGCTCCATTTTCACCGACAGATGGTTGATTTGCGTCTGGCTGGCGCCCTGCTGCATTTCGCGCACTTTCGGTTCGATGCCGAGCAGATTCTGCACGTGGTGCCCCACTTCATGCGCCACCACGTAGCCCTGCGCGAACTCGCCGCCCGCGCCGAGCTTGTTTTTCATCTCATCATAGAAGGAGAGGTCGATATAGACGCGTCGATCCGCCGGGCAGTAGAAGGGGCCCATCGCCGTCTGGCCGGTGCCGCAGCGGGTCTGGGTCGCGCCGCGGTACATCACCAGCGTCGGCGCGGTATACTCTTTGCCCATCTGCTGGAACAGTTTGCTCCAGGTATCTTCCGTGGAGGCCAGGATAACGCGGGTAAATTTCGCCGCTTCGTCGTCATTGGTGCTGACGCGCTGCTGCTGGCTGGTGGGAGCGACATCGCCGCCGGTCAGCAACCCCGTCAGGTCGTAACCGTAATAGCCGGCAACCGCGACCACGACTAACAGAATAATGCCGCCCTTTCCGCGTGGAATACGAATCTGACGTCCGCCGCCACCGTAAGCTGGGCTTTGATCTCGACGGTCTTCTACATTGTCGCTCTCGCGACGTCCTTGCCAGCGCATAATCTGCTCCTGATTGAGATAGTTTCCCGTGATTTTAGTTGCGCGCGGAGACAACTACCAGCCTTGCGGCCAAATGAAAAAAGGAGAGCCGCGGCTCTCCTTTCTCTGTCTGGCAGGCGATTATTTTAGTCGAGCTTAACGCCCAGACGCTGCGCCACTTCTTCATAGGCCTCGATCAGGCCGCCCAGGCTCTGGCGAAAACGATCTTTGTCCATTTTATCCATCGTCTGCTTGTCCCACAGGCGCGCGCCGTCCGGCGAAAATTCGTCGCCCAGCACCACTTCCCCTTTAAACAGGCCGAACTCCAGTTTGAAATCGACCAGGATCAGGCCCGCGTCGTCAAACAGTTTGCTCAGCACTTCGTTGGCTTTAAAGGTCAGCTCCTGCATACGCGCCAGGTTCGCTTTGCTTACCCAGCCGAAGGTTTCGCAGTAGGATTCATTAACCATCGGGTCGTGCTTCGCGTCGTCTTTGAGGAACAGATCGAACAGCGGCGGATTGAGGATCATGCCCTCTTCCACGCCGAGACGTTTTACCAGCGAGCCGGCCGCGCGGTTGCGCACCACGCACTCTACCGGCACCATCTCCAGCTTTTTCACCAGCGCTTCGTTGTCGGAGAGCAGCGCTTCCATCTGGGTCGGAATGCCCGCTTCCTGCAGTTTGGTCATGATGAAATGGTTGAACTTGTTGTTTACCATTCCTTTGCGATCGAACTGCTCGATTCGGGCTCCGTCGCCTGCTGACGTATCGTTGCGGAACTCGAGTACCAGCAGATCCGGATTGTCGGTGCTGTATACGGTTTTCGCTTTACCGCGATACAACTCAGCTCGCTTTTGCATCTTGTTAACTCCAGACTTGAAAATTTCGGGTGTTCTGCGACGGCGGGCCGCTGGGGGATTGCCGCGACGCAATCGTTTACTTCGCCGCGCGCTATTATGCCAGAGACGAAAAAAAAAGGCCGGAGAATCTCCGGCCCTGAGGCGATTTATTTGTTGAGGGCCGCCTGGAACACGGCCACCAGCGCATCGTTCTGCGACTGGGTGAGCACATGCCCTTTCGGATCGATAAACTGCAGGCTGCTGCGGTTATCGAGATCGCCGACCTGCACTTTATAGTCGCCGTTCGGCAGTTCCGGATCTTTCGCGCCGACCTCATCCCACGCGCCGCTGCCCGGCGACTTGTAGGTCACGTTCATGCTGCCCTGCGAGCGGTTGCTGTCGGTCACTTCCATGCCGACGCGCTGCATCGCCTGCGGCAGACGCTGCCAGGCGACGCTGAACGGCGTGCGCAGCACCAGCATCGGCAGGCCGGTATCGTCCGCGCCGCTTTGCACGTCGATGCTGCCGCTGACGCGGCCCGCCGCCGCGTTTTCGCTGGCGACGTCGATTTTATCCAGGCCGGCGCTGATGGCGTTGAGCATCTGCGCGGTGTAGCGCTGGATCTGCACCGGCGCGGTGACCGCTTTGCCTTCCTGCTGCAGCTCCAGCAGGCGTACCGTCAGCACCTGCTGATAGCTCTGCGACTGCACGCTGATCTCGTAGCGGCCGCGATACTGATTGTCTTCGTCGGCGCGGTTCCACTGCACCCAGTCGGTGGTGAGCTGCTGACGCGCATCGTTGCGCTGCGCAATGGGGAAGTTGCTCGATTCAACGACTTTGGTTACCTGCGACCAGACCGCGCCGCGGCTGTTTTCCAGCATCAGCACGCCGGTGTTGCCGGTAAACTGCGCGCGCGCGCCGTTGACCAGCGCCAGCGGCTGAGCCGGCGGACGAATGTCGAGCTGCTTGCCGACGTTGCCGCTGGCGGCGGTGTGCGGCACGTCGTAATCGCCGTGTGCTACCGGCAGGATCATACCGGCGGGCGCCTGCAGGTCGTGCAGCTCGCTGGCCTGTAAATAGGACTCGTCACCGCTTACCTGACGTTTATAACGCTGATCGCTAGAGCACGCCGTTAACAGCATCGCAGTAGACAGCGCCACGACGGTCGCAACCGTTGAGCGCTTTACAGAATGATTCATTGAAACTCCCTAACTTATCGCAAACCCGCTTTAATCAGCGCCTGCTCAACTTTTGGTATGGCCGCTGAACTCAGCGGCGTCATCGGCAGACGCAGCGTGTCACTGGCGATTAATCCTAACTGTTTCGCCGCCCATTTCACTGGGATCGGATTGGGTTCGCAGAAAAGCGTCTGGTGCAGATGCATCAGACGCTGATTCAGACGACGCGCCTCGACGAAGTTGCCCTGTTGCGCCAGCGCGCACAGCTCAGCCATTTCACGCGCCGCGATGTTGGCCGTGACCGAGATAACGCCCTTGCCGCCCAGCTGCATCAGGTCCAGCGCGCTGGCGTCGTCGCCACTGACGATTATAAAGGCCTCATCGACCAGTGCTTGGATCTGGCTAACGCGCGATAAGTTCCCGGTCGCCTCTTTGATTCCGATAATATTTTTGATTTCAGCAAGGCGCGCGACGGTTTCCGGCAGCATGTCGCAGCCGGTGCGTGAGGGGACGTTGTATAACATTTGCGGCAGCGCCGTGCTTTCCGCGATCGCTTTAAAGTGCTGGAACAGCCCTTCCTGCGTCGGACGGTTATAATAGGGCGTCACGGTCAGGCAGCCGACTACGCCGCTGTTTTCGAAGCGTTTGGTGAGAGAGATGCCTTCTGCGGTGGCGTTGGCGCCGGTGCCGGCGATCACCGGAATACGGCCGTCCGCCAGATCGAGCGTCAGCATCACTACGTCGCCATGCTCTTCATGGCTCAGGGTCGCGGATTCGCCGGTGGTGCCGACGGAGACGATCGCCGCGGTGCCGCTGGCGACGTGATAATCAATTAGTTTTTTCAGACTCGCACGGCAGACATTACCTTTGTCATCCATTGGCGTAACGAGTGCAACAATACTTCCCGTGAACATTGGCGATCCCCTCGACAAACAAGTGCTTCATGGTACGTTTTACTTCTGTTGAAAAGCAAGCAGGCCACGCCCCTCCTGCGCTTGTCAGCAGTTTTTTTTATGTTTACCTTATAGTTATTAGCGAATGAACAGGAAATCCCACTTTGCCGCAGTCTCAGCCCCACCATTTGGTGATCACCGCACTGGGTGTTGACCGTCCGGGTATCGTCAATACTATTACCCGTCACGTCAGCAGCTGCGGATGCAATATTGAAGACAGCCGTCTCGCCATGCTCGGGGATGAGTTCACCTTTATTATGCTGCTCTCCGGCAGCTGGAACGCCATTGCGCTGATTGAATCGACGCTGCCGCTAAAAGGCGCGGAGCTGGAGCTGTTGATCGTCATGAAGCGTACCAGCGCCAGAATGCGCCCGCCGATGCCGGCGACGGTGTGGGTGCAGGTCGAAGTGCCGGATTCGCCCCACCTGATCGAGCGCTTTACCGATCTGTTCGACAAACATGCGATGAACATCGCTGAACTGGGATCGCGCATCAAGCCGGGTCAGGCGGATCAGACGCCGACGCTCTATATTCAAATTACCGCGCACAGCCCGGCGGGCGTCGGCGACTCTCAGTTTGAGCAGGCGTTTTACGCCCTGTGCCGCGAACTCAACGCCGACGGCACGCTGCGCTTCTACAGCCTGGCCGACGACGATGCGGCGACGCTGCAGGGTTCACGCTAAGCTGTAAACAAGCCGGGGCTATTCCTCCACATCACTGTTGTCTGGCTATGTGGCGCAATATCCCCTGATGGCGGCTTTCCGTCTGACGCGGTTCGTCAGATGTCAGGTCGCCCACAGCATAAAGAAAAATGGAGAGTAGTGATGAATCCACTGAAAGCCGGTGATACCGCACCGAAATTTAGCTTGCCCGACCAGGATGGCGAACAGGTAAATTTAACCGACTTCCAGGGACAGCGCGTTCTGGTCTATTTCTACCCGAAAGCGATGACGCCGGGATGCACCGTGCAGGCCTGCGGCCTGCGCGACAATATGGATGAGCTGAAGAAAGCGGGCGTGGAAGTGCTCGGCATCAGCACCGACAAGCCTGAAAAGCTGTCGCGCTTCGCCGAAAAAGAGCTGCTGAACTTTACGCTGCTCTCTGACGAAGATCATCAGGTCTGCTCCGCCTTCGGCGTCTGGGGCGAAAAGACCTTTATGGGCAAAACCTATGACGGCATCCACCGTATCAGCTTCCTGGTGGGCGTCGATGGCACGATTGAAAAAGTGTTCGACGACTTCAAAACCTCTAACCATCACGACATCGTGATGGACTATCTGAAGTCGGCGTAACGCGGCGCGGATGCGGCCCTGCGCCGCATTCCGCCTCTTCTCTTTACGGGGTCAGGCTTTTCGACGCCTCCGCTACCCGTACGCAGTTGCGCCCGTCATGCTTGGCCTGATAGAGCGCGGCGTCAGCCTGTTTCAAACTCTGCTCCAGCGGCATCGCCTCATCCTGCCAGGCCGCGACGCCGACGGAAAGGGTAATGGCGCCGACGTCGGCTATCGATGCGGCGGCGATGCTGGCGCGTATGCGCTCGGCGAGACGGCTCGCCTCATCAATATCGGTCACTGGCAGCAGCATCAGAAACTCCTCTCCGCCGCTGTGGCACACCACATCGCTCTGACGCGCGCTGGCGCTTAACGTCTCCGCTACCTGCTTGATCACGCGATCGCCGACGTCATGTCCCCAGCTATCGTTAACCCGCTTAAAGTGATCGATATCGAGCGCCAGCACGGCGAAGGGCTGACGCATCGTCTGATAGAAGTCGAGCACCGCGCTGAGGCCGCGCCGGTTGAGGAGCTGCGTCAGCGGATCGGTCTGCACCTCTGACTTCAGGCGGCCGATCTTGTCCTGCACCAGCCCGATGCCGGTCAGCAGCGCGCGCTTCACCTGCGCCGCCTCGAAGTACCAGGCGTGAATCATGCCGAGCTCCAGCGAGACGCCGGGCGCATCCATCTGGCGCGCCTTACGCGCCAGCTGCCAAAGCGGCAGCGCGATCAGCCGCGCCAGCACCACCGCCACCAGCAGCGTCAGCAGCGCGAAAGGCACCGAGTGCTTCAGCACCTGCATCAGCAGACCGGTGAGCGGCTCCAGCGTTACCGCGGTCGGCTTCAGCGCCACCACCGTCCAGCCGGTGGTCGGCACCATGGCGTATCCGGCAAGGCGCGGCGGTTCGCCCGCCGACTGCAGCTGCAGCGAGCCGTTACTGTTTTCGTCGCGGCCGCTCAGCAGCGCAGGCAGCGTTTTGCCAATCAGCTGCCCGTTCTGGTGATAGAGCACCTGACTGGCGCTGTCGAGCACGTAGACGCTGGTGCCATCACGGTAGTACTGCTCGCCAAGCAGCGTGTTTAAGATGCTTTTCTTTTTCAGGTAGATGGTGCCGCCTACGTAGCCGAGATAGTGCCCGTCGCGGCTCCAGATCGGCCAGGAGACGAAGATAATCAGGTTGTTGGCCGCCGAAATGGTCGGCTTGCTGATGGCGGGCTGCCGCGCGCTGAGCGCTTCGCGCGACGCATCGCTGGTCAGGTGCATGCCCTGCAACATCAGAGATTCCGGCGAGATAGCCTTTACCACGCCGCTGGCGTCGACCACCGCCACCGAGTTAAAGCTGGTGGTCTGCTCGCGCAGGCGATCGACCTCCTGACGCAGCAGCGCGGGATCGTCAAAGTTTTCGCCGAGCAGCCTGGCGCTGTAGTGCAGCTGCGACTGCGCCAGCTGGAAAAAGATTTCGGTGGTGGAGGCGAGCTTGGTGGCGTAGGCGCGATTCGCCTCCAGCGTGCTGTCGATCAGCGCCATACGCTGCACGCGCCAGGTGGCATAGAGCGTGTTGGTCAGCGTAACCACAATGCTGACGATAGCGAGCAACGCGATAAGCGTACGCAGATCGGTTCGGGGACGCAGGCGCATTAACATAGCGCGCCCGCCGCAAAAGATAAGTACATGCTGAAAGCCTGAGAATGTCGTTATTGTTGGAGGTGATCTGCCCTGGTGAGGCAACCGCCAAGTGTACACGCTGTCGCCCTCCTGAGCACCTTTCCCACCGCGACATTCTCAGAAACCGTTTATTTACGCCTGGCGCTAATCGATCAGTCCGTGCCGATCGTAGAAGGGCCAGGGACCGGAGTAGTCGCCGATGGCGCACTGGTGCGTCACCATGCCCTGCCCCGGCTGCCAGCGGTGCAGCAAAAAACCTGGCGGCTCCAGCACGAAATGGGCCGGGCCGTCGGGCTGCAGGTCAAAGGCCACCTGGTGAGAGAGGCCCGGCGCGCACACCGCCAGCGTGCCGGCGAAGCGCGTTTGCAGGCTGCGATGCAGATGGCCGCACAGCACGCGCTCAACCTGCGGATGCCGGGCGATCACCATCGCCAGCGCGTCGGGGTTGCGCAGCCGCTGGCGATCCATATGGTCGATGCCGCAGATAAAGGGCGGATGGTGCAGCATCACCAGCGTCGGCGCGGCGGGGTCACGCGCCAGATTTTGCTCCAGCCACGTCAGCTGTTGCTCATCGACATAGCCCCAGGGCTGCTGCGGCACGCTGGAGTCGAGCGCAAGCAGCTGCAGCGGCCCGACCTTGAGCTGCCAGTTCAGGGTGGCGCCGTGCTGAAGATAGGCGTGATCGACAAACACCGCGCGCAGCGCCTGGCGATCGTCATGGTTGCCCGGCATCAGGCGAAACGGTAGCTGCAGACGACGCAGCGCCAGCCGCAGCGTCTCATACTCCTCGATCGTGCCGAAATCGACCAGATCGCCGGTGATCACCACCATATCCGGCTGCGGCAGCAGCGCGTTCAGCGTGTCGATGGCGCGCAGCAGCGCGGCCTGGGTATCGACTTTTTTATAGGACAGGCGACCGTTCGCCTTGATATGCAAGTCGCTGATCTGCGCAATCAGCGTCGGATTGTCGGACACAGAGCTCTCCTTAATAACCGGTAAAATCGAGCGCGGCGCGCGGCGCCAGCGTCCAGGTGACGCGCTGCCCGGCGTGCCAGGCCTCACGCGCATGGCGCTCGACCTGAATCGGCGCGGCGAGACCGATATCGATCTGCAAACGCTGCACGGCGCCTAAAAAGGTGTTGCCGACGATATAGCCGTGACGCGCATAGCGGCTGTCGTCCGCCAGCAGAATATCTTCCGGTCGGCAGAACTGACGCGGTTCGCCGCGGGCGTCGGTCTCGACGCAGTTGATGGCGCCGACGAAATCGGCGACGAAGCGCGTCGCCGGACGCTGATAAATCGCCTGCGGCGTGTCGATCTGGGCGATGCGCCCCTGTTCCATCACCGCGATACGATCGCCGAGCGCCATCGCCTCCTGCTGATCGTGCGTCACGTAGACGGCGGTAATGGCGAGCTTTTTCAGCAGCGCGCCGATTTCGATGCGCAGCCGCTCGCGCAGTTTGGCGTCGAGCGCGGCCAGCGGTTCGTCGAACAGCAGCACTTTCGGCCGTGCGGCCAGCGCGCGCGCCAGCGCCACGCGCTGCTTCTGTCCGCCGGAAAGCTTGTCGATGGCGCGGTTCGCCAGCACGCTGAGATCCACCAGCGCCAGCATCTCTTTGACGCGCGCTTCACGTTCGCCGCGCGCCACGCCCTGCACCTTCAGGCCATATTCGACGTTCTGCGCCACGTTCATATTGGGAAACAGCGCGTAGTTCTGGAACACCATGCCGACATTGCGCTTCTCGATCGGTAGCGCGGTGACGTCGCGATCGCCAAACCAGACCTCGCCGCCCTCGTCGCTGCTTTCCAAACCGCTGATAATGCGCAGCGTGGTGGTTTTGCCGCAGCCGGACGGTCCGAGCAGCACCAGGGTTTCGCCGGCGTGAACGGTGAGATCGAGCGGGTGCAGCGCGGTGTGTTGATGAAAGCGGCGCGCGCAGCGGCGCAGCGTGACGGTAACGGCATCGTTATTCATGCCAGCTCCTTAAGGGCGTTGCGCGTCGCCTGGCGCTCGAGCCAGTGATTGCAGGCGTTGAGCATCAGCAACAGCGGTAAAATCATGACGATAAAGATCAGCGTATAGGCCGATCCCACTTCCAGCCGCATCGAGGCGTAGCTGTCCGCCAGCCCGACCGGCAGGGTTTTGGTCAGCGGCGTATGCAGCATCCAGGTAATGTTGAACTCGCCTACCGACAGCGTTATCACCATAAACGCCCCCGCCAGAATGCCGTTGCGGCAGTTCGGCACCACCACGGTGAAAAAGCGGCGCCAGAAACCGGCGCCGAGGCTGGCGGCCGCCTCTTCGAGGCGCGGCAGCTGAATCGCCTGCATCACCGCCAGCACCGGACGGATCATAAAGGGCAGCGTAAAGAGCACATGGCCGATCAGGATAAACAGCCAGCTGTCGCGCAGGCCGTTAAACCGGCCGTAAAGCAGAATAATGCCGAGCGCGGTGGCGAGGCCCGGCAGCGCCACCGGCAGCATCAGGCACTCTTCGATGCGAGCGGCCCAGCGCGGCGGCGCCTTCAGCAGGCCCCAGGCGGCGGGCAGCCCGATCGCGACGGTGATTGCCAGGCAGCAGAGCGCAATCAGCAGCGACAGCCAGAAAGTGTCGGCGTAGAGCGCCCACACCTGATCAACCCACTTCAGCGTCAGGCCGCTGCGCAGACCGATAAAGTAATTCTCCGTGACGCCCGCCAGCATCGACAGCACTACCGGCACGATCATAAACAGCGCCGTCAGCGCGGTAACGCCGACCTGCAGACAGAACAGCGCGCGACGTTTCATCATGGTTGCTCTCCTCCAGTGTGCGTCAGCGCGCGCGCCAGCATCAGGCCCAGCCAGGCGACCGCGCCCATCACTACCGACAGCGCCGCCGCGGTGGCGAAATTGGCGTAGTTGGTGAACTCGCCGTAAATGGTCAACGGCAGCACGCTAAGGCTAGTGCCGAGCGTAAAGGCGGTACCGAATGCGCCCATGCTGGTGGCGAAGCAGAGCGCGCCGCTGGAGAGCAGCGCCGGCTTCAGTCCCGGCACGATAACGTCCCAGGTGATGCGCCACTGGCTGGCGCCCAGCGAGCGCGCCGCCTCTTCCAGCGAACGATCCAGCTTTTCGCTGGCCGCCACCAGCGTGACGATGGCGCGCGGCAGCGAAAAGTAGAGGTAGCCGATAAAGAGACCGCTGAGCGAATAGGCGAGCGTCCAGCGCTCGTGGAACAGGCTCATGCTCAGCTGCGCCAGTACTCCCTGTCGCCCCGCCAGCATCACCACCAGAAACCCTACAACCACGCCGGGAAAGGCGAGCGGAAAGGTCAGCAGCGCCAGCAGCGTGCCGCGTCCGGCGAAGCGCTGGCGCGCCAGGAAACAGCCGACCACGGCGGCGATCAGCAGCGTTATCAGCGTCACCGCCAGCGACAGCAGCAGGGTGTTGAGCAGGCTTTGCAGATACTGCGGCTGGCTCACTACCGTCCAGTAGCCGCTCTGCTGCGTGGTGCGATCCGGCGAGAGCCCGATCTGCAGCAGACGCGCGAAAGGCAGCAGCCAGAAGGCCGCGAGAAACAGCAGCGCAGGCAGCAGCATCCAGGGCCAGCGCGCGCCATGATGCGCCCGACGGCGCAGGGCCGTCGGCGCGCGGCCGCGGGTTTCCAGCAGCGACATTAACGGATCTCGCTCAGGTAGCGGGCGGAAAAGGCTTTCTGCGCATCGGCCATCTGCTGGTAATCCACCGTCGTGGCGCGAGCATAGTCGCTGTCAGGCAGGAACTTCGCCTTCGCCTCGGCGGACATCGCCGACGGACGCACCGGACGCAGATAAGCGTTGGCCCAGATAGCCTGACCTTTATCCGACAGCACGTAGTCGATCACTTTTTTGCCGTTGGCGGCGTGCGGCGCGTTCTTCACCAGACTAATGACGTACGGCACCGTAACCGTGCCCTCTTGCGGGATCACGAAGGCGACGTTGGCATGGTCTTTATACTTCGCGCGGTAGGCGTTGAAGTCGTAGTCGAGCAGAATGGGGATCTCGCCGGAAATCAGGCGCGCGTAGGCGGTCTGCTTCGGCACGATCGGCTGGTTGGCCTGCAGTTTTTTGAACCAGCTCAACGCCGGCGCGAAATTCTGCAGTGTGCCGCCTTTTGCCTGGTTAACCGCCACGGCGGCGACGTAGCCGACGAAGGCGCTGGAGGGATCGAGATAGCCCACCATGCCTTTATATTCCGGCTTCAGCAGGTCATCCCAGGATGTCGGCAGCGGCGCGCCGCCCAGCGCATCGACATTGACCATAAAGCCCATGGTGCCCGAGTGCAGCGCTACCCACTTGCCGTCAGGATCCTTCATGCCTGTTGGCACCTCATCCCAGTGCGCCGGTTTGTAGTCGGCGATAACGCCGGCGCCCGCCGCCTGGATGCCGAAGCTGACGCCGTAATAGACCACGTCGGCGACCGGATTGCCCTGCTCGGCGACCATCTGCGCCAGCGCCTGGCCGGAGTTTTTATTGTCCTGCGGCACCTGGATGCCGGTGTCGCGCGCGATGGCTTTCAGCTGCGTTCCCCAGTCCGCCCACTCCGGCGGGCAGTTGTAGCAGATGGCGCTTTCCGCCGCGTGGGCGGCCTGGCTCGCCATGCCGCATGCAGCCAGCAGCGCCGCAGCGGTTAATCTCTTTATTCTGTTGTGCGTTGACATGTGGATTCCCTGGTGTTGACAAAGGTAGAGCGCGGCGCGGGCGCGATGCTTTCGCCCAACCGCAGGTGGTGCGCCAGCATGCGAGATCCGCCGCTGGCGTGTTGTAAAAGCATATCGATGGCGCAGGCGCCGAGCAGATCGCTGGGCTGTACCACCGAGGCCAGCGACGGCGTCAGATGTTCGCCGGTCTCAATACCGTCGAAGCCCATAACGGAAAGCTGCGTCGGCACCTGAACGCCCGCGCGCGCGGCAGCGCCCATCAGGCTGATGGCCAGCAGGTCGTTGCTGCAGATCACTGCGGTCAGCGGATTCGCGCCCTGCAGGCGCGGCCGCAGCTGCTGAAAGTCGGAGCGCGTATGGCTCGGCATTTCAATCAGCGGAAAGGGTTTCAGTCCGGCCTGCTGCATGGCGTCGCAGTAGCCGAGGAAGCGCTGCTGGGCGCGATCGGACTGCCAGACCGGCCCGGTCACCATGCCGATATGGCAGTGGCCCAGCGCCAGCAGATGTCCGGCCGCTTCGGCCATCGCGCGCCGGTTATCGACGCACACGCTCGGCCAGCTGGCGCTCTGCGGCACGTTGTGCGCCAGCACGAAGGGCATCTGCGCGGCGGCCAGCGTCGGCAGCACGGCGCTACGGTCCGCGTCGGCTACTGTCAGCACCAGCCCGGCGACGCGCTGACGCAGCATATGCTCGACAATCGCCGCCTCGCGTTCCGCCTGATAGTCGCTGGTGGCGACCAGCAGCCCGAAGCCAGCCAGCCGCGCCTGACGCTCCATCGCCTGTAGCTGCTGGGCGAACACCGGATTAAGCAGCGAAGGCAGCAGCACGCCGAGGGTGGTGGAGCTCTGAGTGCGCAGCTGGCGCGCAATATGGTTAGGACGGAAGCCGAGCTGGTCTGACGCCGCCAGCACGCGCTGTAGCGTGCTCTCTTTCAGCAGATGGGGATCGGAGAAGGCGCGCGCCGCCGTGGCGCGCGAGACGCCCGCCAGTTTCGCTACGCTGACTAAATCCGTCATTTTTCTCCCCTTATGCGCTAATGAGAACGATCTCACTGGCGCTCAAAGTAAAGGGGTTGTATGACAGAACAATCGCAGCGGAATGACAAACAGATGACAGCGGCGCGCGGCCGCTGTCGGGAGAGGGTTTACAGCATCAGGAAGGCGTAGCCTTCGTTTTGCAGCGTCGCCACCGTGGTGCCGCTGGAGATGGTGTGGGTCACGCGCTGATCGATCCAGTCGCGCTGCAGATTGTGGAAGGCCACCGACTGGTCGCAGATCGAGACCTGCACGCCCGCCTTTTTCAGCTCGTCGATTAGCTTCAGGTTGGGGTTATCCACGCCGTAGGCTTTATGGAACTGATCGTTATTCAGCGCCGCCGGTACCGCATCGCTGTTGATCGACACCACGAACTTCAGCTGATCCAGCGGCACGCCTGCGGCGTAATAGAGGTTGGTCACGCGGGCGACGCGCTCCAGCCCGAGATTCGGCTGACGAATATCGCCTTCATTACGGTTAATCTGGAAAACGATTTTATTGCTCAGGCCCGGCACGGTGCCTGGTTTAAAAGCGGGCGTGTCGACATAGTGAATTTTGCCGAAGCCTTCAATCGCAGGCGTACTCCAGAAATCCGCTGGCTGTGTGGTGTTACCGGCAAATTTGCCGCTCACCTTGTCATATAATTCCGGCAGCTGTAACACATTGCCGCCAATAAAACCGGCTATCGCCGCCACCACAATATAGGCCGCTGGACGCATCGTTATTCTCCTGCTTGTTATTTTTGAAGTGTGATTACATCTGTAGCCATGCGTAACCCTGATTTTCCAGGGTTGAGACCGTGGTCGGGCTGGAGAGCGCATGGACGACCGATTTATCGATCCAGTCGTTGGGGTAATGGTGGAAAGCCACCGACTGATCGCAGACGGAGACCTTTACGCCCAGCTTATCAAGCTGGTTGATAAGCTTGAGGTTGGGATTGTCTACGCCGTAGAACTGTTTGAAGTGGGCGTTATCCAGCATCGCAGGCGTCGCGTCGCCCGTTACCGAGACCACGAATTTCAGCTCTTCCGCCGGCACACCGGAGGCGACATAGAGATTGACCACGCGCGCCACGCGCTCAAGGCCGAGATTGACGTCGGTCATCGCGCCGTCGCTGCGGGTAATCTGGAAAACGATCTTATTGCTCAGGCCCGCGACCGGTTTAAAGGCGGCGTCCGGCTCGTAATGAATCTTGCCGTAGCCGTCGACGGCGGGCGTGCTCCAGAAGCCGTCGGGATCGCTGGGCTTGGCGGCAAAATGGTTAACGACTTTTTGATAGAGCGCGCCGCTCTGGGTAACGCCCGCGCCAACAGCACCGCCTATAATGGCGATGAGCGCGTAAGATACAGCTGAACGCATAAATTATCTCCGGACAACAGCGTAGCGCTGGTTCACATCCCGAATTGGGTGAGCTATCTATACCACAGCCCCGGCGCGGCAAAAGGGCGCGGCGCTGACCGCCAGCGGCGCGTTAATTTCAAAGGGAACTATTAATAAAGCTAATTGATGAACGCTTTCGATGGCGAAGTGTGTGTTGGTCAGGATGGAAGTGGATCGATATTAAAGAAGAGAACGCCGTTAAATAAAATTTAATGCCCTGAATAACGTACCAGCTATTGATATTTCCCAAAGTGGCTTTGCTGACGTCACAATAAAAATTATTGATTTTCGCTTTCGCTCGCTAAGGCATTTTAGGGCGTTTTTTTCAGAGTAAGCCTGGAAAAAAACATGCCACCTTCAATTTTTTTGAGTAAATTTACATATCTTTAATTAAAAAGCGTGTTGGCTATCTCAGCTTTATATCACTGTGCGCTATCCCGTGCGGTTCGCTTAAAAAAGCGACGCCTGTTGCAGCGCTGCTATAGCGCCGTTTCCTGTTGATGAAATAAATGCGCGTTTTGTTTTTCAACGAAAGCGCGCCTGCGCTTAACGTTCAATTTTTTACTGCAAAAGCGCCGCTGCGGCGCGTGCTAATAGCAGAGCAGACCGTTTCTTTCTCTTAAGGCTCTGGTTAAGATAGGCGCGACGCGTCTTTTACCCTGAAAAAGCACAATGTACTTTCCAGGCCTCAGAGTTTCTCTACAGGATCCAGGCATGTTGAACCGGTTAAAGAAAACGCTACTCGCCGCGCTGATTCCCACCCTGATGTTGATGCCGCACGCGTCCGCCTGGGCCGACGTCAGCGACTCGCTGCCCGATATGGGCACGACCGCAGGCTCGACGCTCTCTATCGGTCAGGAGATGCAGATGGGCGACTTTTACGTGCGTCAGCTGCGCGCCAGCGCGCCGCTGATCAACGACCCGCTGCTTAATGAGTACATCAACCAACTCGGCCAGCGTCTGGTCGCCCATGCCGATTCGGTGAAGACGCCCTTCCACTTTTTCCTGATCCAGAACGACGAGCTTAACGCCTTCGCCTTCTTTGGCGGCAACGTAGTGCTGCACGCCTCGCTGTTCCGCTTTACCGAAAATGAGAGCCAGCTGGCGTCGGTGATGGCGCATGAGATCTCGCACGTTACCCAGCGCCATCTGGCGCGCGCGATGGAAGATCAGAAGCGTAACGCGCCGCTGACCTGGGTCGGAGCGCTGGGGTCGATTCTGCTGGCGATGGCCAGTCCACAGGCGGGCATGGCGGCGCTGACCGGCACGCTGGCGGGCACCCAGCAGGGTATTATCAGCTTCACCCAGGGCAACGAGCAGGAGGCGGATCGCATCGGCATTCAGGTGCTGCAGCGCGCCGGATTCGATCCCGAGGCGATGCCCAATTTTTTACAGAAGCTGGCCGATCAGAGCCGCTTCTCGTCGAAGCCGCCGGAGATCCTGCTGACGCACCCCCTGCCCGATAGCCGCCTGGCGGATGCGCGCAACCGCGCCAACCAGATGCGTCCGGTGGTGGTGCAGTCATCACAGGATTACTACATGGCGAAAGTGCGCGCGCTTGGCATGTACGCCACCGGCCGCAACCAGCTGACCGACGAACTGCTGGACAGCTATAGCCACGGCAACAGCCGCGAGCAGCAGGCGGCGCAGTACGGCAAAGCGGTGCAGTTTTTACAGGCGAAAAGTTTCGCCAACGCGAGAAAGATCATCGAGCCGCTGCTGGCGAAGCAGCCCGATAACGTCTGGTATCTCGACATCATGACCGATATCGATATCGGCCTGAACCAGCCGCAGCAGGCGATCGCCCGTCTGAATGCCGCGGGCGCGGCTAAAAACAGCCCAGTAGTGCAGCTAAACCTGGCGAATGCTTACGTCGAGGCGAAACAGCCCGCTAACGCCAGCCGCATCTTGAATCGCTATACCTGGTCGCATCCGGACGATGTCAACGGCTGGGAGCTGCTGGCGCAGGCGTCGGCGCAGCAGGGACTGAATGATGAAGAGATGTCGGCGCGTGCCGAAACGCTGGCGCTTAATGGCCAGCTGGATCAGGCGATTACCACGCTGAGCAGCGCCAGCGCGCAGGTGCCGGTCGGCAGCCTGAAGCAGGCGCGCTACGACGCGCGTATCGACCAGCTTCGTCAGCTGCAAACTCGCTTCAAGCAGTATCAAAAAGGATAACCCAGCATGGTCACCATTTATCACAATCCGCGCTGCAGCAAGAGCCGCGAAACCCTGGCGCTGCTGGAGGCTAACGGCGTTCAGCCGGAGATCGTGCGCTATCTGGAAACCCCGCCGGATCGCGAAACGCTGCAAATTCTGCTGCAAAAACTCGGCATGAGCAGCGTCCGGCAGCTGATGCGCACCAAAGAGGAGCTTTATAAAACGCTGCGGCTGGAAGATGCCGACGAAGCGCAGCTGCTTGAGGCGCTGACCGTGTATCCGGCGTTGCTGGAGCGTCCGGTGGTGATCAACGGCGATCGGGCGCGCATCGGCCGGCCGCCGGAAGCGGTGCTGGAGATCCTTTAAAGCCCGAGCGTCTCTTTTACGAAAGGAATGGTGAGCTTGCGCTGCGCGCTAATCGAAGCGTGATCGAGGCGATCCAGCGTTTCGAACAGCGTGCGCATTTCGCGATCGAGGCGTTTCAGCATGAAACGGCCGACATCTTCCGGCAACTCAAAGCCTCGCATACCGGCGCGCAGCTGCAGCGCCTGCAGCTTATCTTCGTCGCTCAACGGCTGCAGACGATAAATCTGCCCCCAGTCGAGACGCGACGCCAGATCGGGCAGGTTGAGGTTGAGCTGACGCGGCGGCCGATCGCCAGTGATAAAGAGCCGGGTTTTGCCGGTTTCCAGAATGCGGTTATAGAGATCGAATATCGCCATTTCCCACGCCTCTTCGCCGGCGATGCACTCGATATTATCGATGCAGACCAGCGCCAGATGCTCCATGCCGTCCAGCACGTCCGGCACAAACCAGGTGCGTTTATCCAGCGGCACATAGCCGACCGCTTCGCCGCGCGCCGACATCTCCGCGCACGCCGCATGCAGCAGATGGCTGCGGCCGCCGCCTTCGCGCGACCAGAAATAGAGATAGCTGCCGTGTTGCTGACTGAGGGCGCCTTTCAGCGCGGCAATAAGCGACGGATTTTCCCCCGGCCAAAAGCTGGCGAACGTCTCGTCGTCCGGTAAGTAAAGTGGCAGTGACAGTTGTGCCGGCGTGTTCAGAAGCACCTCAAAAGGAACAGGCAAAAAACGGGGCAAGTCTACCACAGTTTTCACCGGGTGAGGATAACGGGCGTCCCTGCCCGCGCGGGGTTTAGTGACCGCCCTTCTCTTCGGCGTCCAGCACCACTTCTTCCGGGCGCAACAGCGAGATAACGCGGAAGATCAGCGCCAGCAGCACGCCGACCAGCGTCGCCAGCGCCATGCCTTTCAGCTCCGCGGCGCCGATGTGCACTTTCGCTCCGCTGACGCCGATGATGAGGATTACCGAGGTGAGGATCAGATTTTGCGCCTTGCTGTAATCCACTTTGGATTCAATCAGCACGCGGATACCTGACGCGCCGATGACGCCATAGAGCAGCAGCGACACGCCGCCCATGACCGGCACCGGGATCGCCTGAATCGCCGCCGCCAGCTTGCCGACGCACGACAGCAGGATCGCGATGATCGCCGCGCCGCCGATCACCCAGGTGCTGTAGACGCGGGTAATCGCCATTACGCCGATGTTTTCGCCGTAGGTGGTGTTCGGCGTCGAGCCGAAAAAGCCGGAAATCACGGTGGAAAAGCCGTTAGCGAACATCGAGCGATGCAGGCCGGGATCGCGGATCAGATCTTTTTTCACGATATTGGCGGTCACCACCAGATGCCCGACATGCTCGGCGATCACCACCAGCGCGGCGGGCAGAATGGTCAGCATCGCCGCCCACTCGAAGCGCGGCGTATAGAAAGTCGGCAGCGCGAACCAGGGCGCGTTGTAGACCGGCGTCCAGTCGACGATGCCCATAACAAACGAGAGCGCGTAGCCTGCCACCACGCCCACCAGAATAGGGATAATGGCGAGGAAGCCGCGGAACAGCACCGAGCCGAACACCGTCACGCCCAGCGTCACCAGCGAGATAGTCACGGTGGTGCTGTCGGGACTCTCGCCTTCTGCCGGCAGCAGTCCCGCCATATTGGCCGCCACGCCCGCCAGCTCCAGACCGATAACCGCCACGATCGCGCCCATCGCCGCCGGCGGAAACATTACGTCGATCCAGCCGGTGCCGGCCTTTTTCACAATCAGCGCCACGATGCAGAACAGCACGCCGCACAGGATAAAGCCGCCCAGCGCCAGCTCATAGCCCAGCGGCAAGAGCAGCAGCACCGGCGAGATAAAGGCGAAGCTGGAGCCGAGATAGGCGGGAATTTTACCTTTGCAAATAAAGAGATAAAGCAGCGTGCCGACGCCGTTGAACAGCAGCACCGTCGCCGGGTTGATATGAAACAGGATCGGCACCAGCACCGTTGCGCCGAACATGGCGAACAGATGTTGCAGGCTGAGCGGTATGGTTTGCAGTAGCGGCGGTCGTTCGCTGACGCCAATGGCGCGACGAGTCATCATTTATCCCCTTCAACGTTTATTTTTGCCAAAAAAAAGCCGACTCTCTGGTCGGCTGATTCAGTTACTTCGTTCCGAAAATCTTGTCGCCGGCATCGCCCAGCCCTGGAATGATATACCCCTTTTCATTCAGGCCGCGATCCACCGACGCGGTGTAGAGCTCAACGTCCGGATGCGCCTTCTCCAGCGCGGCGATGCCTTCCGGCGCGGCGACCAGAACCAGCACCTTGATGCTGCTGCAGCCCGCTTTTTTCAGCAGATCGATGGTGGCGATCATCGAGCCGCCCGTGGCCAGCATCGGGTCGACCACCAGCGCCAGGCGCTCTTCGATGTTGGAGACCAGCTTCTGGAAATAGGGCACCGGCTCCAGCGTCTCTTCGTCGCGGTAGACCCCGACCACGCTGATGCGCGCGCTTGGCACATGCTCCAGCACCCCTTCCATCATCCCCAGACCGGCGCGCAGAATCGGCACGACGGTGATTTTTTTACCTTTGATTTGATCGATTTCCACCGGGCCGTTCCAGCCTTCGATGGTGACGCGCTCGGTTTCCAGGTCGGCGGTGGCTTCGTAGGTCAGCAGGCTGCCGACTTCCGACGCCAGCTCGCGGAAGCGCTTGGTACTGATATCGTGCTCACGCATCAAGCCCAGTTTATGTTTGACCAGCGGGTGTTTGACTTCCACGATCTTCATTGGTGTTCTCCCGGAATGAGTTGAGCTAAAAAAAAATCGCGGGATTATACCGCCTTTTCGCAGGCGCGCCATATGTCGTTGCGCAAAGAGGCTAAGTTTTGATCCGTCATTCAAGGATTGATGAAAATCGTCCGGCGCGCAATTTGACCAGGCAATGGGACTCGCAAACGTTTGCCTGCGCTGTTAGAATTGCCGCGCTTTTTGTTAACCACCAACCGCAATCGCGTGGGGATTCCGCAGTGACCGACAAGACCTCTCTCAGCTACAAAGACGCCGGCGTTGACATCGATGCTGGTAATGCTCTGGTTGATCGTATTAAAGGCGTGGTGAAAAAGACCCGTCGCCCGGAAGTAATGGGTGGGCTGGGCGGTTTCGGCGCCCTTTGCGCGCTGCCGCAGAAATATCGCGAGCCGGTGCTGGTCTCCGGAACCGACGGCGTCGGCACCAAGCTGCGTCTGGCGATGGATCTGAAGCGCCATGACGCTATCGGCATCGATCTGGTCGCCATGTGTGTGAACGATCTGGTGGTTCAGGGCGCGGAACCGCTGTTTTTCCTCGACTATTACGCCACCGGCAAGCTGGACGTCGAGACCGCCTCTTCCGTTATCACCGGCATCGCCGAGGGCTGTCTGCAGTCCGGCTGCGCGCTGGTAGGCGGCGAAACCGCTGAAATGCCGGGCATGTACCACGGCGAAGATTACGACGTGGCGGGATTCTGCGTCGGCGTGGTTGAGAAATCTGAAATTATCGACGGTTCAAAAGTGCAGGACGGCGATGTGCTGATCGCGCTGGGTTCCAGCGGCCCGCACTCTAACGGCTATTCGCTGGTGCGCAAAATCCTTGAAGTGAGCCAGACCGATCCGCTGACGAAACAGCTGGACGGCCGCCCGCTGGCGGACCACCTTCTGGAACCGACCCGCATCTACGTGAAAAATATTCTTAGCCTGATCGAGCAGGTGGATGTGCATGCGATTGCCCATCTGACCGGCGGCGGCTTCTGGGAAAATATTCCGCGCGTGTTGCCGGATCATACCCAGGCGGTGATCGATGAGAAGAGCTGGGAATGGCCCGCTGTCTTTGACTGGCTGCAGCAGGCGGGCAACGTCAGCCGCCACGAGATGTACCGCACCTTTAACTGCGGCGTCGGCATGGTGATCGCCCTGAGCGCCGCCGAAGCCGACAAGGCGGTAGAGCTGATGCGCGCCGCGGGCGAAAAAGCCTGGAAGATCGGCGTGATCAAGGCGTCAGATGCGGAAGAGCGCGTGGTTATCAACGCATGAAAAAGCTGGTTGTACTGATCTCCGGCAACGGAAGTAATCTTCAGTCCATCCTCGACGCCTGCGCAAGCGGGCGGATTAACGGCAGCGTCGCTGCCGTTTTCAGTAATAAATCGACCGCTTACGGCCTGACGCGCGCGCGCGACGCGGGCGTGCCGGCCCATGCGCTGGCGGCGGGCGATTTCCCCGATCGCGAAGCCTTTGATCGTCAGCTGATGCGGGAGATCGACGCGTACGCGCCGGATCTGGTGGTGCTGGCGGGTTATATGCGCATCCTGAGCAGCGCCTTTGTCGCGCATTATCAGGATCGCCTGCTCAATATTCACCCTTCTCTGCTGCCGAAGTACCCTGGCCTGCACACCCATCGTCAGGCGCTGGCGAACGGCGACGCCGAACACGGCACGTCGGTGCATTTCGTGACCGACGAGCTGGACGGCGGCCCGGTGATACTGCAGGCTCACGTGCCGGTCTTCCCTGACGACAGTGAAGACGAGGTTACCGCGCGCGTGCAGCATCAGGAGCATGCGATCTATCCGCTGGTGATTAGCTGGTTTGTCGAGGGTCGGTTAGCGATGCGCGAAGGCAAGGCCTGGCTGGATAATCAGCCGCTGCCGCCGCAGGGCTACGCGTACGACTAAGGCATAAAGCTGTTTGATTTATCCGTGCTTACGTAGAGGGCATGGACCGATCGCCAGGCCGCTCAAGGTATCCATACGCGCTCGGCCTGCGCGGACACGCACCTCCTCCCTGAGGTGCGCCCGTAAACGGGCCAGCGCTCTGCGCTGTTCAAAAACGCTCCCGGCGTTTTTGTCCCTGCCGCAGGATGCTTTGCTCTTCTGCCCATGCCAGCTACGTTTTGACTTTGTTAGCTACCTGTGAGAACACGTACCGCTACCTCAGCCGTAGCGCCCGGTAATGTAATCCTCGGTGCGCCGGTTGCGCGGCGAGGTAAAGATGCGGTCCGTTTCATCAAACTCCACCACCGCGCCCTGATGCATAAAAGCGGTGTAGTCAGAGACGCGCGACGCCTGCTGCATATTGTGGGTGACCAGCACCAGCGTAAAGTGCTGCTTCAGCGTGGTCATCAGCTCTTCAATCACCAGCGTCGAGATAGGATCGAGCGCCGACGTCGGCTCGTCCAGCAGCAGGACTTCCGGTTCGATAGCGATGGCGCGCGCGATCACCAGTCGCTGCTGCTGGCCGCTGGAGAGCGTGAGCGCATTCTGCCCCAGCTGATCTTTCACCTCGCTCCACAGCGCCGCGGCACGCAGCGCGCGTTCGCACGCCTCGTTCAGCACTCGCCTGTCGCGTACGCCCTGCAGCCGCAGGCCATACACCACATTTTCATAAATCGACTTAGGAAACGGATTGGGCCGCTGAAACACCATACCGATGCGGCGGCGCAGCGCCGAGAGATCCTGCGCCGGCTGCATAATGTCGTGGCTGCCCAGCAGAATTTCGCCTTCGATCCGGCAACTATCCACCACGTCGTTCATGCGATTAAAACAGCGCAGCAGCGTCGATTTGCCGCAGCCGGAAGGCCCAATCAGCGCGGTAATGCGCTTTTCGGGAATACGCAGCGAAATATCATGCAGCGCCTGACGGTCGCCATACCATAACGAAAGGTGGTTTAGCGTCAGCGCCGTTTCGGTGTCGGGCATCATAGTCATCATCTTTTATTGGGTCATCAGCCGGTAGCGTTCGCGCAGCCGATGGCGCAGCGCCATCGCCAGCAGGTTGAGCGACAGAATAATCGTCACCAGCAGCAGCGCCGTGGCGTAAACCAGCGGGCGATCCGCCTCGACGTTGGGACTCTGAAAGGCGAGATCGTAAATCTGGAAGCCGAGATGCATAAACTTGCGGTCAAGATGCAGCCAGGGAAAGACCGCGTCGACCGGCAGCTCCGGCACCATCTTGACTACGCCCACCAGCATTAGCGGCGCGGTCTCTCCCGCCGCGCGCGCCACTGCCAGAATCAGGCCGGTGAGCATCGCCGGCAGCGCCATCGGCAGCACCACGTGCCATAGCGTCTCCGCCTGGGTGGCGCCCAGCGCCAGCGAGCCCTGACGCAGCGAGTCGGGGATACGCGACAGTCCCTCTTCGGTGGCGACGATCACCACCGGCAGCGTCAGCAGCGCCAGCGTCAGCGACGCCCACAGCAGCCCCGGCGTGCCGAAAGTGGGACTGGGCAACGAGCGGGAAAAGAAGAGCTGATCGAGCGTGCCTCCAGCCAGCCAGACGAAAAAGCCCAGCCCGAACACGCCGTACACGATCGACGGCACGCCCGCCAGATTGACCACCGCGATGCGCACCAGCCGCGTCAGGGCGTTGCGCCCGGCATACTCATGCAGCCAGATAGCGGCGATAACGCCCAACGGCATCACCACCAGCGACATCAGCAGCACCATCAGTACGGTGCCAAAAATCGCCGGAAACGCGCCGCTGTCGCTCTCGCCCTCTGCGGGCGAATCGCTGACGAAATGCCAGATCTGACGCAGCGCGTGCGTCAGCTTCTGCTGCGCGCTCATGGCGTTAGGACGCCAGGCTTCGACCACCTGCGCCAGCGGGATGGCGTGCTCGCGGTGCTGCGCGTCGCGCAGGATCACCACGTCGCGCTGGCTCTCGCGCTGCAGATCGGCCAGCCGGCTGCTGAGACGGGCGAAACGGCGCTGCAGCGCCGCCTGGTTCGCCTCGAACTCCGACAGCGCGCGCGTATCGAACTGCTGCTGCTGCCGCAGCCGATCGGCGCGCGCATCCAGCGCCGCCAGCTGATCGTTGAGCCGGGTCAGATCGACATGACGGATGCGATGAATTTTATGCAGCAGTTCGCGCACCTGCCCCAGCCGCTGATGCAGCAGCGCATCGGGATCGCGCGCCGTCAGCGCCTCATTATCTTCACGCAGGCCGGCGAACCAGCCGTAAGCATTGCCGCCGCTGCGCCGCTGCAGCACCATCACCTCTTTCGGCTGGCTGACCCTGAGCGCCTCGCGCGCATAGATCACGCGGAAATCGGGCGCGTCCCAGTCGCGGTTGCCGGTTTTGATCAGGTAGCGGTGAACGTGGCTGACCGGTGGCAACGCCTCACCTTGCGCCGCGGGCGCAGGAAAGTTCGGCTGATGCTCCAGGGTTTCGCCCAGCAGCGCCGTGGTCTGCCCTTCCGGCTGCGTCAGCTGGTAGAGGTCGACGCGCTGCGGCCAGAAGGCGCGCATTCCCTGCCACGCCAGCAGCGCAATCAGCAGGGTAAAGGCCAGCAGGCAGACGGCGACCGCGCCTGCGGTCAGCCAGCGCCAGCGGTCGTTTTGTCGCATCGTCTTCATGCCTGGCCCTCATGCTGCCCGTATCGCTGGCGCAGGCGCTGGCGGATAAGCTCGGCCAGCGTATTGATGATCAGGGTAAAGATCAGCAGCATCAGCGCGCTGAGAAAGAGTATTCGGTAGTGCGCGCTGCCTGCCGCCGCTTCCGGCATCTCGATGGCGATATTAGCGGAAAGCGCGCGTAGCCCGGAAAAGAGCCCGCCCTGACTCTGCGGCGTGTTGCCGGTCGCCATCAGCACAATCATGGTTTCGCCGACCGCGCGGCCAAAGCCGATCATCAGCGCGGCGAAAATCCCCGCCGACGCCCCCGGCAGCACCACGCGCGTCAGGGTCTGCCACGGCGTGGCGCCCAGCGCCAGCGACCCTTGCCCCAGCGCCGCGGGCACGCTGAACAGCGCATCCTCCGACAGGGTGAAAATCAGCGGCACCAGCGCAAAGCCCATCGCCAGCCCGGCCACCAGCAGGTTGCGCTGCTCGTAGTGCGGCAGCCACTCCGCGGCGTCGCGCATCAGCAAGGTCGGAACGATCAGGGTGCCCAGCGTCACGACCAGCAGCAGCGGCAGCAGCAGCATCACCTCGCGTCCCGGCTGACGCCAGCGCGGCGGCAGATGTCGGCTGAGCGCGCCGCAGATAAGCAGCGTGGCCGCCAGCGTCAGCGGCAGCAGCAAGACCCCGAGCAGCGCCTGGCTGATATGCGGCGCCAGCCAGAGTCCGGCGATAAGCCCGATCACCACGCTGGGCAGCGCGCCCATCATTTCAATCGCCGGCTTGACCCAGCGGCGCAATCCTGGCGCCATAAACCAGGCGGTGTACATCGCGGCCGCCAGCGCCAGCGGCGTGGCGAACAGCAGCGACAGCGCCGCTGCTTTCAGCGTGCCGACGACCATCGGCATAAAGCTAAACTTGGCCTGATAGCTGTCTGCGGCGTTGGTGGACTGCCAGACCCAGTCCGGCGCGGGATAGTTTTCATACCAGATTTTTTGCCAGAAGCTGCGCCAGCTGACGTCCGGCCAGGGATTATCGATACGCAATACCTGCCAGCTTCCGGCACGCTCCAGCAGCAGCGCGTCGCCGCGCGGCGAGAAGGCAGCGCGCGTGACGCCGGCCGCCAGCTGACGCTGCAGGATCGGGCCGGGCTGCTTGCTGGCGAACAGCTTCAGCGCGCCGTCAGGCTCCAGGGTGGCGAAGACGCGACGCTGCGGTTCCGTAATAATCGCCGCGGTCGGGCTGCTGCCGACGAAGGTGCGGATTTCATGCAGCCGCGGCCCTTCCTCGCCAGCGATGGCAAACCACTGCGTTACGCCGCGTCCATCCTGAATTAACAAACTTCGCCCGCCCGCCAGCAGATGCAGGCTGCGCGGCGGCTGCGCCAGGGTTACGGTTTCACGCAGGGTCGCGCGCTCGTCGTCGAGCTGCCAGACGCGCAGCACATTGCCTTCGCTGGCATAGAGCAGATCGCCCTGCGGCGACAGCAGCAGATGGTCGGCATGCCCCTGCGGCAGATCGACCGCGCGCGGCGCCTGCTGAGGCGCGAGCGTCATGACGCTGAGCCCCTTCTCGGTCAGAAGGGCGATCCGCCATTTATTTTCATTCAGCGTCGCCAGCGCCATCGTTTTCACCGCGCCGCCAGGCAGGCTCAAAGGCGTATCGCCGAGCGGAAAGCGCCAGTCGCCCTCTGCGGGCTGCAGCAGCAGCATCCCGCTTTGTGCGCTCAGCAACAGCGTGCGGCCATCGGCGCTGCTCACCACCTGCTGCGGCGTCGGACGCAGCATTAGCGGCGTTTCGGCGGGCTGACCGTCAAGCGGAATAAAGCGCGCCGCGCCGTCGCGTCCAATACGCCAGCCCCGATCGCCCTGATTACCGACTATCAGCGCGGGCTGGCTGTCCCATAGCTGCTGTGTGGCCTGCGTATGAAGGCCCGGCGCGACGAACAACGGCAGGACCACCCAAATCAACCAGAAAAAGAGCAGCAGCATCAGCAGCAGAATAGCGATGCCGCAGGACGTGACCATGCGCCGCGTAAAGCGATCGATAGCGCGGCGACGGCGGTCGCTGAAGTTGACGGGAATATGCTTTAGGCTCATGCGGCTCTGAATGAGATCGGTATTAAGCCGCTATGTTGCCCGTAGCTGGTTGATAAGACAACTATTGGCGTTGGACAAGGTTGCCATACTCTCGCCATAATGATGATGGACACTGGTTCTTTAAGTCCTGCGAACGCGATATGGAGTCAGAATGGGTCAGGAAAAGCTGTATATAGAAAAAGAATTAAGCTGGTTATCCTTCAACGAGCGCGTTTTACAGGAAGCGGCCGATAAAACCAACCCGCTGATTGAGCGTATGCGATTTCTGGGGATCTATTCCAATAACCTTGATGAGTTCTATAAGGTACGCTTTGCCGACCTTAAACGCCGCATCCTGATCGGCGAGGAGCAGGGATCGCCTGGCCTGCCGCGCCATCTGCTGAAGAAAATTCAGCAGCGCGTGATGAAGTCGGAACAGGAATTCGACGGCCTCTATAACGAACTGCTGCTGGAGCTGGCGCGCAATCAAATCTTTTTGATTAACGAACGCCAGCTTTCCGCCAATCAGCAGGTGTGGCTGCGTCACTATTTCAAACACGATTTACGCCAGCACATCACGCCGATTCTGATTAATCACGACACTGATCTCACCGAATTCCTGAAGGATGATTACACCTATCTGGCGGTAGAGATCATTCGCGGCGACGATATTCGCTATGCGCTGCTGGAGATCCCGTCCGATAAGGTTCCGCGCTTCATAAACCTGCCGGCTGAATCGCCGCGCCGCCGCAAACCGATGATCCTGCTGGACAACATTCTGCGTTACTGTCTCGACGATATCTTTAAAGGCTTCTTCGATTACGATGCGCTGAACGCCTACTCGATGAAGATGACGCGCGACGCAGAATACGATCTGGTGACGGAGATGGAGTCGAGCCTGCTGGAGCTGATGTCCTCTAGCCTGAAGCAGCGTCTGACCGCCGAGCCGGTGCGCTTCGTCTATCAGCGCGATATGCCGGACGCCATGGTGGAGCTGCTGCGTAATAAGCTGACTATCTCCAACTACGACTCCATCGTGCCGGGCGGCCGCTACCATAACTTCAAAGACTTTATCGGCTTCCCGGACGTCGGCAAAAGCAACCTGGTCAACCGGCCGCTGCCGCAGATCCGTCACATCGGCTTCGACGGCTTCCGCAACGGCTTCGACGCCATTCGCGACCGCGATATTCTGCTCTACTACCCCTACCACACTTTTGAGCATGTGCTGGAGCTGCTGCGTCAGGCGTCCTTCGATCCAAGCGTGCTGGCGATCAAAATCAACATCTATCGCGTGGCGAAGCGCTCCCGCATCATGGATGCGATGATACACGCCGCCTATAACGGCAAAAAAGTCACCGTGGTGGTGGAGCTGCAGGCGCGCTTCGACGAAGAGGCCAATATTTCGTGGGCCAAGCGCTTAACCGAAGCGGGCGTGCACGTTATTTTCTCGGCGCCAGGCCTGAAAATTCACGCCAAGCTGTTCCTGATCTCGCGCCGGGAAGGCGACGAAGTGGTGCGCTACGCCCATATCGGCACCGGCAACTTCAATGAGAAAACCGCGCGACTCTATACCGACTATTCGCTGCTCACCGCCGATGCGCGCATCACCAACGAAGTGCGCCGGGTGTTTAACTTTATCGAAAACCCCTATCGTCCGGTAAGCTTCGAGCATCTGATGGTCTCGCCGCAAAACTCACGCCAGATGCTCTATCAGCTGGTGGATGCGGAAATCGCCAATGCGCAGCAGGGTCGTCCGTGTGGGATTACGCTGAAAATTAACAACCTGGTGGATAACGGTCTGGTCGATCGCCTCTATGCGGCGTCGGGCGCAGGCGTGAAGGTGAATCTGCTGGTGCGCGGCATGTGCTCGCTGATCCCCGACTTGCCTGGGATCAGTGAAAATATCCGCGTGATCAGTATCGTTGATCGCTATCTCGAGCACGATCGCGTCTATATTTTTGAGAATGGCGGCGACAAAAAAGTCTTCCTTTCTTCCGCTGACTGGATGACGCGCAACATCGATCATCGCATCGAAGTGGCGGTATCGATCCTCGATCCGCGCGTGAAGCAACGCATTCTGGACATCATCGCTATTCTGTTTAGTGATACGGTGAAAGCGCGTATCGTTGATAAAGAGTTGGGGAACCGCTATGTTCCGCGCGGCAATCGTCGTAAGGTCCGCTCTCAACTGGCGATTTATGATTACATCAAGAAACTGGAACAGCCTGAATAATCTATGCCCATTTCTCATAAGAGTACGCCGAGACCGCAAGAATTTGCGGCAATCGATCTTGGCTCAAACAGCTTTCATATGGTCATTGCGCGCGTGGTGGATGGCGCTTTGCAGGTGCTTGGCCGTCTGAAGCAGCGCGTCCATCTGGCTGACGGTCTCGACAGCAAAAATCGCCTGAGCGAAGAGGCAATAGAGCGCGGGCTGAGCTGCCTGGCGCTGTTTGCCGAGCGGTTGCAGGGCTTCAGCGCCAGCAACGTCACCATTGTCGGCACGCACACGCTGCGTCAGGCGGTGAATGCAGAAGAGTTTCTGCGGCGCGCGGCCGAGGTGATCCCCTACCCTATTGAGGTCATTTCCGGCCATGAAGAGGCGCGCCTGATTTTTATGGGCGTCGAACATACCCAGCCGGAAAAAGGCCGCAAGCTGGTGATCGACATCGGCGGCGGATCGACCGAACTGGTGATCGGCGAGAACTTCGAACCGCAGCTAGTCGAGAGCCGCCGCATGGGCTGCGTCAGTTTCGCTCAGCTCTACTTCCCTAACGGCGAGATCAGCCGCGAAAACTTCCGCCGTGCGCGTCTGGCGGCGGCGCAGAAGCTGGAGACGCTGGCGTGGCAGTATCGCCTGCACGGCTGGCAGTACGCGCTGGGCGCGTCGGGCACCATTAAGGCGGCGTGCGAAGTGCTGCTGGCGATGGGCGAGAAAGAGAAAATGATCACGCCGGAGCGGCTGGATATGCTCTACGACGAGGTGATGAAGCATAAATCTTTCAGCGCGCTGAGCCTGCCGGGCCTCTCTGAAGAGCGAAAATCGGTATTCGTGCCGGGCCTGGCCATTATCTGCGGCGTGTTCGACGCGCTGGCGATCCGCGAGCTGCGCCTCTCGGACGGCGCGCTGCGCGAAGGCGTGCTTTACGAGATGGAGGGCCGCTTCCGCCATCAGGATATCCGCAGCCGTACGGCGCAGAGCCTGGCGAACCACTACGCGATCGATAACGACCAGGCGCGTCGCGTGCTGGATACCACCGATCAGCTCTATCTACAGTGGCGCGATCAAAATCCTAAGCTGGCGAACCCGCAGCTGGCGGCGCTGCTGAAGTGGGCGGCGATGCTGCACGAAGTGGGCCTCACCATTAACCACAGCGGCATGCAGCGCCACTCCGCCTATATCCTGCAAAACACCAATCTGCCTGGCTTTAACCAGGATCAGCAAACGCTGCTGGCGGCGCTGGTACGCTTTCATCGCAAAGCCGTCAAGGTCGAGGATCTGCCGCGCGTGACGCTGTTTAAGAAAAAACAGTTCCTGCCGCTGCTGTTCCTGCTGCGCCTTGGCACCTTACTCAACAATCAGCGTCAGGCGACTACGCGTCCCGACTCGCTTAAGCTGACCACCGACGAAGGCCACTGGACGCTGACGTTCCCGGCGGGCTATTTCAGCCAGAACAACCTGGTGCAGCTCGATCTGGAGCGTGAGCAGACCTACTGGACCGAGGTCACCGGCTGGAAGCTGACGCTGGAAGAAGAAGCCTGAGGAGATGGGCGCCTGCGCCCATCTGATAAAAGCGAACCATGATTAAAGAAAACTATTTTGCCGAAACCTATGGCCTGACGCCGACCCACTCTGAAGTGCTGGCGGCGCTGCCGCATCTGAATCCAGGCAAAGCGCTGGATCTCGGCTGCGGCAACGGCCGCAACAGCCTGTTTCTCAGTCAGAACGGCTTTGACGTCACCGCCTGGGATCACAATCCCGCCAGCCTGGCGCGTCTTGAGCAGATCGTCGCTCAGGAAGGCATTACCAATATTCATACCGAGCAGCGCGATCTCAACCAGACGCGTTTTAACGGCGGTTACACCTTCGTGCTCTCCACCGTGGTGATGATGTTCCTGCAGCCGGAGACCATTCCGCAACTGATCGCCGATATGCAGGCGAGCACGGTGAGAGACGGGCATAACCTGATTGTCGCAGCGATGAGCACTGACGATTACCCCTGCCCGCTCGCGTTCCCCTTTACCTTTAAATCGGGCGAGCTGAGCCACTACTACCGCAACTGGCACATCCTGAAATATAACGAACATGTCGGTCAGCTGCATAAGCGCGACGAACAGGGCAACCGTATCAGCTGCCGCTTCGCCACGCTGCTGGCGCAAAAAGCCAGCCTGTAAAGCGGGGCTGCGCACGCGGCCCCTTCACCCTGCTCTTTTTTTAATCATTGATTGATTTCGACGCAGCGATATGACTAAATATTGCCATCGCCCAACAGGGTCATTACAGGAAACACCTCGCGTGAACAGCGCCATCCCTTCCCGAAGACGTGCCAAAACCAGTTCCTTTACCCGGATCGTTTTACTGATTAGCTTTATTATTCTCTTCAGCCGTCTGATCTTTATCCTGCCTGCCGCTTTTGAACATCATCAGCAGAAAAAAGCTGCGCCGGACGCCGCCCCGTTGAGCACCGCTATCCGCGACAGCCGTTAACCTTTTATGTCCTCTGCATCTTCCAGCTAAACGCAGTCTGAATAACCGCGTCTTTTTTTGCGTCCTTTTGCGAGGCGAAACGCTACACTTCGTGCTGTAACTTTCAGACACAAAGGACTCGTTATGTCTGCCTCGCATACTCAACGTTTAAGTGAAATTCGTCATCGCATTCTGACGCTGCTGCTCAGTGAGCCGGATCTGGTGGACGCGCTGCTGGAGAAATCTGGCGATCGCAGCCCTGAACAGCAACGTGAAAATGCGGCGCACCAGGCTGCGCTGGAGCAGGATATCGCTCAGCTGCACGCAGCGGATTTAGCCGATATCCTCGAAGCGCTGCCGGAAGAGGCGCGCCAGGCGCTGTGGCGGCTGGTGCCCGTCGCGAAACGCGGCCATGTGCTGGTTGAAGCGTCGGAAACCGTCTGGGCCAGCCTGACGGAAGAGATGAGCGACCGCGATATTCTGCGCGCCATCGAACCGCTCGATATTGACGATCAGGTGTGGCTGGCGCGCTACCTGCCGCGCGATCTGACCGGTCGTCTGCTCGCTTCGCTGGAGCCAGGCCAGCGCGCGCGCGTGCTCAGCGTGGTCGATTTCGATCGCGATCGCGTCGGGCGCATTATGGATTTCAATATCCTGACGGTGCGCGCCGACGTCACGCTGGCGACGGTGCAGCGCTATCTGCGCCACCGAAAAAGCATGCCGAACGGCACAGACAAGATTTTCATCACCGATGATGACAATCTGCTGCTGGGCGAACTCTCATTGACCGATATTCTGCTCAACAAGCCGAAAAAACGCGTCGAGGAGGTGATGAATACCTCACCCACCACCTTCCAGCTCAACGACAAGGCCGAAGACGCAGCGGGCGCTTTTGAGCGCTATAACCTTATCTCCGCCGCGGTCATCGACGCCAAAGGCAAGCTGATCGGACGCGTCACCATTGAGGACGTGGTCGACCTGGTCAACGAAGAGAATGAGAGCAATATTCGCCGCATGGGCGGCATCAGTCAGGAAGAGGATGTGTTCGCGCCGGTGCGCAAAGCGGTGCGCCGCCGCTGGGCCTGGCTGGCGATCAATCTCTGTACCGCCTTTATCGCGTCGCGCGTTATCGGTTTATTTGAAGATACCATCTCGCAGCTGGTGGCGCTGGCGACGCTGATGCCGATTGTCGCCGGCATCGGCGGCAACACCGGCAATCAGACCATTACCATGATTGTGCGCGCGCTGGCGCTGCATCAGGTCGAGCCGGGCAACTTCTCCTTTCTGATTGCGCGCGAGCTGGGCGTGGCGCTGCTTAACGGCCTGTTCTGGGGCGGCACCATGGGGCTGATCACCTGGCTGATGTATGACAATCTGGAACTGGGCGGCGTCATGATGCTGGCAATGGTGCTGAATTTGCTGCTGGCGGCGCTAATGGGCGTCTTGATCCCGCTGATCATGACCAAACTGAAGCGCGACCCGGCGGTAGGCTCCAGCGTACTGATTACCGCCATTACCGATACCGGCGGCTTCTTTATTTTCCTTGGTCTGGCGACGCTGTTTCTGCTGCATCACTGATTGCCGACCTCAGCGGCGGCGGCGAGGCAGTGCGCATAGCGCTGCATCGCCTGCTGCAGGTTAAGCCGCAGCGTCACCTGCGCCAGATCGCGCGTCCCGGCAGGAATGGCGTAGCTGCCGCGCTGCTCCAGCCATTCCAGCACGTCCGCCAGATGCCAGAGCGCGGTTTTGCCGTCGTGTACCGGCGGTGGGAAGTGCGGGCTGTGGCTCAGCATCAGCTTGCGCATATTCTGGCGAGAAACGCCGATGATGTCGGCCACATCGGTCAGGCCGACAAAATCGGGCGCCGCTTCGATGAGCTGCGCATCCGGCACCGCGCTCTGCACCTCCTGGATGGCGCTCAGTACCGCCCGCTTCGCGCTGGGGGCCTCACGCGTAAACTCCAGCGCCACTTTTCCTGGCACCCCTGACCCTACCAGCGCATCGTCGCAGCCCGCTTCGATGAGCCGCTGCAGCAGTTGTTCTTCCGACAAAAGCGGTTTCGGCAACTGAAAACGCAGCGTAAAGATATATTCCATGCTGGCTCCTTAATGCAGTTTGCGCACTGCAATACACTTATCGACCGCCCGCCGCAGCGCCGCTTCAATCCCTTTATCTGGATGCCGTCTTCTTTCCATTTGCCTGTACCTTACGCCGAACCCACTAGGTTGTCAAATGACAACCATGCCAGTCAGTTCTGTCTGCGCAGCAGCATGCCTCGAACGGTTTTACAGCGGGAATTTCCTAAAAAATCATGGAAGAGGCGCCGCAAAAAATGTTATGCAGGGGCCCGCGGCGCGCCCTACACTTCCTTAAAACCCAAGGAGAAAAGCATGTTTAAACCCGATGATTTTGTGCAGTCGAAAACCGGCGGCCCGAAGATGCTGGTGCTGCGCGTGGAAGGCGAGACGTTATGGTGCGCGCGCGTCGATGACGCCACGAAAAAAGAGATCGAGGTAAAGGCGGACAGCGTCAACCTCTACCATGAAGAGGGCGATTTCGGCGTTTGCTGACGCCTGCGCCGGGCGTCAGCCCGGCGGATTGTCCTGCTGCACGTTGTCGCCGCCGATGCCGCCAATAAATGGCAGACGCAGGCGCAGCGGCGTAAAATCCACGCCCATATTCAGACCCAGCACGTTCAGCTCAAAGCCCTCTTCCGCGCCGAGCGTTACGCCTGCGACGCCCAGTACGGAAACCTGAATGCCGCGTCCCGACGGCGGCAGGCCAATCGGACGCCACAGCGGCCGGTAATCTTTGCCGAGCGCGTTAGCGGGCATGTCGAGTTTCAATGCCGGCACTTCACGTCCGATATGGGCGAGAAAGGTATTGCTGTTCGGTCCTGGCCAGGCGTGATAAGTATTCGGCCAGGGATAGGAGCGGATCGCCGCCTCGATGCGCGGGATCATCGCCTCCGCCGCCTCGCCGCGGTGCTCCACCAGCAGACGCGGTTTCGCCCCATACCAGTAGCCGTCCGGCAAATTGCTGTTGCGCCGCACTTTATCGCCGCTGCCCCAGCTAATCACCTCATAGCGGTTGTAGCGCGTCTCGCCTGCGCGCTTGAAGATAATCCACGGATGCACCGCCACCGCGCCTTTCCAGCCGTAGGTCGGCGCGGCGTAGACCTGCACGATCGCCTGCGCCGCGTAGCGCTGCGGATCGGGCGCCAGACCAGCGGAGTCGCGCCGCGCCGACCACCAGCCGCCCTGCCCGCCTGAGAGGTCGCCGTGGCGCGTCGCCTGCGCCAGGCTGGCGCCCAGCGACAGCAGGATCACCAGCAGAATGCAGAGGCTCACGGCCTTAAGTGGCAGCATAGGTATTTCCTGGAGTGAAAAGCGGAAAGAAAATCGCCAGCCTCTCTGACGACAGGCTGGCGAGGAATTAATCAACGCGCTTCAGTGTAAGCGGAAAGCTTATTCCCACTCAATGGTCGCTGGCGGCTTGCCGCTGATATCGTAGACCACGCGGGAGATGCCGTTGACTTCGTTGATGATGCGGTTAGAGACGCGGCCGAGGAAATCATACGGCAGATGCGCCCAGTGCGCGGTCATAAAGTCGATGGTCTCGACTGCGCGCAGCGAGACGACCCAGTCATATTTACGACCGTCGCCCATCACGCCCACGGAACGCACCGGCAGGAAGACGGTGAACGCCTGGCTCACTTTGTTGTAGAGATCCGCTTTGCGCAGCTCTTCGATAAAGATCGCATCGGCGCGACGCAGCAGATCGCAATACTCTTTTTTCACTTCACCCAGCACGCGCACGCCGAGGCCCGGGCCCGGGAACGGATGGCGATAGAGCATATCGTACGGCAGACCCAGCTCCAGGCCGATCTTGCGCACTTCATCTTTGAACAGCTCTTTCAGCGGCTCGACCAGGCCCAGCTTCATCTCTTTCGGCAGGCCGCCCACGTTGTGGTGGGATTTGATCACGTGCGCTTTGCCGGTCGCGGAAGCGGCGGACTCGATCACGTCGGGATAGATGGTGCCCTGCGCCAGCCATTTTACATCGGTCAGCTTGCTCGCCTCTTCGTCGAACACTTCGACGAACACGCGGCCGATGATTTTACGCTTGGCTTCCGGATCGTTTTCGCCCGCCAGCGCGTCGAGGAAGCGCGCCTCAGCCGGAACGTGAACGATATTCAGACCGAAGTGATCGCCGAACATATCCAGCACCTGCTCCGCCTCGTTCAGACGCAGCAGACCGTTGTCGACGAAGACGCAGATCAGGCGATCGCCGATGGCGCGGTGCAGCAGCATTGCGGTCACGGAAGAGTCCACGCCGCCTGACAGGCCGAGAATGACTTTATCGTTGCCGATTTGCTCGCGCAGACGCTCAACCGCATCTTCGATAATTTTCGCCGGCGTCCACAGCGCTTCGCATTCGCAGATATCGAGCACGAAACGCTCCAGCATGCGCAGACCCTGGCGAGTATGCGTAACTTCCGGATGGAACTGCACGCCGTAGAAACGCTTCTCTTCGTTAGCCATGATGGCGAACGGACAGGTTTCAGTGCTGGCGACGGTGACGAAGTCGGACGGAATAGCGGTCACTTTATCGCCGTGGCTCATCCAGACGTCGAGCAGCGGTTTGCCCGCGGCGCTGATGGCGTCTTCGATGTCGCGGATCAGCGCGCTCGGCGTCAGCACTTCCACCTGCGCATAGCCGAACTCACGCTCGTTAGAACCTTCGACTTTGCCGCCCAGCTGCATCGCCATGGTCTGCATGCCGTAGCAGACGCCGAGCACCGGTACGCCCGCATTGAAGACATACTCCGGCGCGCGCGGGCTGTTGAGTTCGGTGGTGCTTTCCGGGCCGCCGGAAAGAATGATGCCGTTCGGGTTGAACTGGCGGATCTGCTCTTCGGTGACATCCCATGCCCAGAGTTCGCAGTACACGCCCAGCTCGCGTACGCGGCGCGCGACCAGCTGCGTGTATTGAGAACCAAAATCGAGAATCAGAATGCGATGCTTATGAATATTTTCCGTCGTCATTGAGGCGTTTCCAGAGCGGGTAACTTGATAATGAAAGCGCCCGGCTTATGCCGGGCGATAAATCTTACGGGATCAGGATCCCATACGGTAGTTCGGTGACTCTTTGGTGATGGTCACATCGTGCACGTGGCTTTCGTTGATGCCGGCGCCGCTGATGCGGACGAACTCTGCTTTGGTGCGCAGGTCATCGATGGTCTGGCAGCCGGTCAGGCCCATACAGGAGCGCAGGCCGCCCATCTGCTGGTGAACGATCTCTTTCAGGCGGCCTTTATAGGCGACGCGGCCTTCGATGCCTTCCGGAACCAGTTTGTCAGCGGCGTTATCGCTCTGGAAGTAGCGGTCGGAAGAGCCTTTGGACATCGCGCCCAGCGAACCCATGCCGCGGTAAGATTTGAAAGAGCGGCCCTGATAGAGTTCGATTTCGCCCGGCGACTCTTCCGTACCGGCCAGCATAGAGCCGACCATAACGGCTGCCGCGCCAGCGGCGATCGCTTTGGCGATGTCGCCGGAGAAACGGATACCGCCGTCGGCGATAACCGGAATGCCGGTGCCTTCCAGCGCTTCCACCGCGTCGGAAACGGCGGTGATCTGCGGCACGCCCACGCCGGTGACGATACGGGTTGTACAGATAGAACCCGGGCCGATACCGACTTTCACCGCGCTCACGCCCGCTTCCGCCAGCGCCAGCGCGCCTGCGCCGGTCGCGACGTTGCCGCCGATGATTTCCAGGTCAGGATATTTTGCGCGGGTTTCGCGGATGCGCTGCAGCACGCCTTCTGAATGACCGTGCGACGAGTCGATCAGCAGTACGTCGACGCCAGCGGCGACCAGCGCGTCAACGCGCTCTTCGTTGCCTGCGCCCGCGCCCACTGCCGCGCCAACGCGCAGACGGCCCTGCGCATCTTTACAGGCGTTCGGCTTACGTTCGGCTTTCTGGAAGTCTTTAACGGTGATCATGCCGAGCAGATGGAAGCTGTCGTCCACCACCAGCGCTTTCTCGACGCGTTTTTCGTGCATTCTCTGCAGCACGACGTCACGCGCCTCGCCCTCTTTCACCGTGACCAGACGTTCTTTCGGCGTCATCACCGCGGTAACCGGCTGCGTCAGATCGGTAACGAAGCGCACGTCGCGGCCGGTGATGATGCCGACCAGTTCGTTGCTTTCATTCACGACCGGATAACCGGCAAAGCCGTTGCGCTCGGTCAGGGCTTTTACTTCCGCCAGCGTCGTGGTCGGCAGGACAGTTTGCGGTTCGGTTACCACGCCGCTTTCATGTTTCTTCACCTTGCGAACTTCATCCGCCTGGCGCTCAATCGACATGTTTTTGTGGATAAAGCCCAGACCGCCTTCCTGCGCCAGCGCAATAGCCAGTCCCGCTTCGGTTACGGTATCCATAGCGGCGGAGAGCATCGGGATGTTCAGACGAATGTTTTTCGTCAGCTGAGTGCTGAGATCGGCCGTGTTAGGCAGAACGGTGGAGTGAGCAGGAACGAGCAGAACGTCGTCGAAAGTAAGGGCTTCTTTAGCGATTCTTAGCATGGCAATATCTCAACCTGGGGTGAATGAGAACAGATAAAATATTGCCGCGGCATTATACAGGCCGTAATCGTTTGCCTCCAGCATTATTTTAGAAAAAGTCTTGATCCTCGCCAGCAGCCATGTAGTATCGGTTAATTAACCCTCTGATTTACTATTTGATCTCCATCACATGTCGCTACCGCCAGTCGCCAATGTTTTTACCGTCAGCCGCCTGAACACCACGGTGCGCCAGCTCCTGGAACAGGAGATGGGATCGGTGTGGCTGAGCGCGGAGATCTCCAACTTTTCTCAGCCCGCGTCGGGCCACTGGTACTTCACGCTAAAGGATGACGGCGCGCAGGTGCGCTGCGCGATGTTTCGTAACAGCAACCGCCGCGTCACCTTCCGTCCGCAGCACGGCCAGCAGATTCTGGTGCGCGCCACCATTACGCTTTATGAGCCGCGCGGCGACTATCAGCTGATTATCGAAAGCATGCATCCGGCGGGCGAAGGCGCGCTGCAGCAGCAGTTCGAGCTACTGAAGGCGAAGCTGGCGAGCGAAGGCCTGTTCGACCAGCAGCATAAACAGCCGCTGCCCGAGCCGGCGAAACAGGTCGGCGTGATCACCTCGGCGACCGGCGCGGCGCTGCATGACGTGCTGCGCGTGCTGCACCGCCGCGATCCTTCGCTGCCGGTGATTATCTATCCTACGCCGGTCCAGGGCGCCGACGCGCCGGCCGCTATCGTGCGCGCGATTGAGCTGGCGAACCAGCGCGCAGAGTGCGACGTGCTGATCGTCGGCCGCGGCGGCGGCTCGCTGGAAGATCTCTGGAGCTTCAACGAAGAGCGCGTCGCGCGCGCTATTTTCGCCAGCCGTATTCCGGTGGTGAGCGCCGTCGGCCATGAAACCGACGTTACTATCGCCGATTTCGTCGCCGACCTGCGCGCGCCGACGCCGTCCGCCGCTGCTGAAATTGTGAGCAGAAATCAGACGGAACTGCTGCGACAGTTACTCTCACAGCAACAACGCCTGGAAATGGCGATGGATTACTATCTGGCGCAGCAACAACGCCGCTTCTCCCGTCTCGATCATCGCCTGCAACAGCAGCATCCGCAGCTCCGCCTGGCGCGCCAGCAGACCGCCCTGTTCCGCCTGCAACAGCGGTTGAACGAGGCAGTGGAAAACCGGCTGCGTCAGAGCCTGCGGCAGCAGGATCGTCTCGCGCAGCGGCTCGCCGCGCACCAGCCGCAGCCGCGTCTGTTTCAGGCGCAGCGCCAGCTGGAACAGATGCGCTATCGCCTGCAGCAGAGCATGGAAAAGATGCTTAACCGCGACAGACAGCGCTTTGCGACCCTTGCCGCGCAGCTGGAAGGCGTCAGCCCGCTGGCGACGCTGGCGCGCGGCTTCAGCGTCACTACCGATAGCACCGGCCAGGTGGTGAAAAAAACCGCCCAGCTGCAGAGCGGCGATACCCTGCGCACCCGTCTCGACGACGGCTGGGTGGAAAGCCAGGTGACCAGCCTGCTGCCGGAAAAAAAACGCCGCCGTAAAACCGCTTCCTGAACAAAGACTATACTTTTTGGCACATTACTTGTGCCAAGGAGTCGGGTATGTCTTATAGCGTTATTCCTCCCTATATCTTGCGTAACATCGTCACCCACGGTTCCAGTCATCAACAGGACTATGCGCGCCGTACGCTGATGCACGTTCAGCATCTGATGGCGGAGAACTGGCAAAAGCCGGTTGCGCCGCAGACGGCGACGGGCGGTCATGTCGAGCGTGAAATCTACGATGCGAAAAACACCCAGAACCTGCCAGGCGAGCTGCTACGCAGCGAAGGTCAGCCTGACACTGGCGATGTCGCCGCCCGAGAAGCCTGGGATTATCTTGGCGTAACCTACGACTTCTTCTGGCAAACCTATCAGCGCAACTCCCTCGACAATCAGGGGCTAAAGCTACTCGGCACCGTCCACTACGGCAAGGCGTATCAAAACGCCTTCTGGAACGGACAGCAGATGGTGTTCGGCGACGGCGACGGCGAAATCTTTAATCGCTTTACTATCGCCATCGACGTAGTGGCGCACGAGCTGGCGCACGGCGTTACCGAGACAGAAGCCGGATTAATCTATTTCGAGCAGGCGGGCGCGCTAAACGAGTCGCTGTCAGACGTCTTCGGCTCACTGGTGAAGCAGTTCCATCTGAAGCAGAGCGCGGACCAGGCCGACTGGATTATCGGCGAAGGTCTGCTGGCGAGCGGTATTAACGGACGCGGGCTGCGCTCGATGGCGGAGCCGGGCACCGCCTATGACGATCCGATGCTGGGCAAGGATCCGCAACCTGCGCATATGGATCACTATATTAAGACGCGTGAAGACAACGGCGGCGTGCATCTGAATTCCGGCATACCCAACCGCGCCTTTTACCTGGCGGCGAAAGCGCTGGGCGGCTATGCCTGGGAGCAGGCGGGTCAGGCCTGGTACGATACGGTGTGCGACAAATCGCTGCCGCAGGACGCCGATTTTAGCACCTTCGCGCAGCTGACCATTCAGCACGGCGAAAGCCGCTTTAATCGTTCAGTGGCGCAGTCGATCGAACAGGCGTGGAAGGAGGTTGGCGTGCTATGAGTTCTCTTCCCGAGCTGACCGACGACGCGGTGATTGAAGTCGAGCGCGAAGGCGGACTGGCCTTTATTCCCGGCCTGCGCGGCGCGCGGCGTTTCGCGCTGGCTCAGCTGCCGCAGCCGCAAAAGCAGCGCGTCTGTCAGGTTCTGGAACAGGCGCTGCCGCTGGGCGAACCTGAAGATAAAGCGCCGGAGATCGGGCGTAGCGATCAGCGCTACTTCCGCATACAGATCAGCTACGCCACGCACCGCGAAGTCGGCACTATCGTTTTGCTAATTCCGGAGCAGGTCGCGCCGCCGGAGCTGGAAGCGCTCTGGCGAGACGGCGACGATCCGGCGCAATAAAAAAGGCCGCCACAGAGATGGCGGCCTTATGAAGGCGCTTCAGGCCTGTCCAGCCAACAGCCGGTAAAGGCGGGGATCATTCCCCGCCTTCCGGTTGCTACTTACCAGATTCGTAAGCCATCGAAGCAGCCACCTCGCGCTGGTTGTCCCGGTAGCGGATTTCGCACAGCGATTTCCGCGTCAGCCAGGTAAAGATTAAAAGTGTGAGACACACCAGTAATACGCAAAAAACCAGCGTTAGCTGTGGCAATTTCATGGTCACTCCTCCTTGCGCAGAGCGCGGTCAGAGGCTACCCTGCTGTTGTTGGGACAGTTGGGCAGCCTCGTGGGTTAATGAAAATTAACTACGGGGCTTTCTCTTTTCTGCCTCACAATCAGCTTGCCGATCGCTCAAGGCAGAAACCTCAAGCGCCGTCGCGATTATAACCTCTTCTCTTTCCTGCCCAACCGGCACGCCGCCACTTAGCGACCCGCTTCCCATACGCTTTTGCAATTGCCGCCACGCTTACACTTTATTGCGCGCCAAATAAAAAACCCCACGCCGGAGCGCAGGGTTTTGTTAATGACGCTTTGCCGTTACGGCAGCGCGTAGGCAATCACGTAATCGCCGCGATCCGGCGACTGACGCGCGCCGCCTGCGGAGATCAGAATGTACTGTTTACCGTTTTTCGGTGAAACATAGCTGATCGGACCGCCCTGGCTACCCACCGGCAGACGGGCTTTCCATACCTCTTTACCCGTAGAGCTGTCGAAGGCGCGCAGATAGTAGTCCTGCGTACCGGCGATAAACACCAGTCCGCCCTGCGTTGCCAGCGTACCGCCCAGCGTCGGCATGCCGATCGGCATCTGCGCGTGCATTTTAATACCGAACGGACCGGTATCCTGCACGGTGCCGACCGGTACCTGCCAGACGATTTTACGCGTCTTCATATCGATCGCCGACAGCGTGCCGAACGGCGGCGCCTGACAAGGAATGCCCAGCGGCGACATAAAGCGGTTTTTGTTGACCGCGTATGGCGTGCCTTTCAGCGGCACCGCGCCCATGCCGGTATTGATCGCTTCGCCGCCGTTGCTGCCGCGAGAGATTTTACTGGTATCTGCCGGGATCATCTGCACCCACAGGCCGAGACGCATATCGTTGACGAACATGTACTGGTTGTTCGGATCGAACGACATACTGCCCCAGTTCATACCGCCGAGGGAACCCGGGAAGCTGAGCGACTTATCGGTATCCGGCACGGTGAACAAGCCGTTGTAGCGCATCGATTTAAAGGCGATGCGGCACGCCAGCTGATCGAACGGCGTCGCGCCCCACATGTCCGACTCGGTCAGCGTCTGGTTGCCGATCTGCGGCATCTCGGTCGAATGCGGCTGCGTTTTGGTGTACTGCTCGTTCGGGATATGGCCCTGCGGCATCGGCAGCTCTTCGACTTTCGTCAGCGGCTTGCCGGTTTCGCGATCCAGCACGAAAATCATGCCGGTTTTCCCGCCGATAACCACCGCTGGTTTGGTGGTGCCGTCTTTCATCGGGAAATCGACCAGGCTCGGCTGCATCGGCAGATCGAAGTCCCACAGATCGTTATGAACGGTCTGGTAGACCCACTTCTCTTTGCCCGTGGTCGCATCCAGCGCCAGAACGGAGGCGCCATATTTATGGTCCAGTTCGGTGCGGTTCGCGCCCCACAGATCCACCGAGGAGCTGCCCATCGGGATGAATACCGTGTTCATCGCCGGATCGTATGACATCGGCGCCCAGGAGTTCGGGGTGCTGCGTTTGTAATCCTGGCCCGGCATCAGCACGGCGTTCGGATCGACATTGCCTGGGTCAAACGCCCAGCGCTGCTTGCCGGTGATCACATCGAAACCGCGCAGCACGCCGCCCGGCATATCTGTCTGGACATTATCCGCGACGCGACCGCCCACGACTACCGTGGTGCCTGCCAGCGTCGGCGCTGACGTCAGCTGATATTTCGGATCCTGCGCTTCGCCCAGCCCCTCTTTCAGGTTAACCACGCCATGGTCGCCGAAGTTTTCGCAGAACTCGCCGTTGTCGGCGTTAATCGCGATCAGACGCGCATCGATGGTGTTCATCAGAATACGACGCTGGCAGGTATCGCCTGCCGCCAGGCTAACTGCCGGTACCGGCGTCGAGCCAGGTTTGCTCGGCTGAGTCAGCGGTTTGGTGGCGTCAAAGTAGGCCAGGCCGCGGCAGCGCGGCCAGACTTCCGCTTTCGCGTTGATTTCGCGTTTCCAAATCTGCTTGCCGCTGTCCGCTTCTACCGCAATCACGTTGTTGTGCGGCGTACAGAGATAGAGCGTGTTGCCAATCTGCAGCGGCGTTTGCTGATCTTCCGCCCCGTTGCCGGTCGGGCTGATCGGCGTATCGCCAGTGTGGAAGGTCCAGGCTACTTTGAGATCTTTTACGTTATCGCGCGTGATCTGATCGATAGCGGCAAAACGGTCGCCGCCCGGCGTGCGGCCATAGTTATTCCAGTCCTGCTGCGGTTTGCTCTTATCGACCGGGATCAGCGGCAGCGCTTTGCCGGTGAAGGCCACGGTGGGATGCGGCTGGAACATCTGCACCAGCGTGCCGACCATGCCGACGGCGATCACCGCTGACAGCACGTAAGAGACCTTCGCCAGCGAGGATTTACCTTCGCGCTTGCGCAGCGCAGGCCAGGTGAGAAACGCCAGCAGCATCAGGCCCGACGGCACCATCAGGCGCGATACCAGCGGCCAGAAGGACCAGCCCGCATCCGCCAGCGCCCAAATCAGCGTGCCGACGAAAACCACAATAAACAGCACGACGGCTGAGGACTTGCGGCGGAAGAACTGGATCGCCGACAGCAGCATCACAATGCCTGCAATCAGGAAATACCAGCTGCCGCCCAGCGAGACCAGCTTGCCGCCGCCAATTGCAAAGAACAGGCCGATCGCCAGCAGCACCAGCCCCAGCAAAATCGACCAGATACCCAATCCTTTGCCGGATCGGGAGGATGTTTCAGCCATAACACTTACTCTCCTGGAAAAATAAAGCCACCGCGCCTCAGCCTTCTGAAGCGTGACGACGTCTGATGCGTCGGATATCGCTTTATTTTAATTCGTAATGGTACGGACCTGTGTCCGGGATGCAGGCATTGTGAACAAGGAGACAATGAGGTGTGGACGCTCCCGTCGCAATACGGGGCAGGATTGTACCACCTGGTACATTATGAGGTGAACATCTATAACGTGCAGTACACGCGACAATAGCATTTTTGCTACAAACTCAGCGTTAAGCGGCTCAATTTTCACGCGCTCTGGTGCAGGCCTGCCGTTAATCGCAAAAGTAACCAAATGTGTTATCAGCGCGCCGCCTGTTTGCCTTCTCCGAAAACAACAAAGGGACCTTTCGGTCCCTTTGGTTTAACGCTTGTTCTTCTTCAGATGCGAAAGCAGACGCTTACGCTTGCGCTGCTGCGTCGGCGTCAGCAAGTTGCGCTTGCCCGCAAAGGGGTTATCGCCCTCTTTGAACTGAATACGGATCGGCGTGCCCATCACGTTAAGCGAACGACGGAAGTAGTTCATCAGATAGCGCTTGTAAGAGTCAGGCAAATCTTTCACCTGGTTACCGTGGATCACCACGATCGGCGGGTTGTAACCGCCGGCATGCGCATACTTCAGCTTCACGCGGCGACCACGCACCAGCGGCGGCTGATGATCTTCGGCGGCCATGTTCATGATGCGCGTCAGCATAGAGGTGTTAACGCGTTTGGTCGAGCAGTCGTAGGCTTCGGTAACCGATTCAAACAGGTTGCCAACGCCGCTGCCGTGCAGCGCAGAGATAAAGTGTACGCGAGCAAAGTCGATAAAGCCGAGACGATAGTCCAGCGTCTCTTTGACCTCGTCCTTGATCTCCTGCGTCAGTCCGTCCCACTTGTTCACCACGATCACCAGCGAACGACCGCTGTTGAGGATAAAGCCGAGCAGCGACAGATCCTGATCGGAGATGCCTTCGCGCGCGTCGATCACCAGCAATACGACGTTGGCGTCTTCAATCGCCTGCAGGGTTTTAATGACCGAGAATTTTTCCACCGTATCGGTGATTTTGCCGCGCTTACGCACGCCCGCGGTATCAATCAGGATATATTCGCGGTCGTCACGCTGCATCGGAATGTAGATGCTGTCGCGCGTGGTGCCCGGCATATCGTAAACCACAACGCGATCTTCGCCGAGAATACGGTTGGTCAACGTGGATTTGCCGACGTTAGGACGACCGACGATAGCCAGCTTAATCGGCAGGCCGGTGGGATCGAACGCCTCTTCTTCCTCTTCTTCCGGCGCTTCGCCGCTCTCTTTCGCCGCCAGCGCCGCCCAGTAGGCTTCGTTCTCGTCCTCTTCCGTCACTTCGCGCGGATCGACTTCGTCCATCCACGGCAGCAAAGCGGTTTCCAGCAGGCTGGTTACGCCGCGACCGTGCGATGCCGCGATAGCATGGATCTCACCCAGACCCAGCGAGTAGAAGTCGACAACCGCTGAATCGGGATCGAGGCCGTCGGTTTTGTTCGCCACCAGGAACGTCGGTTTCTGGCGCGAGCGAATATGGTTAGCGATCTGCTTGTCTGCCGGCATGACGCCCGCGCGCGCATCCACCATAAACAGCACCACGTCCGCCTCTTCAATCGCCAGCAGCGACTGTTCAGCCATACGCGTTTCGACGCCCTCTTCAGTGCCGTCGATACCGCCGGTATCAATAACAATAAATTCGCGCCCTTCCACTTCGGCGCGACCATATTTGCGATCGCGTGTCAGTCCAGGAAAATCCGCCACCAGCGCATCACGAGTGCGCGTTAAGCGGTTAAACAGCGTGGATTTCCCCACATTGGGACGCCCAACCAGCGCGACCACAGGTATCATAACAGTGCCTCAATAAAAAAATTAATCGCCCGAATGGCGTGATTATAACGGTTTTAACCGCCGGGTTCAGGCTGAAGGCGCTAAGAATATCATGCCTGACTAAAAACGAAACGGCTCCTGACGCGTCAGGAGCCGTTATACGGAAGGCAAATTCCGGTGGCGCGTTAACGCGTAATCGCGTAAACCTCGCCGCCTTTGGCCTGAATGATCAGCTTATCGCTGGCGACGACCGGCTCGCTCTGGAAGCCATCGCTGTCGACTTTCTGCTGCGCCACGAAACGACCGTCCGAGGTATTGAGCCAGTGCAGATAGCCCTCGCTGTCGCCGACCACCAGATAGCCGTTATAGAGCACCGGCGCCGTCAGGTTGCGGTGCAGCAGATCGCTCTGACGCCAGATGGCGACGCCGCCGTCGGCATTCAGCGCGATCACGCGGTCATCCTGATCCACCAGATAGATGCGGCCGGCATCGACGATCAGATCTTTCACGCCGCCGATTTCACGCTTCCACAGGATCTGGCCGGAGCGCAGATCGAGCGCGGTCAGGTTGCCGTTATACGCCAGCGCGTAAACCACGCCGTTGACGATAACCGGCGTCGTATCGACGTCGTTCAGGCGATCGATTTCGGTCGCGCCGCTCGGCTGAGAGATACGCTGCTGCCAGATAAGCTGGCCCTGATTCATAATCACCGCGCTGACGCGGCCGTTATCGCCGCCGACAATCGCGCCGCCGAACGCGGTCGCTGGCGCAGATTCGCCGCGCAGCGACAGCGCAGGCATGTCGAGGTTAACGCTCCACTTCACCGCGCCGCTGCTTTGATCCAGGCCCTGCAGCATGCCGTTGCTGGTATGCACCAGCACCAGGCCGTCGCTCACCACCGGACGCGACAGCGCTTCGCCGGCGACTTTGGTCTGCCAGGCGATACTGCCGTCGCTGCTGTTCAAGGCGAACAGCTGACCGCGCTCGCTGCCGATATAGAGGTGATCGCCCGCCGCGGTCACGCCGCCGGAGAGCAGAGCCGAGATGTTTTTCGAGAAGAAGCCGGTTTTCTCAGAGAGATCGACTTTCCATTTTTCTTTGCCGTTGGAGGCGTCCAGCGCTTTTACTACGCCGAAACGATCCGCCGCAAATACGGTATTATCCTGCCATGCCGGATGCAGGTTAGAGTAGAAATCGCCAATGCCGTCACCGACCGACGTGCTCCACACTTCCTGGGGATTAAACTGGTTTTCCACCTTTGGCAGCGGGGCCATTTTCACTACATCTTCTTCGCCGCTGAACAGCGAACAACCGCTGAGCAAAGTGACTGAAATCAGTCCTGGCAGCAGGTATTTACGTAATTCCATGCGCTCTCTCTTGACTGGCTTAGCTTAAGTTATTCATCTTCATCTGCATCATTTGCTTCAGCGCTGGAGAAGCGTCTGACTCGACGCCTTTGCTCCACGCATCGCGCGCGCCCTGCTTGTCGCCTTTGCTCAGCAGCGCTTCGCCGCGAATATCCGCCACAATGGCTGTCCAGCCATCGCCCTTGACAGCGTCAAGGGTTTTAAGGGCGGCATCCGCCTGATTCTGTTGCAGTTGAATGCGCGCCAGCCGCAGGTTGATAACCGCCTGCAGATTGGCATCTTTGGTATTCTTCAGACCGTTTTCCAGCAGGGAAGACGCTTTATCGAGCTGGTTGGCGTCGACATATTGCTTCGCCGCGTCCATCGCCGCCAGCGCGCCGTAAGTGTTGCTGTTTTCGCTGACGAATTTCGCTACCGCATCCAGCGTGGCTGGCTGATCGGCTTTCATCGCGGTGGTCACTTGCTGATACTGGGCCGAAAGCGCTTTCGACGAGCCCTCTTCGTGACTGGCCCAGTAGCGCCAGCCGCCGAGTGCGGCAATACCGATAATCACGCCGACCGCCAGCGCCTTGCCGTTGCTGGCAAAAAAGCGACGTACCGCGTCAACCTGCTCGTTTTCGTTGCTATAAACTTCCACGCGATCCCTCTCCTTTCTCTGGTTGGTGCCGTGCCACGCTTACTTTAACAGCGTGCGCAATGCAGCAGCAGCCTCTATCTGCGCCAGCGTTTGCTGATCGCCGCTGCGCAGATCTTTAATCACTACCTGACCGGCTTTCACTTCGTCTTCGCCTACCACCAGCGCGACGCGAGCGCCCCACTTGTCGGCGCGTGCAAACTGCTTCTTGAAGTTGCCGCCGCCGAAGTTGGTCATCAGCTTCAGTTCCGGCGCTTCGTCACGCAGTTTTTCCGCCAGCTGCATCGCAGCGGACTGAACGCCCTGCCCCGAAGCGATAACATAGACATCAACAACGCGCGTCGGTTCAAATTCAGGATTAACCGCTTGAACCAGCAGCACCAGACGCTCCAGGCCCATGGCGAAACCGACCGCCGGCGTGGCGCGGCCGCCCAGCTGTTCGACCAGGCCGTCATAACGGCCGCCGCCGCACACCGTGCCCTGCGCGCCGAGGCTCTCGGTCACCCATTCGAAAACGGTGCGGTTGTAGTAGTCGAGACCGCGCACCAGACGCTGATTGACGCGATAGGCGATGCCCGCGTCGTCCAGCAGGGCGCATAGCCCCTGGAAGTGTTCGCGCGATTCGTCATCGAGATGATCCATCAGCTGCGGCGCGTCGTTAAGCAGCGTCTGCACCTCGGGATTTTTGCTGTCGAGCACGCGCAGCGGGTTGGTGTACATGCGGCGCTTGCTGTCTTCGTCCAGCGTCTCTTTGTGCTGCTCGAGGAAAGCCACCAGCGCTTCGCGATAGTTGGCGCGCGCCTCCAGCGAACCGATAGAGTTGAGCTCCAGACGCACATGGTCGGCGATGCCCAGCGCTTTCCACCAGCGAGCGGTCAGCATAATCAGCTCGGCGTCTACGTCCGGACCCTGCAGGCCGAACACCTCGGCGCCCAACTGGTGGAACTGACGATAGCGGCCCTTCTGCGGACGCTCGTAGCGGAACATCGGTCCCATATACCACAAACGCTGCTCCTGATTGTAGAGCAGGCCATGTTCAATGCCGGCGCGCACGCAGCCTGCGGTGCCTTCGGGACGCAGCGTCAGGCTTTCGCCGTTACGGTCGTCAAAGGTGTACATCTCTTTTTCGACCACATCGGTTACTTCGCCGATGGCGCGTTTAAACAGCGGAGTCTGCTCGACGATCGGCATGCGAATTTCGCTATAGCCGTAGCTGGCCAGCACCTGCTTGAGCGTACCTTCGATGCGTTGCCAGATAGCCGTATCCGCCGGCAGGTAATCGTTCATGCCGCGGATAGCTTGAATATTCTTCGCCACGTTAAAATCTCTTAATGCAAAAAAACCTGTCCGGCATCATACCTTATGAGGATGAAACCGCACAGGTTCATTGAACAAAGTCGCGCTGGCCGCGCCGACGCTTAGTTTTCCAGCTGCTGAACGTTGATGCGACGATTTTCGTCCAGCATGGTCGCTTTGGCGCGGATGCGCGCTTCCAGCTGATCGATCATATCGTCGTTATCAAGACGATCGCGCTGGCGCACGCCATCTTCATAGAAGCCGCTTTTCTTGTTGCCGCCGGTGACGCCCAGCGTCGATACCGTCGCTTCGCCAGGACCGTTCACCACGCAGCCGATAATCGAGACGTCCATTGGCGTGATGATATCTTCCAGCCGCTGTTCAAGCGCGTTAACCGTGCCGATAACGTCGAACTCCTGACGCGAACAGGTTGGGCAGGCGATAAAGTTGATGCCGCGCGCGCGAATGCGCAGCGACTTCAGGATGTCGAAGCCGACCTTCACCTCTTCAATCGGATCGGCCGCCAGCGAAATACGCAGCGTATCGCCGATCCCTTCTGAGAGCAGCAGCCCCAGACCGATGGCCGATTTCACCGCGCCCGCGCGCGCGCCGCCCGCCTCGGTTATGCCGAGGTGCAGCGGCTGGTCAATCTGCTTCGCCAGCAGGCGGTAAGATTCGACGGCCAGGAAGACGTCTGACGCTTTTACGCTCACCTTGAACTGATCGAAGTTGAGGCGATCAAGATGATCGACGTGGCGCATTGCCGACTCCAGCAGCGCCTGCGGCGTCGGCTCGCCGTACTTTTCCTGCAGATCTTTTTCCAGCGAACCGGCATTTACGCCGATACGGATCGGAATATTGTGGTCGCGCGCGCAGTCCACCACCTGGCGGATACGTTCGTTATTGCCGATGTTGCCTGGGTTGATACGCAGGCAGTCGACGCCATATTCGGCGACTTTCAGCGCGATGCGGTAGTCAAAATGGATATCCGCCACCAGCGGCACGTTGACGCGCTGCTTGATGAGCTTAAAGGCTTCGGCGGCATCCATGGTCGGCACGGAGACGCGGACGATATCGACGCCGACGCGCTCAAGCGCCTTGATCTGATTGACCGTCGCGTCTACGTCGGTTGTGCGGGTATTGGTCATCGACTGGACGGCGATAGGCGCGCCGTCGCCGACAGGCACCTTGCCGACATAAATCCGGGTCGATTTACGACGGATAATGGGTGCTTCGTTATGCATATTCTTTCTCCACAATTGCCCCGGGCGCGATGCAGCGTTATTGCGCACCCAACGTCAGGCGAGCAACCTGGTTATTACGGATAAAACGACTTAAATCAACCGGCTGGTTCTGATATTGCACCTGCACCGCCGAAGGTGCGCCGATTTTCAGGCGATAGGGCGCAGTGCCGGAAAGGCTGAGTTTACCACCGCTGCGTTGCATTCCGCTGAAGAGTTTTTTACCGGTCGCGTCGCTCACTTCCAGCCAGCAGTCGGCGTTGAAGTTCATGACCACGGTATTAGGATCGGCGGCCGCTTCGCCAACGGCAGCGCCGCTGGTCGGCAGCTGACCGGCTGTGGCCGACGGGCTGGCCGCGTTATCGACCGGTGCCTGGCTCGGCGACACCACGGCGCTGTTCGCCGCAGTGGCGGCCGGCGCCGCGTTGTTAGCAGCGCTCTGCGCGGGCGCGGTGCTGGAAGGCTGGCTGGCGGCTGGCGCCGCCGCGCTGGCGTCCGCGCCGTTGGTTTCGTCCGGCGCGGCAGGCGCCGCCGTCTCGTCGCTGGCGCCGCCGTCGAGCGGAATAGACTGGCTCGCGTCGCCGCTGCTGCCGTTTTGATCGGCCATCGAGACCAGATCCTCCTGCGACGCCTTATGGTTTTGCCACCACCAGGCGCCGGTCAGGCCTACCACCACGAAGAGCACCAGCCAGGTGAAAATCATCAGCCAGCCGTCGCGTTTCTTGCGGCGTTTGCCCAGCGAGAAGTGCTGCATCGGTTCGATTTTGGCCGCACGCACCGGGGTCTGCTTCGCCATCATCGGCAGCAGCTCCTCTTCAGGAATGTGCACCAGACGCGCATAGGAGCGAATGTATCCACGCAAAAAGGTCGACGCCAGATCGGCAGGCGCTTTGTCCTCTTCGATATCGCGTACGGTCGTAAGTTTCAGGCACAGGCGTTCAGCCACGTTTTGCTGAGTCAGCCCCATTTGCTCACGGGCCAGACGCAGGCGTTCGCCTGTGGAATGTACTGCAGAGTTGTCTTGAGTGGCTTCAGTATTCATTAGCTAAATAACGCTGGTACTGTATCGATTGTGGAAAACTTCGCGCCAACCGGTCGCCATAACGTGTAACGTCAGCAGCGTTTCCCTGTTGCGCGGCGAAACGTATCTGTAACTCTAAGCTGCGCGCCGTAGCAGGCAGATATTGCTGATAAAGCTCTATTAACAGTAGAGCACGCGCCGGAGAGAGGAGACGTTGTTTTTCCGCCTCGTCCAGCAGAGCGTCGCCTTTCGCGCGATCCGCCTCCAGCGCCCGACTCAGCGCTGCTCGCGCGGCCAGCGTCTCGTCTGCCTGAAGATAGCAATATCCCGACAGTTCCCACGCATCGATGCGCGCTTCATTTTCCGATGCGCTCATCGCCTGCTTAAACTGTTGATGCGCTTCGTCATACTGCCCTAAAGCGCAGAGAAACGCACCGTAATTGTTAGCGACAAAGCCATTTGCCGGCGCCAGCCGCTGCGCCTGTTGGTAGCTGCGCGCCGCCTCATCGCGACGGCCCTGTTTCTCCGCCAGTCGCGCCAGCGCCAGGGCCATTCGATAGTCGCGGGGCGCGGCGGCCTGTGCCCGCTGGAAGTTGCGGCGCGCGTTGGCGTAATCCTCCGCCGCCAGATAGTGCATTCCCAGCGCCAGACGCGTTTCCGCCGCGCCGGAATGCGGCTGCTGGCTGACACACCCGGTTACAACAATCAGGGCCAGCAGGCTGGCCGGTAATCCTTTACCCATTTCGTTCTCCTGGTCGCAAGAGAGATTGCGTGGCAGCAGCCTGCCACGCGTCGCGACCCGGTCAAAACGATCTGTTCCCGGTTTCAGAGCGCCTTCACAGATATGGCTTCGCCCGCCATTTTTTTACGCATGGTACGCTTGGTGCGGTCAATTACGTCGCCCGCCAGCTGTCCGCAGGCCGCATCGATATCGTCGCCGCGCGTTTTACGCACGATAGTGGTAAACCCGTATTCCATCAATACCTTAGCGAAGCGGTCAACGCGGCTGTTGGAGCTACGGCCGTAAGGCGCGCCCGGGAAGGGGTTCCAGGGGATCAGGTTGATCTTGCTCGGCGTATCTTTCAACAGCGCCGCCAGCTCGTGCGCATCGTCGGTGCTGTCGTTCACGTGGTCCAGCATCACATATTCGATGGTCACGCGCCCCTGATTGGCGTTCGACTTCGCCAGATAGCGCTTCACCGCGCCGAGGAACATCTCGATATTGTACTTTTTGTTAATCGGCACGATATCGTCGCGCAGCTTATCGTTCGGCGCATGCAGCGAAATCGCCAGCGCAACGTCAATCATATCGCCGAGCTTATCAAGCGCCGGCACCACGCCTGAGGTCGACAGGGTAACGCGACGCTTTGAGAGGCCGAAACCGAAGTCGTCCAGCATGATCTCCATCGCCGGCACGACGTTGTTGAGGTTAAGCAGCGGCTCGCCCATGCCCATCATCACCACGTTGGTGATAGGACGCTGGCCGGTGACTTTGGCGGCGCCGATAATTTTCGCCGCGCGCCATACCTGGCCGATAATCTCGGAGACGCGCAGGTTGCGGTTGAAGCCCTGCTGCGCCGTCGAGCAGAACTTGCACTCCAGCGCGCAGCCCACCTGCGAGGAGACGCAGAGCGTGGCGCGATCGTCTTCCGGGATATAGACGGTTTCCACCAGCTGATCGCCGACGCGTATCGCCCATTTAATGGTGCCGTCGCTAGAACGCATCTCTTCCGCCACTTCCGGCGCGCGGATTTCCGCGATCTGGCTCAGTTTGCCGCGCAGCACCTTGTTGATGTCGGTCATCTGCTCGAAATCGTCGCAGCAGTAGTGATACATCCACTTCATCACCTGATCGGCGCGGAACGGCTTTTCGCCCATCGAGAGAAAGAGCTCGCGCATCTGCTGGCGGTTAAGATCGAGCAGGTTAATTTTTTCGCTTTTGGGGGCAACAGCAACGGGGGAAGCGGACGACGGCGTCACAATCAGTTCGGACATAATATTCTCTGGCCTCGTTATTACACGTTATGGCTCTGGTTAAGGATAGAAAAAAAAGACGCCCTTGCTGAGACTAGCTCAACAAGGGCGCGATATTGTACAACATCTGCGGTGTGATGCCAGGGTAGAGGGCGACGCGTTAGCGAGAAATTTGTAAAGCGCGCGCTCCGGCTGGCCTCTACGCGATTAACGCGTGCGCGGGCAGATCTCGTTTTCGCCGAAGAAGTAGGCGATTTCACGCGCGGCAGACTCAGCGGAGTCAGAACCGTGGGTGGCGTTTTCGGTGAAGCTGTCGGCGTAGTCAGCGCGCAGCGTGCCAGCCAGCGCGTTCGCCGGGTTGGTCGCGCCCATCAGATCGCGGTGACGCTGAACGGCGTTTTCGCCTTCCAGCACAGATACCACAACCGGACCAGAAGTCATGAACTCTACCAGACCGTCGAAGAACGGCTTGCCCTGGTGCTCAGCGTAAAAACCTTCAGCCTGCTCTTTGCTCAGCTGCAGCATTTTAGCGCCAACGATTTTGAAGCCAGCGCTTTCAAAACGGTTGTAGATGGCGCCAATCACGTTTTTAGCAACGGCGTTTGGTTTAATGATGGAGAAGGTACGTTCGATTGCCATGTTGACCTCTGTCTTTAGCATCCTGAAGAAACCGGGAACCCGCTCCCGGTAAGAAAACGCGCCGATTATAGGGAGATCAACGGGCGTTGCCTATTAGCTATCGTATGATTTATTGAAAATTATTGATATCTGTCGATGCAGGCAGGCAAATAATGTGCATTCAGTCGCGGATAAAGGAAACGGCCGCCAGCTCTCCCGCCTCATCCATCACCACCAGCTGACAGGGGCCGGCATCGCGCAACGCCAGCTGTACGCGGCTGTTCTCCTCGCCCTGCTCTAGCGGCTCGCCGTTTAAAAACCACCAGCGACGCGCGCCCTGACCGCCCTGCACCGCCACCGGCACCATCAGCACGGCTTTGCCGGGCAGCGGCTGCAGATGCTGCCCGTTGATGACGCCGGTTATCACCATCGGCGCCGCATTGCCCTGGCGCAGCGGCGGACAGGCGGCGTCGACCGGCGGCAAACGCTGCGCGCGCTGCTCGCTGCTGGGCAGCCAGGGTTCCAGCGGCAGCGGCCACAGCAGCCGTTCGCGGCTCTGGGCGCCGGGACAGTCCGCTGCCACCCGCCTTCCCTGCGCGTTTTGCCAGTAGCGCAGCCGCAGTCCGTTCACGCCTTCCTGTCCCGGCGCCAGCAGCGTCGGCGGCAGGGTCTGATTCAGCACCCAGCTCTGTCGGCGCTGGCGACAGTTCTCATCCCCTGTGGGCAGCGGCTGGCCGCCGGGCCAGCAGATGCTCTGCGCGCTGACCGAGGCGGGACGCGGATCGCGCGGCGTGCCGCCGATCGGCATATGGCCAGCCAGCAGGTTCGCCACCTGATGCATCACCGGCACCGCCGAGGCGAAGCCGACCTGCCCCGCGACCGGCGTGGCGTCCGGTCTGCCGACCCAGACGCCGATGAGATAGCGCGGCGTGACGCCGATGCTCCAGGCGTCGCGGTAGCCGTAGCTGGTGCCGGTTTTCCACGCCAGCGGCACGATGTTGCTTGTCGCGCCGCTGGCGACAGGCTGCGCATCGCCCGCCAGCATGCGCCGCACGATCCAGGCCGCGCCCGGCGACAGCAGGCGACGCTGCCGCAGCGGCTGATCCGCGAGGTAGCGCAGCTGCGCGGCGTTGCCCTGGCGCGCGAAAGCGCTGTAGGCCGCCACCAGCTCATCCAGCCGCGCGCCGGTTCCGCCTAGCGCCAGCGACAGGTTAGGCTCCGCGCCGGCCGGGAAGCGCAAATTCAGGCCCACGTTGCGCAGCCGCGCCGTCACGCTTTTTGGGCCAAGCGCGTCCAGCAGCTGGACGGCGGGCAGATTGAGCGATCGCTTCAGCGCTTCGCTGGCGCTGACCGGCCCGTGGAAGCCGCTGTCAAAATTACCGGGCCGGTAGTCGCCAAAGCGGCGCGGCACGTCCTGCAGCAGGGATTCGCCGTGGATCAGGCCATCGTCCAGCGCCATGCCGTAGATAAAGGGTTTCAGCACAGAGCCGGGCGATCGCACGCTGGCGACCATATCCACATGTCCGAAGCGCCGGTCGTCGCGAAAATCTACCGAGCCGACGTAACCGCGTACTTTCATATCGGTGTGATCCGCCACCAGGATCGCCAGCGAGGTGCGCGGCGGCAGCTGCGGCTTAAGGGCGGCGGCGAGATTTTCCAGCTCGCGCTGCAGCGAGAGATCCAGCGTCGAGACGATTTTAGCGTCGGCCGAGAGCGACAGCAGACGGCGCGCCAGCAGCGGCGCGGTCTGCGGCATCTGACGCGGCGGCAGCCAGACCGGCTCCTGCAGGATCTCGTCGACCTCCCGCTGCGGCCAGACGCGGTGTTCAGCCAGCCGCTGCAGCACCTTATTGCGCCCGGCCTCGGCGCGCTGCGGCCAGCGATCCGGGCGCAGGCGGCCAGGCGCCTGCGGCAGCACCGCCAGGCGCGCGGCCTCGCCTTTCGTCAGCTGCGAGGGCGGCTTACCAAGCCAGATCCAGCTTGCCGCGCCCACGCCCTCCACCGTGCCGCCAAAAGGAGCACGATTGAGATAGAGCGTCAGAATCTCGCGCTTCGACAGGTGCCACTCCAGCTGCAACGCCCGCCACGCCTGCACCGCCTTGCCGGAGAAGCTGCGCGGCTGCGGATCGATCAGGCGCGCCACCTGCATGGTCAGCGTGCTGCCGCCGGAAACGATGGCGCCAGCGCGCAGATTCTGCCCAGCCGCGCGCAGGACGGCGATGGGATTGATGCCGGGATGACGCCAGAACCAGCGATCTTCGTAGTTGAGCAGCGCCTCAAGGTAGGCGGGCGCGACCTCCTCTATCGTGACCGGATAGCGCCAGACGCCCTGCTTATCAGCGAAGCGCCAGAGCGGCGTGCCATCTTCCGCGACCACCACGCGCGCCGGCTGCACCTCGCGCAGCGGCAGCGGAAACAGCCGGTCGAGTCCGAAAAGCGCCAGCGCCAGCGCTAAAAGAACAAGCGGCGGCCAGAGCCACCGCTTTTGTCCGCCTTTCAGCTTCATGCCTTAACGCACACTGATTTTCTCCGGCGTCGCGCCCACGGCGCGCCACTCCGGCACGTACATCGACTCGACCTGCGGCGGCGGCAGGCGATAGCTGCCCGGCGTTACCGCGCGCGCCAGATAGAGCAGCGTCTCAGTTTTGTAGCCGCTCAGCGCCAGCGCCGCGACAAAGCGATCGTCGCGGAACTCGATATGGCGGATATCCGCCTGCTGCATATCCATCATGCTCTCTTTCAGCGCATCCGCGCCGTCGCCGAGGCTGGCGCTGCTGTCGCTGAGGTTCTGGTTTTCCAGCTCCAGACCGGCAGGCAGCAGATCGACCACCAGCGCGTCGCTGACGCGCTTGCTGGAGGAGACCTTGAGCCGCACCACCAGCAGCTGACCGCTGCTGAGGTTATCCAGATCCGCCGGTTTGCCGTCGAGCGTGAAGTATTCGCGCGTCAGGTTAAGCACGTTGTGCATCGGCTTCGGCGCGGCAAGCGGATAACCCGTGACGTTGAGCGCGCCGTAGAGTGGCACCTGGCCGCTGTTGGTCAACGTAACGCCATGCTGCAGCTGACTTTGGTTCATGCCCTGCGTCAGCGGGCCGCTGCCTGCCAGCGGCTGGGCATCGCCCGCCAGCGTCGCCTGCCAGGCTTCGCCTTTATGCTGCTGCAGCGTGCGCGCCGCCAGGAACAGGGCGTTATTCTCCTGGGTAGAGAACCAGGCCTGGCCATACGCCGCTTTCGCCAGCTCCGACAGCAGCGCCGGCTGCATCTCCGGCAGCAGCTGGTTTTCCGCCAGCAGCGCCACCGTCAACGCGCGATCGCGCAGCGCGCTGCCGTAATCGCCCAGCCAGCCGTCTGCTTCGCGCGTCAGGCCGACGCCCTGCGCCAGCGCCAGCTGCGCGCGCTGCGGATCGCCCATCAGCTTCAGCGCCACGCCGAGCTGCACCAGCGCCAGTCCCGATTTGGCCTTGTCGCGCTTCTCATAGAGCGCGCGCAGCGCGCCGAGCGGCGCCTGCTGCTGACGCGCCAGCACCATGCCCGCGTAGGCCTGCACGCTAAAGCGCATCGCCTCCTCGTTGCTGCTCCAGCGGGTTTCGATCTGCGCCGGATCCTGCAGATAGCGCAGCAGGCGCTCGTCGGCGCGCGCGATTGTCTCCGTCGGCACGCTGTAGCCCGCCTCGCTGGCGCGCAGCAGGAAATCGGTGACGTAGGCGGTCAGCCAGAACTCCTCTTCGCTCTCTTTGCTCCAGAGGCCGAAGCTGCCGTTGCCGCGCTGCATGCCCGCCAGGCGCGCGATGCCGGTATCGACGGCGGCGCGCCGCGCCTCGTCGCTGCTGGTTTTGATGCCCATCGCGGCGAGCTGCGCCTGGCTGGTGAAAATCGACGGCCAGATACCGCTGGCGGTCTGCTCAAGGCAGCCGTACGGATAGGCGTAAAGCGCGCTGATATAGCGGCCGATATTCAGCGGCGGCTGATTGCTAAGCGAGAGCTGTCCGCTTAGCGTTTCAGGCTGCAGCCCGCTAAGGGCGGCGGCCTGAACCTGCCAGCTCTGCCCGGCCTGCATCATGCCATCGAAGCTCAGCGTTTGCGCCGGATAAGCCGGACGCACGCCGATTTTCCAGCTGCGCTGGCTGTCGCCCAGCGCTTCGCCCGCGATCGCCAGGCCGGAGACCCGCACCTGCACCGCGCCTTCGCCGAAACCGCCCTGCGCCTTCACCGGTATATGCAGCGTGGTACGCGCCCCTTTCGCCAGCTGAACGCGGTGCGAGGCGGCCCCGCTCAGCGCGATCTGGCCCTGGGTCTGCACATCGACCTTCAGCGCCTGAGGCTGCTCCGTGAGATTAGTGAGATCGAGCGCCAGCATCGCCTGATCGCCGCTCGCCATAAAGCGCGGCGTCGCCAGCTCGCTGATCAGCGGCGCGACCACCACCACTTTTCGATCCGTCGAACCGAAGCTGTCGGCGCTCCACGCCTGCGCCATCAGACGCAGCTCGCCGTTGAACTGCGGGATCGGCAGCTCCAGCGTGCCCTCGCCGTTTTTATCCAGCGTGACCGGCTGAAGCTGCTGCGCCACGATATTGACCTCGGTGAGCGGCTTTTTGCCGCCGCGCGACGACGCTTCATCGTCGCCGTCGCCGCCGAAACGCAGCGTCGCCAGGCGTCCACCGCCCTCGATGAGCTGGCCGAAAACGTCATACTGATCGGCGTTGTAGCGCTTGCGGCCAAAGAAGCCTTCCCAGGGATCGGGGGTTTTGTAGTCGTTGATATTCAGTACGCCGCTGTCCACCGCCGACAGCAGCACCTGGATAGTCTGCGGCAGCTCGCCGCCGACGCGGCTGGCTTTGACCTTAATCTTCAGCGTCTGTTCAGGGCGAATTTTCAGCGGCGCGTCCAGCGTCAGATCGAGGCGACGCGCGTCGGTCGCCATCGGCAGCGGCAGCAGACCGACGGCGCGCTTGGGCATGGCGCCGCTGGCCTTATCGCCGTCGCGCACCACAATGGCGCTGAGGTAGAGATCGTGGCGCTTCCAGCTGGCGTCAAGCGGCACATCGATAGTCGTGCCGCCCGCAGGCACCACTATCGGCTGCCGCCACAGAGTGCCGCTGCTCGACTCCACCATCAGATAACCTTTGCCCGCTGCTGGCGACTCCACCTGAACATGGGCGGTCTCGCCGGGCCGCAGCGCGGTTTTATCCAGTTTGAGCTTCACCTGATCGGGCCGCAGCGCGCCGGTGCCGTTGGTGTTGTCCTCCCACCAGTAGCCGGCGCGGAACTGCACGCTGGAGATAATCTTCTCGCCAGCCTGCACTTCGAGACGATAGGCGCCCCACTCTACCGGGAAACTCACCTTTCGACTGCTGCCGGCGGCCAGCGAAATACGCTGCGCGTCCTCCTGCAGATCCTTCTCGTCGTGGCGCATCTGCCAGCCTTCGCTGTCGGAGAAGCTCCAGTAGTAGTCGCGCCGCTCGTGGATCAGGCGCACCTCAAGATCCTTCGCCGCCAGCTTCTCCCCTTTGCTGTTGGCATAGACGATATCGAAGTCGGCAACGCTGTTCTCCGGCACCGTCGGCTGCTGGGTGTAACGATCGTAGCGGTAGTCATAGACCGATTCGCTGTTGAACAGCGGCCGGATGCCGGGCAGCGCGGGGGCAGGCCAGATCGCCTGCGTGACGCGGCGCGTGACCGGCCGTCCGCCCGTCTCCAGCAGGCTCGCCTGCAGAATAAGGTTAAGCGGCGAGTGGATTTGCGCCCATTCGCTCTCTACCGTCAGCTGCAGTTTGCCCTCGTCGTCCAGCGTGTCGTCGATATCGTCCAGGTTGCGTTTACTCTCCTGCTCCATCACGTCGCCGAACTGGTAGCCCGGCAGTGCGGCGACCGCTTCGCGCGCCGGCCGCAGCATCAGCTGCGCCTGCAGTTCGTTGCCCGCCGCGGGCGCGCCGTAGAGGTAGCGGCCCTCGATATTGAAAACGACGTCGTCGTCAGGCGACAGCGGGCTGTCGCTGTTTTGCAACGTCAGCGCCATGCGCTCCGGCAGGAAATCTTCTACGTGAAAGGTCCAGCTGCGCGGCTGGCTGTCGCCGCTGTTCAGGCGCAGCGTCCAGTCGCCGGTCATCGCGGAGGAAGGCAGCGCAAAGCGCTGCTGATAGAAGCCGCTCTCCGGCTGCCAGAGAAAGGTTTGCGCCACTTCGCCGTTGGGCTGCACCACTTCCGCCTTCAGCGGCTGCGCGGGCAGCGGCTTGCCGTCGGCATCGCGCAGCAGCGCGTTAACGATGACCGTTTCGCCGGGACGATAGAGATCGCGCGGGCCGAAAACGAACAGCTGCTTGTCGTAGCCCTGAGGGCCGCCGACGGGAAACTCCGCCAGATCCAGCGCCGGCAGGTTGAGATCGATAAGCGAGGTCTCTTCTTTTTGCGTGGCGATTAACACCTTGCCTTTCGCCTGCGTCGGCAGACGCAGATAGCCGCTGTCGTCGCTGACGCCGCTGGCAAGCTGTTTTCCCTTTTCATCCAGCAGCTGCACGCTGACGCCAGCCAGCGGCGCGCCGCTCGCCAGACTCTGGGTAAAGAGCGCCATTTCACCAGGGAAACGATGCAGCGACAGCCCGATATCGCTCAGGGTAAACAGCGTGGCGGGCAGCGTATAATTATAGGAACCCGCCTGTTTCATCACCGCCAGATAAACGCCCGGCTGTTTCAGCGGCGCCACCTCCGCCAGCGGCAGCTGCAGTTTCTCTCGCGTATTGCGCGCCGGATTCAGGTCGAAGCGCCCGGTGTAGACGAGGTCGGCGTGATTAAGCAGTTCGCGCGACGACCAGTAAGAGAGATTGTTGCCGTAGTTCCACTGGGCGAGAAAATCGTTTAGCGAGGCGGCTTTAACGCGAAAGAAATCGACGTCGACGCGCGCAACGTTGAGCGCCAGTATCGGCAGCCCCTGGGTCAGACGCAGCGGCAGCAGCGAGCCGCGGCTGGCGAAACCCACCATCGGCTGAATATCGCGCGTGGTCAGCGACTGGCTAAAGGGCGTGGCTAAGGTGGTGCCGTTGGCGGCGCGCAGGCCGGCCTCTACGCTGACCGTCAGCTTGCGCGAGGGTTCGGGATGACGAAAACGCAGCGACTTGCCGTTCTGCGCCAGCTCCCAGCCGCCGTCGACCTTACCGCTTTTGTCGTCGATGAGCGCGACGCGCGCGGCAAAATCCTGTTTGTCGTCGAGCGGCGTATTAAAGGTAAGCACCAGCGCGGCCGCGCCGTCCAGCTGCAGCTCGGAGAAGTCGATAACCGAGAGCGCTTTCGCCACCGGCTGCGTCGCGGCAGGCTCTGCGGCGGCCAGCATAAAGGTGCCGCTGCCCAGCAGCGCTGCGCCCAGCGCGACGCCAGCGAGCAGACGTTTGATAACTCTTTCCATGGTAAATCCCTCGCCCGTCCCAGATGGGTTAATTTCGCTGCGCAATTTCACCGCAAACCCGCGATTTTAGCAATGCCGCCCTTGAGATAGCCTTCACATTCCCCGACACTGGACTTTTCCTGACGATAAGAAGAGGTTGCAATGACAGCCATATTTGTCTCCGCTGACTGGTTAAATGAACACTACGCCGACGAGAACGTGCAGGTGCTGGACGCCCGCATGCTGCCGCCGGGCCAAGAGGCCGTGCGCAATATCACGGCGGAGTATCTGGCGGGCCACCTGCCGGGCGCGCCGTTCTTCGATATTGAAGCGCTTTCCGACCACACCAGCCCTTATCCGCATATGATGCCGCGCGCCGAGCGTTTCGCCGTGGCGATGCGCGAAATGGGCGTCCACAGCGACAAACATCTGGTGGTCTACGACGAGGGCAACCTCTTCTCTGCGCCGCGCGCCTGGTGGATGCTGCGCGCGTTCGGCGTGGCGCAGGTGTCGATCCTGGCGGGCGGCCTGCAGAGCTGGAAAGCGGCGGGTCTGCCGCTGGCGACCGGCCAGGTCGCGCTGCCGGAAGGAGAGTTCGAGGCGACATTCGACGAGGCGCAGGTAAAACGTCTGACCGATGTGCTGCTGATCAGCCATGAGGGCGGCGCGCAGATCGTCGACGCGCGGGCGGCGAACCGCTTCAACGCCGAAGTCGATGAGCCGCGTCCGGGCCTGCACCGCGGCCATATTCCCCGCAGCCTGAACGTTCCCTGGAACGATCTGGTGGCGAACGGCGCCCTGAAGCCAGAAGCCGAGCTGCGCGCGGTTTTCGCCAGAGCGGGCGTGAAGCTGGATGAGCCGGTGGTGGCGAGCTGCGGTTCAGGCGTGACCGCCGTGGTGGTGATCCTGGCGCTGACCGTGCTGGGCGCGCGCGACGTCACACTCTATGACGGCTCCTGGGGCGAATGGGGCAGCCGGGACGATCTGCCGATCGAGAAATGATCGGGGTGCGGCATCGCGCCGCACCCGATTAGATAATGCGCGGACTGCCTTTAAAATCGCGCAGAAAACTGCCCCAGCGACGCTCGTAAAAAGGCGTAATGTGGGCGGTGAAAAAGTGGCTGATGCCCTTCTCGTCCGCCACCACTTCGCAGATATCGATCGGCGCGTCGTCCGGCAACGTATCGGTCGCAACGCTGCCCGCCGCCTGAATAATCGCTTCAATATCGCTTTCCGCCTCGATGCCGATCAGCAGATTCGGTTGCTGGTCCGCGCTTTCGCGAATGCTGGCGATAAAGGCGCGGCGCACCTGTTTGTATTTGCTGAACAGCTGCGTCAGCGAGTCGATCATCTGCGCGGGCGGCGTCGCCACCTCCGACAGCAGCAGCGCGTGGCCGCCTTCCAGCACGGTTTGCTGGCTTAGCGCGTCGCCCTCTTCGCCCAGCAGATGGGCGATCTCCGCTGGAGAAAACTCTTTGCCGGTGGGCAGTTTGGGATTCAGGAACAGCGTTTCGCCGCGCGTCATCTCAAACAGCGTGCGCACCGGCAGGCGCAGATAAGCCTGTTCGCCCGCGATCGCTTCGCTCATCGCCTCCTGCGAGGTAAAAAACGGAATGACGCTGCGGCCATCCTCTTTTTCCCAGTGCTGCAGATCGACCGGCGTATCCGCCGCGAACTGCGTCTCGGTGCTTTCGCCCGGCACCCAGACGTCGGCGGCCAGCAACAGCTGAAAAAACTCCGGACGGTGCGCCGGCTCGGTTGCCGCCAGCTTCAGCACCTCTTCAAGACGGTTCATGTTTTGCCTTTCTCACTAAGGCGACGGTCAACGCCGTCGCCGGATCCTTTACTTGAGCAGCAGATTCGCCAGGGTACGCACGCCAATGCCGGTTGCCCCTGCCGACCACTGATCCACCGCGCCTTTGCGGTAGGTCGCGGAACAGTCGATGTGCAGCCAGCCTTCCTGATAGCGAGTGACGAAGTGCGACAGAAACGCCGCCGCGCTGCTTGCGCCCGCCGAATGCGCCGCGCTGGCGATATTATTGAGATCGGCGAAATTCGAAGGCAGGTGGTTGCGGTGGAACTCCGCCAGCGGCAGACGCCAGAACGGCTCGTTCTCGCTGGTGGCGCTGCCCATCAGCGACTGCGCCAGCACGTCGTCGAAGGTGAAGAGCGCGTGATAGTCGTTGCCCAGCGCGGTTTTCGCCGCGCCGGTCAGCGTCGCGGCGTCAATCAGCAGCGTCGGCTGCTGTTCGCTGGCGTCGATCAGACCGTCGGCCAGTACCAGGCGCCCTTCCGCATCGGTGTTCATCACTTCGACCGATTTGCCGTTGCGGTAGCGGATGATGTCGCCGAGGCGGAAAGCGTTGCCGCTGACCATATTGTCGGCGCAGCAGAGGAACAGCTTGACGCGCTGCTTCAGGCCGCGCGAAATCGCCAGCGCCAGCGCGCCGGTCAGGGTCGCCGCACCGCCCATGTCAGACTTCATCGAGTCCATAAAGGCGCTCTGCTTCAGGCTGTAGCCGCCGGTATCGAAGGTGATGCCTTTGCCGACCAGGCAGGCGTACACCGGCGCGCTGTCGTCACCGGTCGGGTTGTAGTCCAGCGCCAGCAGCACCGGCGGACGGCTGGAGCCGCGTCCAACGGTATGCAGGCCGAGATAGCCCTGCGCGCGCAGATCGTCGCCGCGCGTAACGCGATAGCTGACCGCGTCGCCGCCGACTTCTCTGATAAGATCGATAGCGCCGTGCGCCAGATCTTCCGGACCCAGCTCTTCTGCCGGCAGGTTAATGGTGTCGCGTACCCAGTCAATAATGCGCAGACGGCGGGAAAACTCCGCCTGATCCTGTTCGTTCAGGGTCGGCCAGACGACGTTGCGCTCCCCTTTCGGACTGCGATAGCCCTGCCAGAACGCCCAGCACGGCTCCAGATCCCAGCCTTCGCCGCTCAGGGCGACGTGGCGAATGCCCTGCCCGTCGATCTTGCGCGCCGCGCGCTGGATAGTAGTGAGCTGATCCGCGCCGTGCAGGTGAATGGTCATGCCGTCGTCGTGGCTGGTCAGAATCGCCTTTTCGCCCCAGCGCGCATCAGCGGGCTGGTGGCTCAGCGTAATGTTCATCGGTTGTGTTGTCATCGCGAAACTCCATATGCGTTATAAGTATCATCCAGCCAGAAGCGCAGGCTTTAGCCGTTAAACGTCAGACCTGATAACAGATATTGCCGGGTGACGCCAGCGGATCCAACTGGAGGCGCGCCGTTTCCGGATTTCCCCGGAACAGGGCGCAGCCGTTAACGTGAGGCGGACACCGGCGCGCGCAGGCGAGAGACCACCTTTTGCACCAGCGCAATGGCGTAGTCGATCTCTTCTTCGGTGGTGAAGCGGCCGAGCGAAAAGCGCAGCGAACTGTGCGCCAGCGCCTCATCAAGGCCGATGGCGCGCAACACGTAGGAGGGTTCCATGCTGGCGGAGGTGCAGGCCGAACCCGACGAGAGCGCCAGATCTTTCAGCGCCATAATCAGCGACTCGCCGTCGACGCCAGCAAAGCTGATATTGAGAATATTGGGCGCGCTCTGCGCCAGATCGCCGTTAAGCTGCACGCCGTCCAGCGCGCTCAGCCCCTGCCACAGTCGCGCGCGCAGCGCCGCCAGGCGCGCCATCTCGCTTTCCTGCGCCTCGCGCGCGAGGTGAAAAGCTTCGCCCATACCGACGATTTGATGCACCGGCAGCGTGCCGGAGCGCATGCCGCGCTCGTGTCCGCCGCCGTGCATCTGCGCGTCGATGGTGACTTTGGGTTTGCGTCGCACGTAAAGCGCGCCGATGCCTTTCGGGCCGTAAAGTTTGTGGGCGGAGAACGACATCAGATCGACCTTGAGCTCGCTCAGGTCAATCGGCAGCTTGCCGACGCTCTGGGTGGCGTCGACGTGGAAAAGAATATCGCGCGCACGGCACAGCTCGCCGATGGCGGCGATATCCTGAATCACGCCGATTTCGTTATTCACATGCATCAGCGACACCAGAACGGTGTCGTCGCGCAGCGCGGCGCGCACGGCGTCAGGCGTGATAATGCCGTTGGCGGGCGGCGTCAGATAAGTCACCGTAAAGCCTTCGCTTTCCAGCTGTTTGCAGCTGTCGAGCACCGCTTTATGTTCGGTCTGGCTGGTGATGATATGTTGACCGCGCGCGCGCTGGGCATGCGCGGCGCCTTTCAGGGCGAGGTTGTCCGATTCGGTCGCGCCGGAGGTGAAGATGATTTCACGCGGGTCGGCGTTGACCAGTTCCGCCACCTGATTGCGCGCCACGTCGACCGCCTCTTCCGCCTGCCAGCCGAAACGGTGCGAGCGCGAAGCCGGATTACCAAAGGTGCCGTCCAGCGTCAGGAACTGCATCATTTTGCTGGCCACACGCGGATCGGCCGGCGTGGTCGCGGCGTAATCCAGGTAAATCGGTAATTTCATTGCGCTAAAGCTCCGTATCAAAAATCATACGTCTTTATAGCAGATTCGGCCCTCACCGCGTTAGCAGTAAGGGCCGCACAGAAAGGGATCAGGAGGCGCGCAGATTGACGTTAATTTCCTGAACGCGGTTGTTCTGGAAACGACGATTGTCCTGTGAATTCTGACGGTCCGCCACGTCAAGGATCTCCTGATTGTTCACCAGCTCAGCCAGCGTAATGTTGTTCAGGAAATCGCTGATGCGCACGCTAAGATCGCGCCACAGCACATGGGTCAGGCAGCGTTCGCCGCCCTGGCAGCCCTCTTTGCCCTGACACTTGGTGGCGTCGACGGACTCATCCACGGCGGTAATCACTTCGCCTACCGCAATTGCGCTGGACTCTTTGCCCAGCAGATAACCGCCGCCCGGACCGCGCACGCTGGCGACCAGACCATGTTTACGCAGACGCGAGAATAACTGCTCCAGATAGGAGAGCGAAATGCCCTGACGCTCGGAAATATCAGCCAGCGGAACCGGCCCCTGATGGGAATGCAGGGCAACGTCCAGCATCGCGGTAACGGCGTAACGTCCTTTGGATGTCAGTCTCATAGCGTACTACCTCAATAGCGTCCGGTTATCGGAGGATTAGCAAAAGATAGCCGAAGTCTGACATTCCCGAGTATTTTGGTCAACTATTTAACCGAGTAATTTACTCAACTACTCTTTTTCGCCTTTGCGCTTCTCAAACGAGGCCAGCATGCCGCGCAGAATATTCAGCTCGTCGCGCTCTGGACGAGCGCGCGTGTAGAGACGGCGCAGCTTGCTCATGACCTGTCCCGGGTTGCCTTCGCGGATAAAGCCGCTGGTCAGCATCATCTGTTCCATGTGCTGATAGAAGCGTTCCAGATCGTCTACCAGCGGGTATGGCGACTCAGCGTATACCGGCGCGGGCTGCGCTTTTTCCTGCGCCGCCAGCCACGCCATACGCACCTCGTAGGCGATGATCTGCACTGCCATCGCCAGGTTGAGCGAGCTGTATTCCGGGTTCGCCTGAATGGCGACGTGGTAATGGCATTTCTGCAGCTCTTCGTTGGTCAGCCCGACGCGTTCGCGCCCGAAGACCAGCGCCACCGGCGCCTGCTGGCCCTCTTCCACGCTTTTTACGCCGCATTCGCGCGCGTCCAGCATCGGCCAGGGCAGCGAGCGCGAGCGGGCGCTGGTGCCGACCACCAGGCTACAGCCGGCGATGGCGTCGTCGAGCGTGTCAACGATCTGCGCGTCGCCGATCACGTCGCTGGCGCCCGCCGCCAGCGAGATCGCCTGCGAGTCAGGCTTCACCAGCGGATTAACCAGATAGAGATTGCTTAAGCCCATGGTTTTCATGGCACGGGCCACGGAGCCCATGTTGCCGGTGTGAGAGGTTTCCACCAGTACGATTCGGATATTTTGCAGCATTAGATTGGCGTCAGTGAGGAAATGATGGGCAGCATGCTAACATAACTCGAGACATTTAAAGAATGCGCTGCTATACTCCGCGCCGTTTTTCCTCGTTCTTTAACATCCAGTGAGAGATACCGATGCATCCGATGCTCAACATCGCCGTGCGCGCTGCGCGCAAGGCCGGCAACCTGATTGCCAAGAATTATGAAACCCCGGACGCGGTCGAAGCGAGCCAGAAAGGCAGCAACGACTTTGTTACCAATGTTGACCGTGATGCAGAACGACTGATTATCGAAGTGATTCGCAAATCCTACCCGCAGCACTCCATCATTACTGAAGAGAGTGGCGAACTGGCGGGCGACGATCAGGACATTCAATGGGTTATCGATCCGCTGGATGGCACCACCAACTTTATCAAACGCCTGCCGCACTTCTCTGTTTCTATCGCCGTACGCATTAAAGGCCGTACCGAAGTGGCAGTGGTTTACGATCCGATGCGCAACGAACTCTTCACCGCCGTACGCGGTCAGGGCGCGCAGCTTAACGGTTACCGTCTGCGCGGCAGCACCGCTCGCGATCTCGACGGCACGATTCTCGCCACTGGCTTCCCGTTCAAAACCAAGCAGCACGCTCCGGCCTTTATGAATGTGGTCACGAAGCTGTTTACCCAGTGCGCCGACTTCCGCCGCACCGGCTCCGCTGCGCTGGACCTGGCCTACGTCGCCGCCGGCCGCGTTGATGGCTATTTTGAAATCGGCCTGAAGCCGTGGGATTTTGCTGCCGGCGAACTGCTGGTGCGTGAAGCAGGCGGTCTGGTCACGGACTTTACCGGTGGTCACGGTTATATGCACTCGGGCAACATCGTGGCGGGCAACCCGCGCGTAGTGAAATCGCTGCTCTCCAGCATGCGTGACGAGCTGAGCGAAGCGCTAAAACGCTGATATGAAAAAGGCGGCTTTTCAGCCGCCTTTTTATTAACTCAATCTCAATCTTAACGACGTTCGTGGCTCAGCACCTGACGCGGTTGAGTGCGACGACCAATGCGTCCCATCACGCCAGCCAGCACCGCTTCAATCAGCAGCATAAAGAAGGCGTACCAGCTCGCTTTCGCGGTTGCCGCAGCAGCCTGCTCAGCCGCCTCGCGCGCTTTCTGTTCTGCCTGCTGTTTCAGCTGTTGATACTGCTGCATCGCTTTCTGATAGCTCTGTTCGGTCTGGCTAACGATCTGCTCAACTTCCTGATCGCTCTTACCGGTGCGCGCCTTGATGATATTTTTCAGCGCGTCGCGGTCAGCCGCCTGCAGAGTATCGGCATGACGATTCATTACGCCGCTAATCCAGTTGGTAATATCGGTATCGGCGTTCTGCGGATTTTGCGCGGTATTTTTCGCCTGATTTTCGGCATTATTCGCTTCGCTATTCGCATCCTGCTGTAAATTTTCCGGCTGCAATTCCGGCTTGCCGGTTTGGCGCAGCGTGGTAGTCAATTCATTCTGCAAATCATCGAGGTTGATATTATTTTCCTGCAGCTTCTGTTTGGCAAAGTCGGTCACTGCCGGCGCCGCTGCGGAAATACCGTTACCTGCCGCCTGGAAGCCTGCGCCAATAATATTAAATGCGCCGCCGATCAGGCTGCTGGCAAGAGAAACAGCCAGCCAGATAGTAAATAAAGTGCTCAGGCCAAACATCAGCAGACCATGCAGCGCGCCTTCACGCTGCGCCAGACGGCCCGCCAGATAGCTACCCACCGCCATGGCGATCAGCATGCTCAGACCGGTCCACACCAGGGCGCCGGTGCCAAGATGCTGCAGCGGATTTTGCTCCTGCTGCGGATCGACGGTGGTGGCGCCAATCGCGGTGCCGAGCAGCGTCAGTAAAATATGCACAATCAGCGCGCCAATTACGCCAGCGAATACGGCGCTCCATGAAATACGCTTTAACGGTAATCCCGCGTGCGTTTCAGTAATGGTTTCTGTTGTGCCATTATTAATCCGGGTTTCGTGCATGGTGGTTCTCCTCGCAACAGACAACGTTAAATAATCAATATTAAAAAAAGGACAATACATGTGGTTGTTGTTATTTAGCGTAGACGAGAAAACTATTTTCACCAGAGTAAGCGGCAATATATTGCAGTTAGCGAAGCGTGAATATTTGAGATAAGCAAAGCGGAATAAAGCAAGGACGCAAGATAATATTTTTTTGCGTCCCTTGTTGCGATTGTTATCCGAACGGACGAAGACCGCCGCCGACGCCGGCTGCGGCGCTTTGCCACAGCGCCAGCCCCGCCGCGATCAGCAGCGCGCTGCCGATCAGCGCCAGCAAAGGCATCGCCAGCGCCGCCGTCGAGGCCGCGCGGCTTTCACCGCCCAGCCGCTGCGCCAGCGTTCGAGCGCGCTGCACCAGCAGGCCGATGGCGGAAATGGTTAACGCGGTGCCCAGCGCCATCACGACGGCCGACAGGACGCCCCAGAGATAAACGCCGATAACGCGCGAAAAGAGCAGCATCATGATCGCACCCGAACAGGGACGCAGCCCCATTGACGCTATCAGCAGCAGCTGGGTTTTCACGCTGACCGCCTCAGCGACCTGCTGCGCGTCCGGCAGATGCGCATGGCCGCAGCCGCAGTGCGCGTGGTGCTGATGATCGGCGCGCAGCGCGCGGATCGTTATCGGCGAGCGCGGACGTAGTTGACGAAGCAGCGTCTTCAGGGCACGCACGCCGATCCATATCCCTAACCCGATCACCAGCAGATAGCTGCCCTTCTCTAGCCAGTAGCTGCTGAGATGCAGCTGGCGCGAAGAGGTCTGCAGCACTACCAGCATCAGCGTCACCAGAACAATGGCTACGCTGCCCTGCAGCAGCGACGCCAGCAGCGTCAGCCTGAGGGTGAGATTGAGGCGCGCCGGATGAGTCGCGAGGAAGGTGGTGATGACCACTTTGCCATGGCCGGGCCCCAGCGCATGCAGCACACCATAGGCCAGGCTGAACAGCACCAACAAACCGCCAGCCTGTCCGGGCGCGGTTTTAACCTGCTGCAGCAGCTGGGTCATCTGCTGATGAAGCCCTTTCTGCCAGATGGCGCTTTGCAGCAGAATTTGCGGCCAGTATTGCCACAGCGTCAACGCGCCCGCCGCCAGCGCAAGGGCCAGCAGCCACAGCGGCCAGACGCGACGCGCGCGGCGTTGAGAAAGCATCAATGACATGTCAGCGTCACCTTTTGCGCAAACTGACGCCCCAGGTCCATCTGTTCAGGCGGCGCGTCGGCTTTATCGAGCGACAGCGCATACTGCTTCAGCGAGCTGTCAGGTTTCGGCGTCTGCAGGGCCACCTGACAGCGGCCCTGCAGCGCGGCGGGCAGGCTAAGCGCGCGGGCGTCGCTATAGGTCATATCGACGAAATAGGTGGGATCGAACGTCAGGATGTCGAAACGCTGTCCGGCTAGCTGCGGCGGCTCTGCCAGCGGCAACACAAACTCCAGCACCGCTTTATTGCCGCTGCGCGACAGCGCGTAGGACTTCGGCAGGTTAAGGAATTTCACGCGCTGGCCGTTGTGCCAGACTTCGGAAAAGTAGTGCTGGCCCAGCACGTTCGCCATTACCTCCGCCGCCAGCTTTTTCCAGGTTTCGCTGCCGGGCTTCGCATCGCCTGCGTCGTAAAGCAGATCGGCCGAGGTAATCTCGTCCATGGTCCAGCGCATTTTCAGGCCGGTCAACGCATCGCCGTCGGCGAGCAGCTCGGTTTGCATGTCGATAAAGCTGTGCGGATGCGCATAGCTACCGGCGCTCAGCGCCATTAGTAAGGTAAAAAGCGCGCTTCTTTTAAAGTTAAAAAGAGACATACCAGGTTAAACGCTCCGGTGAATGACAAAAAAATTGTGACCCGTCCTGAAGCATTGCACAAAAAACCAGCCGAAAGCCGCGGCCTTATTCGCCATTGGCTATTCTTAGCGCAATACCGGACCGCTGGAATCTAGACTGATGAGTTCTGCTCCCTCTTCGGCACCACTCTTCACCCGTTCACAGCGTCGTTGTCATCTGCTGCTGCTACTGTATCTGCCCACTCCCGCGCTTACGCTCGAAAAACTCTGTCAGCTGAACGGGGTCGAGGCCGCTGTCGCCCGACAGGATATCGAAGATGTCAGGGATGAGATACAGCGTTATCACCAGCTGGAACTGCATCATATGGTGGACGGCAGCTTTCGCATTCACGGCACCGAGCTGGATCGGCGACTTTGCCTGCTGCACTGGCTGCGGCGCGGGCTGCGCTTGTCGGAAAACTTCGTGCGCGACCACTTCGCTGCGCCGCTGCGCCAGCGGCTGAAAGCGATGAAAATAGAAAAAGCGCTCTACGACGAAACCAATCTGCAGGCGCTGATCCAGCACTGCAGCCTGAAGCTCTGCCGCGACTTCAGCGCGCGCGATCGCCTGTTTCTGCAAATCTTTATGAAATATGGTCTGATGCAGCGTCAGCCCGCGCTGTTTAACGAGCGTCAGCTCGCCTGGCTGCAGCAAAAGTATGAGCGCGAGGCGGCGATGGACGTCATTCTGCACTGGCAAAAGCGCTGCCATTTGGCGCCGCATATCAGCGAAGCGGAATTCTGGACGCTGCTGTTTAGCCTGATCCACGCGCCAGCGCCTGACGCGCTCGACCATCCCTGCAGCCAGCGGCTGATGCAGGCCACCAGACAGCTGGTCGCCGCCTTCGAGCAGCTGGCCGAACTGCGCTTCGAGGCGCCCGAGGAACTGACGGAGCAGCTCTATACCCATCTGGCGCAGGCGCTGGATCGCGCTCATTTCGGCATCGGTATCGATAACAGCGTGGCGCTGGACGTTACCAGGCTCTATCCGCGTCTGCTACGCACTACGCAGCAGGCGCTGCGCGATTTCGAAACTGCGTACGATTTGCGCTTTAGTCAGGAGGAGGTGAGCCTGATTGCGGTGATCTTCGGCGCCTGGCTGATGCAGGAGAACGCGCTGCAGGAGAAGCAGGTATTGCTGCTGACGGGCGATAACGCCCGGCTTGAGCAGCAGATCGAGCAGCAGATCCGCGAAATCTCGCTGCTGCCGATCAATATCAAATATCAGGAAATGAGCGACTTTCAGCGCGAAGGCGCGCCGCGCGAAATCGCGCTGGTGATATCGCCTTACGCCACCTCGCTGCCGCTCTATTCGCCGCCGCTAATCCACGCCGAACTGCCGCTGAGCGAGCATCAGCAGCAGCGCATCCGGGCGCTGCTGGAGGCTTAAACCGCGCGCGGCCGCAAGAAGAGCGCCGGCAGCGCCACCAGCGCCATCACCCAGAAAAGATGGCCCTGCAGATGCGCGAACAGCACGCCGCAGATCATGGTCATCACCGCAATACCGCCGCCCATTGCCAGCGCTGAATAGATCGACTGCAGCCGAATCACATCCGGGCCGCGGCGCGCGGCGATAAAACGCATCGCCGCCAGATGACAGACGGTAAAGCTGCCGCAGTGCAGGATCTGCCCCACAATAAGCCACGGCAGCTCAACGGTCGCGCCCAGCAGCGTCCAGCGCGCCAGCGCGCAAAGGCCGGAGAGCAGCAGCAGATCGCGCGCGCGCCAGCGGCGAAACAGGCGATTGCTCAGGGCGAAAACCACAATCTCCGCTACCACGCCGAGCGACCACAGATAGCCCACCACCGAAGCGGAATAGCCGCTCTGCTGCCACCAGATGGCGCTAAAGCCGTAATAGGCGGCGTGCGCGCCCTGCATCAGCGTGACACACAGCATAAAGCGCCATACGCTATTCTCGCGCAGCAGATCGCGCCACGCCTGCCAGCCGCCGCTCGCCGTACTGTGCCGCTCTTCGCCCTGCGGTCGAGTATGCGGCGGCAACAGCATGCCGCCCAGCATCGCCAGCACCCCGACGGAGAGCAGCGCCAGAATCGCCTGCGATGACCAGTGGTTCACCAGCAGCCCGGTCAGCGCGGAGCTGATCACGAACGCCAGCGATCCCCACAGCCGCACCGGCCCGTACTTGAGTCCGATCTGCTGCGTCCAGGTGGCGGCCAGCGCATCGCTGAGCGGCACCAGCGGCGAGAAAAAGAGGTTAAAGCCCACCATAACGAAGAGCAGCCACAGCCACTGCTGCCCGATCCAGTAGCCGGCGGCAAACAGGCAGGTCATCAGCGCCAGCAGGCGCAGCGCGGTAATCAGCTGCGCCGGATGTTTGACCTGTGAAGCGATCAGCAGGCTGCCCACGAAGCGCGCCACCATGCCGCAGCCCAACAGCAGGCCGATTTTTTCCGCGTCGAGGCCGGTCTCTTTTAACCAGACGCCCCAGAAAGGCAGATAGATACCGTAGCAAAAAAAGTAAGTGAAATAGCCAAGACCGAGCCATTTCGCCGAGCCGATGGTCATTCTGCCTCCCGCAGCAAAGCGTCCATGATAAGTAAGTGCGCGCGATTTTAGCCTAAAAACGGCAATAAAAAAGGATGGCCGAAGCCATCCTCAATCACGATCGCGCAGGCGAACGCTTACGCGTAAACCGGCAGGCGCGAGCAGACTTCCAGCACTTTCTGTTTGGTGCGTTCGATAGTCGCTTCGTCGTTGACGTTATCCAGCACGTCGGCGATCCAGCCGGCCAGCTCGCGGACTTCCGCTTCTTTAAAGCCGCGACGGGTCACGGCAGGCGTACCGATACGCACGCCGGAGGTGACGAACGGGCTTTTCGGATCGTTCGGCACGCTGTTTTTATTAACGGTGATGTTGGCGCGACCCAGGGCGGCGTCCGCCTCTTTGCCGGTCATGTTCTTGCTCACCAGATCGATCAGGAACAGGTGATTATGGGTGCCGCCGGACACGATGTCGTATCCGCGCGCAATCAGCACTTCCACCATCGCTTTGGCATTTTTCGCGACCTGCTGCTGGTACGCTTTGAACTCCGGCTCCATCGCCTCTTTAAACGCCACCGCTTTACCGGCGATAACGTGCATCAGCGGACCGCCCTGCCCGCCCGGGAAGACGGCAGAGTTAAGTTTCTTGTAGAGATCTTCGTCGCCGCCTTTCGCCAGGATCAGGCCGCCACGCGGGCCCGCCAGGGTTTTATGGGTGGTCGAGGTAACGATGTGCGCATGCGGCACCGGGTTCGGATAGACGTCAGCGGCGATCAGGCCAGCCACGTGCGCCATATCAACGAACAGGTAAGCGCCGACGCTGTCAGCGATTTCACGCATTTTCGCCCAGTCGCAGACGCCGGAATAGGCGGAGAAGCCGCCGACGATCATTTTCGGCTGATGGGTTTTCGCCAGTTCAGCCAGCTCGTTGTAGTCAATTTTGCCGCTCTCATCGATGCCATAAGGCACGACGTTGTAGAGTTTGCCGGAAAGGTTGACCGGAGAACCGTGAGTCAGGTGACCGCCATGCGCCAGATTCATGCCCAGAATGGTGTCGCCCGGCTGCAGCAGCGCGGTATAGACGGCGAAGTTAGCCTGAGAGCCGGAATGCGGCTGCACGTTGGCGAAGTCGGCGCCGAACAGCGCTTTCGCGCGATCGATGGCCAGCTGCTCAACGATATCGACATATTCACAACCGCCGTAGTAGCGTTTTCCCGGATACCCTTCCGCGTATTTATTGGTGAGCTGCGAACCTTGCGCCTGCATTACACGTGGGCTGGTGTAGTTTTCAGAAGCAATCAGTTCAATGTGCTCTTCCTGACGCACTTTCTCTTGCTCCATCGCCTGCCACAATTCGGCATCATAATCGGCAATGTTCATTTCACGCTTTAACATCCGCATCTCCTGACTCAGCTAACTTTTTAACGGCGGTTTAGGCTCCCTTACGGAGCAAAGGCCAACAGTGTAAACCGTTTTGCCAGGTGACGGTAGCGCCAATTCCGCTTTGCACGCAAACGATTGGCTCGCCGCTGGCAAAGGTTTTTTACGCTTTTCTATATGCCAGGCTCTTCACGATTTTTCATCAGGTTGTGACGTAGATTTTTTCAATTTGTACCCAAACCTTGCCAGCGAGATTGCCCAATTTAGCAGCGGGTTATTTACAACCTCAGGGGTACGATTATAACATGCATTTAAAATGCAACTTTACGCAGCCTGAGGTATTCCCATGCTTGACGCCCAAACCATTGCTACCGTGAAATCCACGCTTCCCGCCGTTGCCGCCGTAGGACCAAAGCTTACGGCTCACTTCTACGACCGCATGCTGTCGCAGCATCCCGAACTCAAAAACGTCTTCAATATGAATAACCAGCGCAACGGCAACCAGCGCGAAGCGTTGTTTAACGCCATCTGCGCCTATGGCGCGAATCTCGATAACTTGGCGGCGCTGCTGCCCGCCGTTGAAAAGATCGCGCAGAAGCACGCCAGCCTGGCGATCAAGCCAGAGCAGTACGCGATTGTTGGTGAGAATCTGCTGGCAACGATTAAAGAGCTGTTAAATCCAGGCGATGAGGTGCTGGCGGCATGGGGCCGTGCTTATGGCGTGCTGGCCAAGGTCTTTATCCAGCGTGAAGAGGCGATTTATCAGGAAACCGAGCAGCAGGCAGGCGGCTGGCGCGGCACGCGCCCGTTCCGCATTGCCGCTATCGACGCGCAAAGTTCCGTTATCAAAAGTTTTACGCTGACCCCGGTCGACGGCGGCGCGGTTGCGGCGTTTAAACCAGGTCAGTATCTCACCGTGCATCTGCATCCCGCCGAATTTGAGTTTCAGCAGAATCGCCAGTATTCGCTGACCCACACCAGCAACGGCAAAAGCTACCGTATTGCGGTGAAGCGCGACGCCCAAGGCAGCGTCTCCGGCTGGCTGCATGAAAAAGCGCAGGTCGGTGATGTGCTGGATCTGACCGCGCCGCACGGCGACGTATTTATGGAAGTCGATACGGAGACGCCGGTAGCACTGATATCTGCGGGCGTCGGCGTAACGCCGACGCTGGCGATGCTGCATGCGCTGGCCGAACAGCAGCATGCCGCGCCGGTGACCTGGCTGCATGCGGCGGAAAACGGCGCGCAGCACGCCTTTGCGGAAGAAGTGGCCGAGACGGGCGCCCGCCTGCGCGACTTTGAGAAACGCGTCTGGTATCGCGTGCCGGAGGCGGCCGACGCCGGCCGTTTTGATGCCGAAGGCGTGATGGATTTGGCTGCCGAATCTGCGCGATTACAGGATGCGCGCACGCAGTTCTGGCTGTGCGGTCCGATCGGCTTTATGCAGTTTATCGCCGGTCAGCTGCGCGATGCGGGCGTCGATGCCTCACGCATTCACTATGAAGTGTTTGGCCCGCATAAGGGGCTGTAACAGAAAGTGAGTAAAAGGCCGCTTATAAAGCGGCCTTTTATCTGTTAAAGCCTGTATTAAATCGCCTCTTCGTCCTCTTCGCCGGTACGAATACGCACCACGCGCGACACGTCGAAAACAAAAATCTTACCGTCGCCGATTTTACCGGTCTGGGCGGTTTTCATAATGGTTTCCACGCAGGTGTCGACGATGTCGTCGCCTACGACCATTTCGATTTTCACCTTCGGCAGAAAATCGACCATATATTCCGCGCCGCGATAGAGCTCGGTATGCCCTTTCTGACGACCAAAGCCTTTCACTTCAGAGACCGTCATCCCGGTGATGCCGACTTCAGCTAAGGCTTCGCGCACATCGTCGAGTTTGAATGGTTTGATAATCGCATCAATCTTTTTCATGTCAGACCCTTTTCTCACTCCCTCCGTGGCCGGATGGGGTGCTGTAAGTATAGTCCCGCAGCCGCAGACTACAGGCGTGTTGCCCGCAACACATCCCGGCCGCCGGGGCGTTCGTCGACGCTCTCAGGCGCTTCATCGCGCCAGAAAGCTACTCTTTAAAATCGCTGGCGTCCAGTTCATGTCGGGACAGCAGCTTATAAAACTCGGTGCGATTGCGCCCGGCCAGCCGGGCGGCATTGGTGACATTGCCTTTGGTCATCTGCAACAGCTTACGCAGATAGTTCAGCTCAAACTGGTTTCGCGCCTCGACAAAGGTCGGCAATACGCTGTTCTCGCCGCTCAGCGCCTGCTCGACCAGCGCATCGCCGATCACCGGCGACGAGGTAAGCGCGACGCACTGCTCGATCACGTTTACCAGCTGACGCACGTTGCCCGGCCAGCTTGCCGTCATCAGCCGTTTCATCGCATCCACGGAAAAGCTGCGCACAAAGGGTTTATGCCGATCCGCTGCCTGACGCAGCAGATGGCCGGCGAGCAGCGGAATATCTTCGGTGCGCTCATGCAGCGCCGGCAGCTTAAGATTGACCACGTTGAGGCGGTAAAAGAGATCCTCTCGGAACTCTTTCTTCTCCATCGCCTTCGGCAGGTCGCGATGAGTGGCGGAGATAATGCGCACGTTAATGTCGATATCGTGATTGCTGCCGAGCGGACGGATTTTGCGCTCCTGCAGCACGCGCAGCAGCTTCACCTGCAGCGACGGCGGCATATCGCCGATTTCGTCCAGAAACAGCGTGCCTCCTTCCGCCGCGTGAAAGAGTCCTTCACGCGCGCTTACCGCGCCGGTAAAGGCGCCACGGGCGTGGCCGAACAGCTCCGACTCCAGTAGCTGCTCCGGCAGCGCGCCGCAGTTTATGGCGATAAAAGGTTTGCCCGCGCGCGGGCTGGCGGCGTGGATCGCCTGCGCCAGCACCTCTTTGCCGCTGCCGCTCTGGCCGTTAATTAAGACGCTAACGTCGGACTGCGCCACCATGTGCGCCTGCTCCAGCAGCCGCAGCATAATCGGGCTGCGGGTGACGATCGCTTCTCGCCAGCGGTCATCGCTGGCTGGCGCGCGCTGCGCCAGCGCATCGTCGATCGCTTTATAGAGCGCGTCGCGGTCTACCGGCTTGGTGAGGAAGCTGAATACGCCCTGCTGCGTGGCGGAGACGGCGTCGGGGATCGAGCCGTGCGCGGTGAGGATAATCACCGCCAGGCTGGGGTTACGCTTCTGAATTTCCCCGAACAGCGCCAGCCCGTCCATCTCATCCATGCGCAAATCGCTGATGACGAGATCGATCTGCTCTTTTTGCAGCAGGCGCAGCGCTTCCGGCCCGCTGGCGGCGGTAGTGACCTGGTAACCTTCGCTGCTGAGGCGCATCCCCAGCAGCTTTAACAGGCTGGGATCGTCATCCACCAGCAGCAGACGTGCGGATTGTCTGGCCATTAAGGCTCCTCATGTGGCGAGGTTTCCGGCGCATGGCCACTTTCGGTGACGTCTGGCGCTTTGCGCGAAGAGAGCTGACGTTCAATATCCGTCAGGCGCTCCAGCTTATGCTGCGTGTCGTTAAGAGTCTGGCGCATCTGCGTCTGCTGCTGACGCAGCACGTCGAGCTGCGCATCGCTGCTCTGCTGCAAATGCGCGAAGCGCGTGCGCGTTTCGCTGAGATCGAGCTGCGCGACCTGATTGCCGCGCCACAGCTGAATCAGCGGACGCACCGCGCCGGGAAAGCGGCTGCTGTACGCATCCAGCGCGTCGACGTAATCGCGGCGTTCCAGCGGCGTAACGTTACCGTTAGCCATCAGGATGCCGTTTTTAAAGGCGCGCGCCCAGCCTTCCACCGGCCAGCGATGCGCTTCGGCGCGCGCCTCTGCGGGCGACAGGCGCTCGGCGCAGTCGATGGCGCGCAGCCAGTAGAGCGGATTCCCCGTTGCTGTCGCGCTTTCGTTGCGCCAGACGCTGGCGCAGTCGGTCGCCAGATAATCGGGAAGCCTGACCTCCGGCTCGGCGACGACGGCGTCGCGATGCGCGGACGAAGCGGCCGGGGAGGCGCTGCAGCCGCTGAGCGAAAGGCTCAGCAGCGCGGTAAAAAGTGAGGCGAAGACGATATTCATCTGTCAGTGATTCCCGGCTGTGTGATTCAGTACAATACGAAAACAAACGTCGGCATCTTTGCTGTCGATCAGCAGCAGATCCCCCTGCATGCGGCGCAGACAGTCTTTGGCGATGCTCAGTCCCAGCCCGCTGCCTTTAACCGGCCCTTTACGCTGCAGACTCCCCTGGAAAAAGGGTTCGAAGATCATTTCCCGTTCTTTAGCGGGAATCGGCGTGCCGCTGTTGGCGACCTCAATCCACACCTTGTCGCCGTGCAGCTGGCTGCGCAGCCAGATGCTACCGGATTCGCCGCCATAGTTCACGGCGTTAGAGTATAAGTTGTCGATAACGCGCATCAGCAGCACAGGCTCCGCCAGACAGCTTTTCACCTGGAGATCGTAGTGCACATGCATCAGCTTAGCGCGCGCCGGCAGCGCATGGGCGCTGACCACCATATCTACCAGCTCGCCGATATCCACCGTCTCTAGCGTCGTCGGCCCCTCCACCAGCTTGCGGTTGTAGTCGAGCAGCTGCTCAATCAGGCGATGCAGATGACGGCTGCTGGCATCGAGGATCGCCACGACCTCTTTCTGGTCGCCGTTCAGCGCGCCCACTACCTCGTCCGCCAGCAGCTCCGTGCCCTCGCGCAGGCTGGCGAGCGGCGTCTTCAGCTCGTGGGAGAGATGGCGCAGGAACTCATGGCGCTGCGTCTCCAGCCACGCCAGCCGCTCGCTGAGCCAGACGATGCGCTGCCCTAAAGAGCGCAGCTCGCGCGGGCCGCGAAACGCCACGGTCGCGCCCAGCTCGCGCCCTTCGCCGAGCCGGTTAATCATGCGTTCGACACTTTTTACCGGCCCGATAATCATGCGGGTGAACAGCAGCACCAGCGCCAGGCTGACGATAAACAGGATAAGCGCCTGCCAGCCGAAAAACTGGCCGCGATCGGCAATTTCGCGCTGCAGCTGCAGCCCGCGCGCGAATACCACTTCGCGCGTCTCCTGCACCAGCTGCGCGTTAACGGCGGAAAAGCTCTCCAGCGCCTGCGAGGCGGCGGCGGCCGGGTTGCCGTTATCACACTTGAGTTCGGCAAGCTGCGGCAGCGTCGCGCGCAGCGTCTGAAACGCCGCCAGCGCGGGCAGGCTGGAGGCGTGAGAGTCGAGGATCTGGCTGTAACGCGCGCGCTGGGTTTCATAGAGACGCGCCAGGGTGGCGTCGCCCAGCACGCAATATTGTCGGTAGCTGCGCTCCAGCTCCAGCGCGGTGCGCGCCATCGCTTCGCTGCGGCGCACGTCGGTGAAGGTGTTGCGGTTGGTGTCGGCGGCCTGATCGCTCAACGCCGATAAACTTTCCCAGGCCTGCCAGGCCAGCACCAGCAGCGGCAGCAGCACCAGCAAAAACGCCATCAGCACCAGCTGGCGCAACGATCGGGGAAATAAACGCCATCTTCTCACGCGGTCGCTTCCTGTAATAAACGCTGTGAGAATGCTAGCGAAGTCCGTCGGTGGAAGATAGAGCGGAAATGAAAACGGCAGGCCGTTCGGCCTGCCGTGAGAGCGACGCCGCAGCATCGCCTGAAAAGAAGGTGGAGCCTAACTCAACGTTGCGCCCGATGCTTGATAACGTTGCAGAGCAAACGATTATCGGTTGGTGGACGGCAGGCTCCGTTTGGTGCGTCATTCAGTTTTTATGAGCTCTGCCGCCGTAGCGGGGCAATCATAAACAGGAGAATGAGCCACGCAGTGATATTAGCAAACTTCGTGCCAAAAAAGAAATAGCATTCTTTTCAGAGGGTTGCCAGGTTATTTCTCGCTGGCTGTTGCCTGAAGCGCCGCCGCGCGCGCCCTTCTGTCGCTAAAACCCAACACTTCAATACCCTGGATATTAATCGTTGATTTATCATCAGGATAAATGTCTCCTTTTAGAGACAGCAGAGAGAGGCATCTGTCGCCATTTGCCAACAGACATAAAAAAGGAGACATCGCTGTCTCCTTTTGTCTTGTCGCTCCGGGCGGATTTAGCCCAGCTGTTTACGCGCGTTGCGGAAGATGCGCATCCACGGGCTATCCTCGCCCCACTCGGCCGGATGCCAGGAGTTGCTCACCGTACGGAAAACGCGCTCCGGGTGCGGCATCATGATGGTCACGCGGCCGCTTTCGTTGGTCACCGCCGTAATGCCGTTAGGCGAGCCGTTCGGGTTAGCCGGGTAGGTTTCGGTCACCTTGCCGTAGTTATCGACAAAGCGCAGCGCAACCAGTCCTTTGGACTCCAGAGCCGCCAGATGCGCGCCGTCGCGTACTTCCACAAAACCTTCGCCGTGAGAGACCGCAATCGGCATATGCGAGCCAGCCATGCCGTCCAGCAGCAGCGACGGGCTAGCGGCCACTTCCACCAGGCTGAAGCGCGCTTCGAAACGCTCCGACTGGTTGCGCACGAAGCGCGGCCAGAGTTCGCTACCCGGGATCAGCTCGCGCAGGTTCGACATCATCTGACAGCCGTTGCAGACGCCCAGCGCCAGCGTCTGAGGACGATGGAAGAAGTTCTCGAACGTATCGCGCACGCGGTTGTTGAACAGAATGGATTTCGCCCAGCCTTCGCCGGCGCCCAGCACGTCGCCGTAGGAGAAACCGCCGCACGCCACCAGCGCCTGGAACTCGTCCAGACCACGACGTCCCGCCAGCAGATCGCTCATATGGACGTCAACCGCCGTAAAGCCTGCGCGATGGAACGCCGCCGCCATTTCGACGTGGGAGTTGACGCCCTGCTCGCGCAGCACCGCAACGCGCGGACGCGCGCCGGTGGCGATCATTGGCGCGGCGACATCCTCTTCCGGATTAAAGGTCAGATGAACGTTGAGGCCAGGATCGTTGTCGTCTTTACGCGCTTCATGCTCCTGATCGGCGCAGATCGGGTTATCGCGCAGGCGCTGCATCTGCCAGCTGGTTTCGCCCCACCAGGTACGCAGCGTGGTGCGGCTTTCGCTGTAGACCGCGCTGTCGCCGGAGCGAATCACAAAGCGGTCACCGCGCTGCGCGCGGCCGATAACATGACTGCACGCTGCCAGTCCCTGCTCCGCCAGCACCTTTTCCACCGCCGCGCGATCTTCGGCCTTAATCTGAATCACGGCGCCCAGCTCTTCGGTAAAGAGCGCGGCCAGCGCGTCTCTGCCCAGTGCGGCGATATCGACCTCGACGCCGCAGTGGCCGGTAAAGGCCATTTCCGCCAGCGTGACCAGCAGGCCGCCGTCTGAACGATCGTGGTAGGCCAGCAGCTTCTGCTGCGCCACCAGCGCCTGAATCGCGTTAAAGAAGCCCGCCAGCTGCTGCGCATCGCGCACGTCGGCCGGCTTGTCGCCCAGCTGACGATAGACCTGCGAGAGCGCGGTGGCGCCCAGCGTATTGGCGCCGTTGCCGAGATCGATCAGCAGCAGCAGGTTTTCGCCGTCCGCCTGCAGCTCTGGCGTGACGGTGCGGCGCACATCTTCCACGCGGGCGAAGGCGGTGATCACCAGCGACAGCGGCGAAGTCATTTCGCGCTGCTCGATGCCTTCCTGCCAGCGGGTTTTCATCGACATCGAGTCTTTACCGACCGGAATTGTGATGCCGAGCGCAGGACAGAGCGCTTCGCCTACCGCCTTGACCGCTTCGTAGAGGCCGGCATCTTCGCCAGGGTGGCCTGCCGCCGCCATCCAGTTAGCGGAGAGCTTCACGCGCTTGAGATCGCCAATCTGCGTCGCCGCCAGGTTGGTCAGTGCTTCACCCACAGCCAGACGGCCGGAGGCGGCGAAATCGAGCAGCGCAACCGGCGCGCGCTCGCCCAGCGCGAAGGCCTCGCCGTGATAGCTGTCGAGGCTGGCGGTGGTGACCGCGCAGTTCGCCACCGGAATCTGCCACGGACCGACCATCTGGTCGCGCGCCACCATACCGGTGACGGTACGGTCGCCGATGGTGACGAGGAAGGTTTTCTCCGCCACGGTCGGCAGGTGCAGCACGCGGTTTACCGCGTCGCTAAGGGTAATACCGTCGCGCAGCAGCGGCTCGCCTTTGGCCTGCTGCGTGGCCACGTCGCGCGTCATCTTCGGCGTTTTGCCCAGCAGCACGTCTAGCGGCATATCGATAGGCGTGTTGTCGAAGTGGCTGTCGCTCAGGCTCAGGTGTTGCTCTTCGGTCGCTTCGCCGATCACCGCGTAAGGCGCTCGCTCGCGCTGGCAGAGCGCATCGAACTGCGCCAGCTTCTCCGGCGCCACCGCCAGCACGTAACGCTCCTGCGACTCGTTGCACCACACTTCCAGCGGGCTCATGCCCGGCTCATCGTTCAGGATGTCGCGCAGGTTGAAACGACCGCCGCGGCCGCCGTCGCTCACCAGCTCCGGCATGGCGTTGGAGAGGCCGCCCGCGCCCACGTCGTGAATAAACAGAATCGGGTTCTCTTCGCCCATCTGCCAGCAGCGGTCGATCACCTCCTGACAGCGGCGCTCCATTTCCGGGTTGTCGCGCTGTACGGAAGCGAAATCGAGATCGGCGTCGGACTGGCCTGACGCCATGGAAGAGGCCGCGCCGCCGCCCAGACCGATATTCATCGCCGGGCCGCCCAGCACGATCAGTTTCGCGCCCAGGGTAATCTCGCCTTTCTGCACGTGATCGGCGCGGATGTTGCCGATGCCGCCCGCCAGCATGATCGGCTTATGGTAGCCGCGCAGTTCGACGCCGTTATGGCTGTTGACCCGCTCTTCATAGGTGCGGAAGTAGCCGTTCAGCGCCGGACGCCCAAATTCGTTATTGAACGCCGCGCCGCCCAGCGGGCCTTCGGTCATGATGTCCAGCGCGCTGACGATGCGCTCCGGCTTGCCGAAATCCTCTTCCCAGGGCTGTTCAAAGCCGGGAATACGCAGGTTCGACACCGAGAAACCGACCAGGCCGGCTTTCGGCTTCGCGCCGCGTCCGGTCGCGCCTTCGTCGCGGATCTCGCCGCCGGAGCCGGTCGCGGCGCCGGGCCACGGCGAGATCGCCGTAGGATGGTTATGGGTTTCTACCTTCATCAGGATATGCGCCGCCTCCTGATGGTACTCATACTCGCCTTTTTGCGCGTCGGCGTAAAAGCGTCCCACTTCCGAGCCTTCCATTACCGCCGCGTTGTCTTTGTAGGCTGACAGCACGTGGTCCGGCGTGGTCTCGAAGGTGTTTTTAATCATTTTAAACAGCGATTTCGGCTGTTTTTCGCCGTCAATAATCCAGTCGGCGTTGAAAATTTTATGACGGCAATGCTCAGAGTTGGCCTGCGCGAACATATAGAGTTCGATGTCGTTGGGGTTGCGCCCGAGGCGCTGGAAAGCCGCCAGCAGATAGTCGATTTCGTCGTCCGCCAGCGCCAGCCCCAGCGTGCGGTTCGCCTCTTCCAGCGCCTGACGGCCGTTATTCAGCACGTCGACGCTTTTCAACGGCTGTGGCTCGTGATGCGCGAACAGCGCTTCCGCCTGCGACAGATCGCTGAAAACCGTCTCCATCATGCGATCGTGTAGCAGCGCCTGAAGCGTCTGCCACTGCGCGTCGGTAAGCTGCGGCGCCTGCACGTAGAAGGCCAGACCGCGCTCCAGGCGGCGCACCTGCGGCAGATCGCAGTTGTGCGCGATATCAGTCGCTTTGGAAGACCAGGGCGAGATGGTGCCGGGACGCGGCGTCACCAGCAGCAGGCGGCCTTGCGGCGCATGTTCGGCGAGAGAAGGACCGTATTTCAGCAGGCGCTGGAGGCGCGCTTTTTCATCAGCGTTCAGCGGTGCGCTGACATCGGCAAAATGGACGTACTCGGCGTAAATGTCACTCACCGGCAGGTGAGCGTCCTGAAAGCGGGTCAGCAGTTTGTTTACACGAAATGCCGACAGGGCGGGCGAACCACGCAGAATTTCCATCATTTAATCTCTCGTCAGAGCGCCGTGCGACGCTTCAAGGGGCACAACAGCAGAAAACGGGCGGTATTATAGAGAAACACCCCGCTCGACGAAACCGTTTGCGCATAATTTCTCTGCCTGCGGAATTGCCTGAATTTTGCGCAAAATCTGCTTTATAAGTTGCTCTACGCTGCCGAGTTGCGCAAAATGCCCCTCGCTCTGGGAGTTCAAAAAAGATCAATACTGCCTTTAAAAGACAGAGGCCTTAGAGCCAGCGAGAGACAACTATTTGAAACGCCTAAAATTAAACTATCTGCTGATCGGTCTCGTCACCCTGCTGCTGGCGATGGCGTTATGGCCATCGATCCCGTGGTACGGCAACGGACAGGATGCGATTTCGCAGATAAAATCACGGGGAGTGCTGCGTATCAGTACCATCAACTCCCCGCTGACTTACTACACCATCAATAAAGCCCCGGCCGGCATGGATTACGAGCTGGCGAAGCGCTTTGCCGACTATCTGGGCGTTAAGCTCAAGGTCACGGTGCGCCCAAACCTCAGCGATCTGTTTGACGATCTCGACGACGGCAAGGCGGACCTGCTGGCGGCGGGGCTGATTTACAACGATGAAAGGCTGGCGCGCTATAAAACCGGGCCGAGCTACTACTCCGTGTCCCAGCAGCTGGTCTATCGCGTCGATAAGCCGCGCCCGAAAAATCTCGGCGATCTCAAAGGCGAGCTCAGGGTCGCTTCCGGCTCCGCCTATCTGTCGTCGCTGAAAACGGCGCGCGATAAGCAGTATCCCGATCTTAACTGGGTCATCTCCACCGATCAGGCGCCGAAAGCGCTGCTGGAGGCAGTTGCCGACGGCAAGCTTGACTACACCATTGGCGATTCCGTCACCATCGCCCTGCTGCAGCGCATCCATCCGCAGCTGGCGGTGGCGTTCGACGTCACGGATGAAGAGCCGGTCACCTGGTATGTGCCGCACAGCGACGACAGCAGCCTGAACGCCGCGATGCTCGACTTCTTTAACTCGATGGGTGAAGAAGGCGTGATGGCGCGCCTGGAGGAGAAGTATCTCGGCCACGTCGGCACCTTCGACTATGTCGATACCCGCACCTTCCTGCGCGCCATCGACGTGACGCTGCCGGAGATCAAACCGCTGTTTGAGAAGTATGCGGCCAGCATCGACTGGCGACTGCTGGCGGCGATCTCCTATCAGGAGTCGCACTGGAATCCGCTGGCGACCTCCCCGACCGGCGTGCGCGGCATGATGATGCTGACGCGCAACACCGCCGACAGCCTGAACGTCGAGGATCGAACCGACACCGAGCAGAGCATTCGCGGCGGCAGCCTCTATCTACAGCGCATGATGGAAAAGGTGCCCGCCACCATTCCCGAAGATGAGCGCATCTGGTTCGCGCTGGCGGCCTACAACATGGGCTATGCCCATATGCTGGATGCGCGCAAGCTCACGGCGAAACAGGGCGGCAACCCCGACAGCTGGGCCGACGTCAAGCTGCGGCTGCCGATGCTGAGCCAGAAACGCTACTATGCGCAGACCACTTACGGCTATGCGCGCGGTCACGAAGCCTATAACTACGTCGAGAACATCCGTAAGTATCAGCTGAGCCTGGTGGGATATTTGCAGGAGCAGGAGAAGCGCCTGGCCCAGCAGGCGGCGCAAGAAGCGGAGCTGGGCAGCGGCTATCCGGCGGTGGCGCCGGAAATCGCCATGAACTAGGTAACGTGTGAAGCGCGGCGTCGACGCCGCGTTAGTCCGTTCCGCGCTGCGCCTGACGCAGCGCTTTTTTTTGCTCGCGCCGCATGCGGAAAAAGTCGCTTAGCATCGCCGCGCACTCCTCCGCCAGCACGCCGCTCTGCAGCACCACCTGATGATTCATGCCGGGATGGCCGAGCACGTCCATAAGCGAACCCGCCGCGCCGGTTTTCTCATCGCTGGCGCCGTAGACCAGCCGTGCGATGCGGCTGTGCACCATCGCGCCGGCGCACATCACGCAGGGCTCCAGCGTCACGTAGAGCGTGGTATCCAGCAGGCGATAATTCTCCAGCACCTTGCCGCCCTGACGCAGCGCCATCATTTCGGCGTGCGCGGTCGGGTCGTGCTGGCCGATGGGCCGGTTCCACCCTTCGCCGATAATGCGATCGCCCTGCACCAGCACCGCGCCGACCGGCACTTCGCCCTGTTCCCAGGCGATGCGCGCCAGCCGCAGCGCATGGCGCATCCAGTATTCGTCTTGAGATTGATTCACGCAGGCTCACTCCCGGCAGCAGCAAAGCGGCGCATTATAGCGATCCCGCGCGCAGAATCGAAGATGCAACCCTACTCCAGCTGCTGAAGTTCGCCGCGCGGCGTGACGCGCCAGCGGTGCTGGCAGAAAAAGAGCAGCGGGTTATCCTGCTTACTGTCGCTGTAGCCGCTATAGAGCTGCAGCGGCGTGCCGATCTGCTCTTCGAGCTGGACCACCTTTTCATGGCCGAGGCAGCGCATCGCCAGTACGCGACCGCCGAAGCCGCGCCGCATCTGGCTGGCGATCAGTTTGACGCGCGGCAGGAACGCCGAGTCGAAGTAGACCTGCTCTACCAGCGGCTGCGGCGAACCGGTTATCAGCCAGACGTCGGCATCATCGCTACCCAGATAGTCGGTCAGGCGCTGCTGCACCACCGGAAACGCGGTCACCCGCTGGCGAAACCACTGCGCAAAGGCCGCTTCGCGCCGCAGCAGCGTGCGCTCCGAGCGGCCAAAGGTAATCGACCAGAGCAGCAGGCTCATCGGCCAGCGCGCCGCGCGCCCTTTAATCAGCAGCCCCAGCCCGACCACCGGCAACAGCGGTACCACCAGCAGCAAATTGAGCGGCTGACGCCAGAGCAAATAGCGCATGAAGGTGCCGAACATATCCTGCTGATGCAATGTGCCGTCCAGATCGAAAAACACTACGCGACGTTGTGTACCCTTGGTCAAAAAACGCTCCTTTCTGATTTGTTCGCCCTATGGTTCCTTATTGTAGCCATCAACCGCGGCAGCGGCGAAAAGGGCTATTTTTAATTCCAGTGGCTACAATGCCAGATGAATAGTTTATTCTTCAGCAGAGAGAGGCATCTTACGGCAGGCTACTTAAACGAGGACCAGGCATGAGCTCATTGCTGCGCATTCGTCAGCTCTATCCGCGTCTGGCGCTAAACGAGCGTCGGCTGGCGGACTTTCTGTTGTCACAGCCGGATCGGGCGCGCCATCTCAGCTCGCAGAAGCTGGCTGAAGAGTCGGGCGTTAGCCAGTCGAGCGTGGTGAAATTCGCGCAAAAGCTGGGCTATAAGGGCTTTCCGGCGCTCAAGCTGGCGCTGAGCGAGTCGCTGGCGGATCGCGACGCCATTACCGTACATAACCATATTCTCAGCGACGACTCGCTGAAAACCGTGGGCGAGAAGCTGCTGACCGAGAAGCTCTCCGCGATTCGCGCCACGCTCGATATCAACAGCGAAGAGAAGCTGAACGCGACGCTGCACCTGCTGAAAAATGCCCAGCGCATCGTGCTGGTAGGCATCGGCGCGTCAGGGCTGGTGGCGAAGGACTTTTCCTGGAAGCTGATGAAGATCGGCATTAATGCGGTGGCGGAGCAGGATATGCACGCGCTGCTCTCCAGCGTGCAGGCGATGCGTCCAGGCGACGTGCTGCTGGCAATCTCCTATACCGGCGAGCGTAAAGAGATCAATCTGGCGGCGCAGGAAGCCGCGCAAATCGGCGCGTACGTGCTGGCGTTTACCGGCTTTACGCCCAACAGCCTGCAGCAGACCGCGACGCACTGTCTCTATACCGTAGCGGAAGAACAGAGCACGCGCAGCGCCGCCATCTCGTCGACCACGGCGCAGCTGGCGCTCACCGACCTGTTGTTTATGGCGCTGGTGCAGAACGATCCAGAGCGCGCCGCCAGCCATATCCGTCACAGCGAAGCGCTGGTGAAAAAGCTGAACTAGGCGGCGAACACGAGTATAATGGCGCCGTTTTTAGCTGATCAGGTGAAATCATGGCGCTGCTGATTACCGCCAAATGCATTAACTGCGATATGTGCGAACCCGAATGCCCTAACCAGGCGATTACGCTCGGCGCGGCGATCTACGAGATCGACGCCAGCCGCTGCACAGAGTGCGTCGGGCACTACGATGCGCCGACCTGCCAGAGCGTCTGCCCTATCGATAACACCATTATTATCGATCCACAGCACATCGAATCGCGCGATGCGCTGTGGGAGAAGTTTGTGGTGCTGCACCACTAGTTTTCGATAATCACCGTTGCGCAGGCGTAGTGACGCTCATCCGCCAGCGTGACGTGAACCTGCCTGACGCCCAGCTTTTCCGCCACTTCGCTGGCGTGGTTGAAAAAGCGCAGTCCGGGCTTGCCCAGCTCATCGTTGTAAACTTCAAACTGATTGAACGCCAGACCGCCGCGAATGCCGGTGCCGAAGGCTTTGGCCGCCGCTTCCTTGACGGCGAAGCGCTTAGCCAGAAAGCGCACCGGCTGCTGATGACGCTGATATTGCTGCCACTCGGCTTCGCTCAGCACGCGCCGCGCCAGACGGTCGCCGGAGCGCTCAATCACGCCGGCGATACGCTCGATTTCGACGATGTCGGTGCCCAGTCCGAGAATAGCCATTAACGACGCGCTTCCCGCATCAGCAGCTTCATCTCTTTTACCGCGTCGGCCAGGCCGCTGAACAGCGCGCGGCCGATAATGGCGTGGCCGATATTCAGCTCGTGCATCTCCGGCAGCGCGGCAATCGGCTGGACGTTATGGTAGGTCAGACCGTGGCCGGCGTTGACCTTGAGGCCCAGGCTGGCGGCAAAGGTGGCGGCGTGACGGATGCGCGCCAGCTCGGCCTCGCGCGGCAATCCTTCCGGCGCCTCGGCGTAGGCGCCGGTATGAATTTCGATATAGGGCGCGCCGCTGGCGACCGCCGCCTCAATCTGGCGATGGTCGGGGTCGATAAACAGCGAAACCTGGATGCCCGCGTCGCTCAGCTGCTTCACCGCCGCGTTGATTTTTTCCTGCTGCCCCGCCACGTCGAGGCCGCCTTCGGTGGTGACCTCTTCACGCTTCTCCGGCACCAGACAGACGAAGTGCGGCTGGATATCGCAGGCGATGCCCACCATCTCGTCGGTAACCGCCATCTCCAGGTTCATGCGCGTCTGGATGGTGTCGCGCAGAATACGCACGTCGCGATCGGTGATATGGCGGCGATCTTCGCGCAGATGCACGGTAATGCCTTCCGCGCCCGCCTGCTCGGCGACGAAAGCCGCCTGAACCGGATCGGGATAGTGGGTGCCGCGCGCGTTACGTACCGTGGCGATATGATCGATGTTGACCCCTAACAGCAACTCAGCCATGACAATCCTCAGCTTAACTATGTCGAAAAATCAGAGTGTACCGCGGCGCGCGGCGCAGGCACAGCGCTACGGGCTGGCGGCATCGGGCCGCTTTTTCGGCACGAACTGGCGAAACAGCTCGGTGCTCTTTAAGGGCTTGCCGCCCAGGTAGGGTTTCAGCGCGATGCGGGTAAAGCGCTTGGCGGCGCGCAGCGTATCGGCATCGGGAAAATCGCGTTCCCACAGCGCGCGCAGCTGGCGGCCGGTGAAGCTGCGCTGGCCAGCGACCAGACTGGCGATAAAGCCCTTCTCTTCGCGGTAGCTGTAGGTCATGTTGTCGGCGACCGGCTCGCCGCTGCCGGCGCAGTGCAGAAAGTCGACGCCGTAGCCGAGATGGCCGAGCAGCGCCAGCTCAAAACGACGCAGCGCCGGTTCCGGCGAGCTGTTGGCCGCCGCCAGCGTTTGCAGACAGTTCAGATAGTCGAAGAAGAGTTCAGAGAAGGGAAATTCCTGCTCCAGCACGCGCGACACCAGCTCGTTAACGTAGAGGCCGCAGTAGAGCGTAATGCCGCTGAGCGGCAGCGCCAGCGATACCGCTTCGGCTTTGGTCAGGGTTTTGACCTCGCCGCGCCCGGTCCAGCGCACCAGCAGCGGCGTGAAGGGCTGCAGCGTGCCTTTCAGCTGCGAGCGGCGCGCACGCGCGCCTTTCGCCAGCACCCTGACGCGCCCGTGGCTTTCGCTGAAGAGATCGAGCAGCAGGCTGGTTTCGCTGTAAGGGCGACTATGCAGCACAAAGGCGCGTTGCCAGCCTTCCATAGGATCAGAGGTCGTCTACGTAGCCCAGGCTGCGCAGCGCACGTTCGTCGTCGGCCCAGCCCGATTTCACTTTGACCCAGAGTTCGAGATGCACTTTGGCTTCGAACATCTCTTCCATATCTTTACGCGCTTCAATGCCGATGGTTTTGATTTTGGCGCCTTTGTTGCCGATCACCATCTTCTTCTGTCCTTCGCGCTCGACAAGGATCAGGCCGTTGATATCGTAGCCGCCGCGATCGTTCGCCACGAACTGCTCGATTTCCACGGTTACGGAGTACGGCAGCTCGGCGCCGAGGAAGCGCATCAGCTTCTCGCGGATAATTTCTGACGCCATAAAGCGCTGCGAGCGGTCGGTGATGTAATCTTCCGGGAAGTGGTGGTCCGCCTGCGGCAGACGCTTGCGCACGATCGCCGCAATCGTATCGACGTTTTTTCCGCTTTCGGCGGAGATCGGCACGATGTCGAGGAAGTTCATCTGCTGGCTGAGGAACTGCAGATGCGGCAGCAGGATGCTTTTATCCTGAATGTTGTCCACTTTGTTGATGGCCAGCACTACCGGCACTTTGTTGTCGCGCAGCTTGTTAAGCACCATCTCGTCGTCCGGTGTCCAGCGCGTGCCTTCGACCACGAAGATCACCAGCTCGACGTCGCCGATAGAGCTGCTGGCCGCGCGGTTCATCAGGCGGTTAATGGCGCGCTTCTCTTCCATGTGCAGCCCGGGCGTGTCCACGTAGATGGCCTGGTATTCGTCTTCGGTGTGAATGCCCATAATGCGGTGACGCGTGGTTTGCGGCTTACGCGAGGTGATCGACACCTTCTGCCCCAGCAGCTGGTTCAGTAAGGTGGATTTGCCGACGTTGGGTCGGCCGACAATCGCGACAAAGCCGCAATAGGTATTCTGTTCGCTCATTCGAGTCCTGACTTTTTCAGCGCCTGTTCAGGCGCCGGGATGTTGCTATTCGAGACCAAGCTTAATTAGCGCCTGTTCGGCAGCAGCCTGTTCTGCTTTACGGCGGCTGGAGCCTACGCCCACCACCGGTTCAGCCATGCCACTCACCTGACAGTGAATGGTGAATTCCTGATCGTGGGCTTCGCCACGCACCTGCACCACCAGATAGGACGGCAGCGGCAGATGACGCCCCTGCAGATACTCCTGCAGACGGGTTTTCGGATCTTTTTGCTTGTCGCCCGGGCTAATCTGCTCGAGGCGCGACTGATACCAGTCAAGGATCAGCTTTTCCACCGTCTGGATATTGCTGTCGAGGAAGATGCCGCCGATCAGCGCCTCCACCGTATCCGCAAGGATGGATTCACGGCGAAATCCGCCGCTTTTCAGTTCGCCCGGCCCCAGGCGCAAACATTCGCCGAGGTCAAACTCTCGCGCCATCTCCGCCAGCGTGTTGCCACGCACCAGCGTCGCGCGCATGCGGCTCATATCGCCCTCGTCGACGCGAGGAAAGCGATGATAGAGCGCATTGGCGATCACATAGCTGAGAATGGAATCGCCAAGAAATTCGAGACGCTCGTTGTGCTTACTGCTGGCGCTGCGGTGCGTTAGCGCCTGTTGCAAGAGTTCCGGATGAGTAAAAGTGTAGCCCAGTTTGCGCTGAAGCTTATTAATGAGGATGGGGTTCATGCGATTCCAGTTCTTTTGTGCGTCTGTGACTCTGCATACGAAACAGGGCTGGCTTTCCAACGCATTCTGTTTAGTGTGCAGTGGCCCCCCGCAGGAGGCCAACCGTTTTGCCCGTTTATCCGGGCCAGATGACTCAGTGAATGCCGCCGATACGACTCAGGCGTACGCCCGTCGGCCACTGACCTTCCTGCTTATCGAAGCTCATCCAGATGGCGACCGCTTTGCCGACCAGATTGCGTTCCGGGACAAAGCCCCAGTAGCGGCTGTCGGCGCTGTTGTCGCGGTTATCGCCCATCATGAAATATTGCCCCTGCGGCACGATCCAGGTCGCCTGCGGCTGGCCCGGCTGCTGATAATACATGCTCGCCTGACTCTGCGCTTCGTTTACCAGCAAAATATCGTGCGTGACGTTGCCCAGCGTCTCTTTACGGGTACCGAGACGCAGTCCGCCGCGCATGGTTTCGCCCTGCGGCACCTGATAGAACCCGTTGCCCGCTTCATTGCCGTCAAAACCGCTGAAGGTCTGAATAAAGTCGCTCGGCTCTATATTGGTGTAGGTGATCGGCAGCGCGCTGGCGCAGCGCTGGCCGGCGGCGCAGTTCGGGCTAACGGTCAGGGTTTTGCTGTAGGGATCGAACACCACTTTGTCGCCCGGCAGGCCGATCACGCGCTTGATGTAGTCCAGGCTCGGATCTTTCGGGTATTTAAATACCGCGATATCGCCGCGCTGCGGATGACCGGTCGGGATCAGCGTCGTCTGGGTGATGGGATCTTTGATGCCGTAGGAAAACTTCTCCACCAGAATAAAATCGCCGATCAGCAGCGTCGGCATCATGGAGCCGGACGGGATCTGGAATGGCTCATAGATAAACGAGCGCACCACGAACACCACCAGCAGCACCGGGAAGACCGACGCGGCGGTCTCTACCCAGCCAGGCTGCCCGTTGACTTTCGCCAGCGTTTTCTCGTCGAGGGTATGACCGGCCGCAGCCTGCGCTTCCGCTCGTTTAGCCCGGCGCGCCGGCGCCCATTTAACGCGATCGATACACCAGATAATGCCGGTAATCAGCGTTGCTAGCGCCAGAACCAGGGCGAACATATTAGCCATTGGGGATCCTTATTTGCTGTCCTTGCCGACATGCAGAATAGCGAGGAAGGCTTCCTGCGGCAGCTCAACGTTGCCGACCTGCTTCATGCGCTTCTTGCCATCTTTCTGCTTCTGCAACAGTTTCTTCTTACGGCTGACGTCGCCGCCGTAGCATTTGGCCAGCACGTTTTTACGCAGCTGCTTCACGGTTGAGCGAGCAATGATGTGGGTGCCGATCGCCGCCTGAATCGCAATGTCGAACTGCTGACGCGGGATGAGCTCTTTCATCTTCTCAACCAGCTCGCGGCCGCGATACTGCGAATTGTCGCGGTGGGTAATCAGCGCCAGCGCATCGACGCGCTCGGCGTTGATCAGCACGTCCACGCGCACCATGTCGGAAGCCTGGAAACGTTTAAAGTTGTAGTCCAGCGAGGCGTAACCGCGCGAGGTCGACTTCAGACGGTCGAAGAAGTCGAGCACCACTTCCGCCATCGGAATGTCATAGGTCAGCGCGACCTGGTTGCCGTGGTAGACCATGTTGGTCTGCACGCCGCGCTTCTCGATGCAGAGCGTGATGACGTTGCCCAGATACTCCTGCGGCAGCAGCATATGACACTCGGCGATCGGCTCGCGCAGCTCTTCGATATTGTTCAGCGGCGGCAGCTTAGAGGGGCTGTCGACGTAGACGATTTCGCCGCTGGTGGTCTCCACTTCGTACACCACGGTCGGCGCGGTGGTGATCAGATCGAGATCGTATTCGCGCTCCAGACGCTCCTGAATGATCTCCATATGCAGCAGACCCAGGAAGCCGCAGCGGAAGCCGAAGCCGAGCGCGGTAGAACTTTCCGGCTCATAAAACAGCGAGGCGTCGTTCAGGCTCAGCTTGCCGAGCGCGTCGCGGAAGGCTTCGTAGTCGTCAGAGCTAACCGGGAACAGGCCAGCATAGACCTGCGGCTTCACTTTTTTGAAGCCTGGCAGCGCTTTATCCGCCGGATTGCGCGACAGCGTCAGGGTATCGCCCACCGGCGCGCCAAGGATATCTTTGATGGCGCAGACCAGCCAGCCCACTTCGCCGCAGTTCAGCTGCGTGCGGTCAACCTGCTTCGGCGTGAAGATGCCGAGGCGATCGGCGTTGTACACCTGGCCGGTGCTCATCACTTTGACTTTGTCGCCTTTGCGCAGCGTGCCGTTTTTCACGCGGATCAGTGAGACCACGCCAAGGTAGTTATCGAACCAGGAGTCGATAATCAGCGCCTGCAGCGGGCCTTCCGGATCGCCTTCCGGCGGCGGAATATCGCGCACCAGACGCTCCAGCACTTCCGGCACGCCGACGCCGGTTTTCGCCGAACAGCGCACCGCATCGGTGGCGTCAATGCCGACGATATCTTCAATCTCCTGCGCCGCGCGTTCCGGATCGGCGGCAGGCAGATCGATTTTATTCAGTACCGGCACAACTTCCAGATCCATCTCAATCGCGGTGTAGCAGTTCGCCAGGGTCTGCGCTTCTACGCCCTGTCCTGCATCCACCACCAGCAGCGCGCCTTCGCAGGCCGCCAGCGAGCGCGACACTTCATAGGAGAAGTCGACGTGCCCTGGGGTATCGATGAAATTGAGCTGGTAAGTTTCGCCGTCGAGCGCTTTATAATCGAGCGTCACGCTCTGCGCTTTGATAGTAATGCCGCGCTCACGCTCCAGGTCCATCGAGTCGAGAACCTGCGCCGCCATCTCGCGATCGGTCAGGCCGCCACAGATTTGAATCAGGCGGTCAGAGAGCGTCGATTTACCATGGTCAATGTGCGCGATGATGGAGAAGTTTCTTATGTGCTTCATTTATATGAATATCTTCACGTAGAAAAACAGTTGAGAACCTGAGCACAGACACATTCAGGAAGATCGCTCTTTACCTACAATCCTGTCAGCCTCATTAATGACGACGCATATTACACTGTTAAGGCCGCGCATAAAAGAATGGAACGTTGCGGAATCACAACACTTTTTGGCGAGAAACAGGCGCTAAAAGGCCGCGATATACGCGGCCTGCAGAGGATTAGGCTTCGCTTTCCACCCGCAGGGCGTCAGGCGGAAGCGCCACGCTCAGAATGACGGGCTGAAAAGCGGCGCGATCGCCGACTTTCAGCGACACGCCTTTGGCGACGATAAAGCCGCCGATGCCGCCAAGCAGCGCGCCGCAGGCCGCCGCCAGATCGCTGTGAAACAGCGCCTGGAACAGGCCCGCCAGCAGAAACAGCCCAAACAGCGGCGTCATATAGACCAGCAGCGCCGAACCGAGCAGGCTGCTCTCTTTGATGCCGAGTTCGATGCGCTGACCGGGATGAAGCGGCGTCGCGCTGGCGATTTCCATCACGTGAGCGTCTTTCGGTCCCAGTTTGTTCAGCATGTGGCTGCCGCAGCCTTTACGCGCCGAGCAGCTGTTGCAGGAGGTTTTCGCCTCCGTATGCAGCGTGGCGATGCCGTCACGCCATGCCACCACCGTGGCCCACTCTCTCATCATCGTTGCGACCCCAAATCAATACTGTCCGCTATGCGTTTTGCCGTGGCAGGCGGCAGTTCGCCCACCACGGTGATTTCGCTATTATTGCGCACTTCGGTCTGCACCGTGCGACGTCCTGTGCGCAATGTCTGCGTGACGCTGCTTTTGTCGGCCGGAGTAATATTGATGGCGAAGCTGAACAGGCCGTCGCTGTACAGACGCGATTCAACGGTTTTATTCATCGCCGGAATATCGCGTCGGCTCTGCGACACCAGCTTCATGCCCGCCGGCACCCAGGCTGGCTGCCAGCTGAGCTTGACCTTCTCGCCTTCCGGCACCGAGAGCGACGGCGGCAGATTGGCCTTTTGCAGCCCCTGCATAAGATTGCGCACGCCTTCGTCGACCGCGAAGCTAATCACGCGGAACTGCTCCAGCGTTTCGCCGTCGCGATCCAGCAGATCGATGCGCAGCGGCAGTTTGGTGTCCACATCGAGCCACACCACATAGCTGTAGCGCGTGCCGTCGCGCGAGACGATACGGATCACCTCGCACAGCTGATCGGCAATGCGCGAACGCCCTACCGGGATAAAATCCCACGCGCTGGCGAGCTGAGTGAAATCAGCGAAGATAGGCGACGGCAAGGCGTCGATAATGTTTTGACCGGGCAGAGAGAAAGGATCGAGGCCGGGTTCGAAATAGCTGATATCGCCGCCGCGCTGAATGACCTCGCGGCGCGGGCCGTCCATCTGCAGCAGCTGCGCATAGACGCGATTATCGATCACCGCGTGACGATAACGCAGCGACTCGATGCCGATGCGCGAGACGTTGATATAAGCAAATTCGTAGTTGAGATTCTGGCTTGCCTGCTCCATCTGCTGTAACAACGCCCCGGACGCAGATGTCTGCGCCGGGGCGGTAGATGACCAAAGCAGGCTGCCTGCCAGCAGGCTAACGGCGCACCAAAGCTGCTTCATTACTGCTGTTGCGTACCTAAGGACTGGTTGCCGGGAACGTTCGCCTGCGCCTGCTGCGGCGCGTTGGTTTCGAACTGCAGACGATCGGAATGCAGACGGCGCTGCAGTTCGTAGTCCTGCAGCATCGCGTTAACGCGACGGCGCTGCTCCTGAACCTGCTGGCTGGAGCCGCTGGTGTCGAAGGCGTCAGACGGCACGCCCAGGCTGACCGGCGAAGCCTTGCCCATCATCGGCAGCGTGTTGAACACCGGCGAATCAGACGGTTCTGCAGTGATGCCGCTCGGCTGGTTGTAGTGCTGTACGCCCACGATAACCGCCAGCGATACGCACGCCGCTACGCCAACCTGAGTCAGCTGCGCCGCCCAGGGACGCATTTTGCGCCAGAAAGGCATCGTCGCAACGCTGGCCGGTTCAGGCTGAGATTCGACGATCAGCGGCGTCAACTTACGAGCCGGCTCTTGTTCAAGGGCCGCCGCAACGCGCGCGGAGATATCGAAGTGCAGCACATCGCCTACATCACCGCGCATGGTGTCGCGGATAAGATGATAGCTAGTCCAGCGCTGTTGCAGCTCTGCATCCTGAGATAGTGCTGACAGCAGCGCGTTATCGAGCGCCTCGCCATCCATCAAAGCGGAAAGTTGTTCTTTCTGCATGCCTAAGTACCCTTCCAGTAGCCGTTATCACTGACGTTGGATAAGCGGTTGAACTTTATTATCAATGGCCTCTCGCGCACGGAAGATACGTGAACGCACCGTACCGACCGGGCAATCCATGATGGCGGCGATCTCTTCGTAGCTCAGTCCGTCCAGCTCCCTGAGCGTGATTGCCATACGCAAATCTTCAGGGAGTGCCTCAATGGTGCGAAAGACGATTTGTTTCAGTTCATCTGACAACATTAAGTTCTCAGGGTTCGAAATTTCTTTTAACGCGCCAGCACTTTCGAAATTTTCCGCATCGATCGCATCCACATCGCTGGATGGCGGGCGACGCCCCTGAGCAACCAGATAATTTTTTGCGGTATTGACCGCGATACGATAAAGCCAGGTGTAGAACGCGCTGTCGCCGCGAAAGGATTCCAGCGCGCGATACGCTTTGATAAAGGACTCCTGCACGACATCAGGCACGTCTCCCGACGGGACGTAGCGGGAAACCAGGCTCGCCACTTTATGCTGGTAGCGAATAACCAGGAGGTTAAATGATTTCTGATCTCCCTTCTGCACCCGCTCTACGAGTACCTGATCCGTTAACTGCTCGCTCATCCGAGGTAATGTCTCCCCAAATACTTTTAAATGCGTAAAGGAACTGCCAGCACATCTTCATGGTTCTGAGCAAGCATGCGCTTAGAGTGGTGGTGCGGCAAAAAGTTCACTTAACGCGCTGATGATGACTCTTCCGGAGGCGCTGTCATTTGTTTTTCATTCTCAAGACAGTGTAATCCAGACTGCGGCTATCAACGCAGAATCGCAGGCAGAGTACCTTATGACAGAGGCTTTTTCATCTTTAAATCCTGTCTATGCGCCAGGTTTTATATAAAAAACGCGCCTCCGATGCACTTTTATGTAATCTGTTGTTTTTACGCTTATCTGCCGGTTAACTGATCTGACAGGGCAGGCTGTGCGTTTAAAATACTTCACAACCCTGCGCGAAACGCCTATGCTCAAGCCACCCTTGTTTAGTAAATTAAACACCATGGCACACTCATTCTCTCCAGATTATCAGTGCGATGTTTTGATTATCGGCAGCGGCGCGGCGGGTTTATCGCTGGCGCTGCGGCTGGCGGCGCATTACGAGGTGCTGGTACTGAGCAAAGCGCAGGTCAGCGAAGGCTCGACCTTTTATGCCCAGGGCGGCATCGCCGCAGTGTTTGATGAGAGCGACAGCATCGAGTCGCATGTGGAAGATACGCTGATCGCCGGCGCCGGCCTGTGCGAGCGCGAGGCGGTCTCGTTCGTCGCCAGCAACGCGCGTCACTGCGTGCAGTGGCTGATTGACAACGGCGTCGCCTTCGATCGCGATCCGCAGGCAGCGGGCGATATGCCTTATCATCTGACGCGCGAAGGCGGCCACAGTCATCGGCGCATCCTTCACAGCGCCGATGCCACCGGGCGCGCCGTCGAAACTACGCTGGTGAGCCAGGCGCTGAGTCATCCCCGCATTCATATTCTCGAGCGCAGCAACGCGGTCGATCTGATCCTGTCGGACAAACTGGGCCTGCCCGGTCCGCGCCGCGCCGTCGGCGCCTGGATCTGGAACCGCAACCGCGAGCGGGTAGAAACCTGCAGCGCTCGCGCGGTGGTGCTGGCGACCGGCGGCGCGGCGAAAGTTTATCAGTACACCACTAATCCCGACGTCGCGTCCGGCGACGGCATCGCCATGGCGTGGCGCGCCGGCTGTCGCGTCGCCAATCTGGAATTCAACCAGTTCCATCCAACCTCGCTGTTTCATCCTGACGCGCGCAGCTTTCTGCTGACCGAAGCGCTGCGCGGCGAAGGCGCCTGGCTGCTGCGGCCTGACGGCAGCCGTTTTATGCCCGACTTCGACGCGCGCGCCGAACTGGCGCCGCGCGATATCGTGGCGCGCGCCATCGATCACGAAATGAAGCGGCTCGGCGTCGACTGCGTCTATCTGGACATCAGCCACCAGCCGCCGGAATTCATCCGCGCCCATTTTCCGACGATTTATGAAAAATTGCTGACCTTCGGCTTCGACCTGACGCGGGATCGTATTCCCATCGTGCCCGCCGCGCACTACACCTGCGGCGGCGTGATGGTAGACGCGCGCGGCCGCACGGACGTCGACGGGATCTACGCTATCGGCGAAGTGAGCTATACCGGGCTGCACGGCGCAAACCGCATGGCCTCTAACTCCCTGCTGGAGTGTCTGGTCTACGGCTGGTCGGCTGCCGAGGATTTGATTCAGACGCTGCCGCAAAAAGCCGCGCCCGACAGCCTGCCGGCCTGGGATGAAAGCCGCGTAGACGATGCGGACGAGCGCGTGGTGATCCAGCATAACTGGCACGAGCTGCGGCTATTTATGTGGGATTACATGGGGATTGTACGCACCACGCGCAGGCTGGAGCGCGCGCTGCGTCGCATTAACCTGCTGCAGCAGGAGATCGACGAGTACTACGCGCATTTTCGTCTCTCCAGCGATCTGCTGGAGCTGCGCAACCTGACGCAGGTGGCCGAACTTATGGTGCGCTGCGCGCTAGCGCGCAAAGAGAGCCGCGGGCTCCATTTTACCCGCGACTATCCCGATATGCTGCCCGATGCGAAGCCGACGATCCTGACGCCCTGTTACATAAAGAGGTAAAAGTCGCGGGTCAGGCTGCACCAGGCTTCCGAATAGTGCGTATCCTGATTGCGGATCGCCATGCGCTCCAGCAGCGTTTCGCCCGCGCTAGGAGAAAAACCGAGCAGCACGCGATGCGGCGGACGATGCGCATATTCCGCCACGTCGATACGAAAACGCAGATGCCAGCCCGATTCTTGCGCCAGCGTCATCATGGTTTGCCCTACCGTTTCCGGCAGCACGACGCAGAAGAAGCCCTCTTCGTCGATCAAACGTGCCGCGTAACGCAGCAGGCTGGCGTGATCCAGCGTCGCCGTCGAGCGAGCCGCGTCGCGCGCCGGCGTGGCGCAGGCGACATCGGGCGGATAATAGGGCGGATTGCTGACGATCAGCGAATAGCGCTGGCCGCAGCTGTCGGCGAAAGCGGCGATATCCTGCTGATGGACGCGAATGCGCGCCGCCCACGGCGACTGCGCCGCATTCTCCTGCGCCTGCTGCGCGGCGGCAACATCCAGCTCAACCGCGTCGATAAGCACCGTATCAGAGGTACGCTGCGCCAGCATCAGGGCGATAAGCCCGCTGCCGCTGCCGATATCGAGCACCCGGCGCGCGTTAGCGACCGGCGCCCAGGCGCCCAGCAGAATGGCGTCGGTGCCGACTTTCATGGCGCAGCGGTCGTGCGCCACGAAAAATTGTTTGAAGGTGAAACCGTTTCTTTTTAACACCGGCCGCACATGCGGCTTTTCCTGCGTCATACTCTGCAACCATTACCTTTTTTCCTGCCGTGCGGCAGCGCTTCAGTGTAACGTGACGGCGTGAGGAATACACGTAATGGGCTGGCCGGCGCGGATTAACAGATGAAGATTGCGTGCGATCTGTCTATAATCAGCGCCCCAAACTGAGGTAGACCATGACAGTAACCACATTCTCCGAACTCGAACTCGACGAAAGCCTGCTGGAAGCCCTGCAGGATAAAGGCTTTACGCGCCCCACCGCCATTCAGGCCGAGGCGATCCCGCCCGCGCTGGAGGGCCGCGACGTTCTGGGTTCGGCGCCTACCGGCACCGGGAAAACCGCCGCGTACCTGTTGCCGGTACTGCAGCACCTGCTCGATTTTCCGCGCAAGAAATCGGGGCCGCCGCGCATCCTGATCCTGACCCCTACGCGGGAACTGGCGATGCAGGTCGCCGATCACGCGCGCGAGCTGGCGAAACATACCCATCTCGATATCGCGACCATTACCGGCGGCGTGGCGTATATGAACCACGCGGAAGTGTTCAGCGAGAACCAGGATGTGGTCGTGGCGACCACCGGACGTCTGCTTCAGTATATTAAAGAAGAGAACTTCGACTGCCGCGCCGTCGAGACGCTAATCCTCGACGAGGCGGACCGCATGCTGGATCTGGGCTTCGCGCAGGATATCGAAACCATTGCGGGCGAAACCCGCTGGCGTAAGCAGACCATGCTCTTCTCCGCGACGCTGGAAGGCGATGCGATTAAAGATTTTGCCGAGCGTCTGCTGAACGATCCGGTTGAAGTCGAAGCCGATCCCAGCCGTCGCGAGCGTAAAAAGATCCAGCAGTGGTACTACCGCGCCGACGATCTGGAGCATAAAACCAAACTGCTGATCCACCTGCTGAAGCAGCCTGACGCCACGCGCTCTATCGTCTTCGTGCGCAAGCGCGAGCGTCTGCATGAGCTGGTGCAGTGGCTGCACGATGCGGGGATCCGCTGCTGCTATCTGGAAGGGGAAATGGTGCAGGCTAAACGCACCGAGGCGATCAAACGCATTACCGACGGTCGCGTCAACGTGCTGGTGGCGACCGATGTCGCCGCGCGCGGCATCGATATCGAAGATGTCAGCCACGTCATCAACTACGATATGCCGCGCACCGCCGATACCTATCTGCACCGTATCGGCCGTACCGCGCGCGCCGGACGTAAAGGCACCGCGCTATCGCTGGTGGAAGCGCACGATCATCTGCTGCTGGGCAAAATCAGCCGCTATTTGAATGAGCCGCTGAAACCGCGCGTGATCGACGAGCTGCGTCCGGTAACGCGCGCGCCAAGCGCCAAAACCACCGGAAAAACGTCGAAAAAGGCGCTGGCGAAACGCAAAGAGAAAAAAGAGAGCGAAGCGGAAAAACCGCGCGTGAAGAAACGTCATCGCGACGCCAAAAACGTGGGCAAGCGCCGCAAACCAAGCGCTGCCGCGCCAGCCAGCGGCGATGCGGAATAAATCAGCATCGTTATAAAAAAATCGCCTCGAATGAGGCGATTTTTTTTAGTTAAGCGCGCAAAACAACGATTATTCCCTTCGGACAAAGGCTAATAGCCAAAGCTCCGGATTATTATCACGCCGCCAGCGCTGAAAAAGTTAAATATTAACTATTTTCAATAACCTGCCATTAACAATATGGTGGGCGCTTTTTCTACACGCGCCCAAAGTTGCCAGATTACAGGCTTTCGGTAAAAGTACGGGTAATGACGTCACGCTGCTGTTCCGGCGTCAGGGCGTTGAAGCGCACCGCGTAGCCTGAAACGCGAATCGTCAGCTGTGGATACTTCTCCGGATGTTTAACCGCATCTTCCAGCGTTTCACGGCGCAGCACGTTAACGTTCAGGTGCTGGCCGCCTTCGATGCGTACCTGCGGTTTCATTTCCATCGGCACTTCGCGATATGCGAATTCACCCAGTTCGCTCACGGCGACAACCTGATCTTCTTCGTAACCCCCTTTCGCGCACAGGCAGCGTGCTTCCGCTTTTTCGTCGTCGATCAGCCAGAAAGAGTGCATTAAATCGGGATTATTGGTTTGAGTAATTTGAATGCCAGTGATCATAATCAGTTCTCCAGAACATGGCGCTATCCTGCTCAGCGCGGTGAGTAAATCAAATTATCGCCTTGATATAACACCCGCTTCTTGCAGAGGTTTTGACTTCGGTCAATTTTCACAGCCACGCTTTTCACTGCTAATTTCAATTAATTGATTCAGATAAATTTTTAACTAAAAAATATTTTGTAAATTTCAAATATTTTTTACCTTCAACCTGGTGCGGCGAACCGTTAAGCTAACGGCATCGATCTATAAGGGAGCAGACCATGACGGATAAACTGACCTGGCACGACGTGCTGGCCGAAGAGAAAGAGAAGCCCTACTTTACCGAAACCCTGAAACTGGTGGCGAACGAACGGGCGGCTGGCGTGACGGTTTATCCGCCGCAGAAAGATGTCTTCAATGCGTTTCGCCTCACTGAGCTGAGTGATGTCAAAGTGGTGATTCTCGGCCAGGATCCCTATCACGGCCCGAATCAGGCGCACGGTCTGGCCTTCTCGGTGCTGCCCGGGGTGCCAGTGCCCCCCTCTTTACAGAATATGTATAAAGAGCTGGAGCAGGAGTTTCCCGACTTTACGCGTCCACAGCACGGCTTTCTCGAAAGCTGGGCGAAACAGGGCGTGATGCTGCTGAATACGGTGTTGACCGTGGAAGCGGGCAAGGCGCATTCTCATGCGCGCTTCGGCTGGGAAACCTTTACCGATAACGTTATTGCCGCGATTAATGAACATCGCGAAGGCGTGGTGTTTTTGCTCTGGGGATCGCACGCGCAGAAGAAAGGCAGCATTATCGACCGGCAGCGCCATCATGTGTTACAGGCGCCCCATCCGTCGCCGCTTTCCGCCCATCGCGGCTTCTTTGGCTGCGGCCATTTCGCGCAGGCCAACGACCTGCTGACGCAGGCGGGCGAGCAGCCCATCGACTGGATGCCGCAGCTGCCCGCCAGCTGAGCCGCAAATAAAAACGGCCGCATCACCGTGCGGCCGTCTGACGTGCGTTGACTGCTTAGCTTTTCGCTTTCGCGACCGCAACCATCGCCGGACGCAGCAGGCGACCGTTCAGAGTATAGCCGCGCTGCATCACCATCATCACATGGTTAGGCGCCACGTCATCTGACTCCATCATCGACATCGCCTGATGGATTTCCGGGTTGAACGGCACGTTGGTGTCGCCGACCACTTCAACGCCGAATTTGCGCACGGCGCCTAGCAGCGATTTCAGGGTCAGTTCGATCCCTTCAATCATCGATGCCAGCTCCGGGTTCTCTTTGTCTGCGACTTCCAGCGCGCGCTCAAGGCTGTCGATAACCGGCAGCAGCTCGTTGGCGAATTTTTCCAGCGCGAATTTATGCGCTTTCTCAACGTCAATTTCGGTGCGACGGCGGATATTTTCCACTTCCGCCTGCGCGCGCAGCTGAGCGTCGCGTACGCCGGTCTGCAACTGAGCCAGTTCAGCTTCCAGCTGCGCAATACGCTCATCACGCGGATCCACCTCTACTGCCGTCTCCGCTTCCTGAGGTTGCTGCTGATCCTGTTGAATTTCGTCTGAGACTTGCTCGTTTGGGGTGTTCTGTTCTTTACTACTCATGAATTTCTCCGCGTTTTGCACATTCATCTCGCCAGTCCGCTTATTATGGGGATCGGTTTGACGGTTTCAAGGGAACCCATCACATTGCCTTGCCGTTTTGGCTTATGAGGAAAGACCCACCAAATGAACAAACACTTTAACTGCATTGGTATTGTAGGCCATCCGCGTCACCCTACCGCTCTCACCACGCATGAGATGCTGTGGCGCTGGCTGACGTCCAAAGGTTATCAAGTGATTATTGAGAAGCAGATCGCGCAGGAGCTCAACCTTCAGGATGCCCAGACCGGCACGCTGGCGGAGATTGGACAGCAGGCGGACCTTGCCGTGGTGGTCGGCGGCGACGGCAATATGCTCGGCGCGGCGCGCGTGCTGGCGCGCTACGACATCAAGGTGATCGGCATTAACCGCGGCAACCTCGGCTTTCTCACCGACCTCGATCCCGACAACGCGCAGCAGCAGCTGGACGAGGTGCTGCAGGGGAATTATTTCGTTGAAAGCCGCTTTCTGCTCGAGGCGCGCGTCTGCAAAGATGAGTGTTCGCCGCGCCTCGGCCTGGCGATCAATGAGGTGGTGCTGCACCCTGGCAAAGTGGCGCACATGATCGAATTCGAGGTCTATATCGACGAGGTGTTCGCCTTCTCTCAGCGTTCTGACGGCCTGATTATCTCTACGCCGACCGGCTCGACCGCCTATTCGCTGTCGGCGGGCGGCCCGATTTTAACCCCTTCGCTCGACGCCATCGCGCTCGTGCCGATGTTCCCGCATACCCTGTCGGCGCGGCCGCTGGTGATCAACAGCAGCAGCACTATCCGGCTGCGCTTTTCGTCGCGCCGCAGCGATCTCGAGATTAGCTGCGACAGCCAGATCGCCCTGCCGATTCAGGAAGGAGAAGATGTGTTGATCCGCCGCAGCGAGAACCATCTGAACCTGATCCACCCTAAAAACTACAGCTATTTCAATACGCTAAGCTCAAAACTAGGCTGGTCGAAAAAATTGTTCTAATTTCAGCGCGCCCTCTTTACTGGATAAAAAACCAGTTTATACTGTACGAAAAACCATATCTGTTTTTCCATACAGGTGATTCTATGCTGGCACAGCTGACCATCAGTAATTTCGCTATCGTTCGTGAGCTCGACATTGATTTCCAACGCGGTATGACGGCGATTACCGGTGAAACCGGCGCGGGTAAGTCTATTGCCATCGACGCCCTCGGTCTGTGCCTTGGCGGTCGCGCCGAAGCGGACATGGTGCGTCAGGGCGCCGCGCGCGCCGACCTCTGCGCCCGCTTCAACCTCAAGTCCTCGCCCTCTGCGCAGCGCTGGCTGGAGGAGAATCAGCTGGATGACGGCAACGAGTGTCTGCTGCGCCGCGTCATCAGCGCCGACGGCCGCTCACGCGGCTTTATCAACGGTACCGCGGTGCCGCTGTCGCAGCTGCGCGATCTGGGTCAGCTGCTGATTCAGATCCACGGCCAGCACGCGCACCAGCTGCTGCTTAAATCCGACCATCAGAAACACCTGCTTGACGCCTACGCCGGCCATGACGATCTGCTGCGCCAGATGCGCAGCGACTATCAGGCCTGGCATCAGAGCTGTCGCAATCTGGCGCAGCATCAGCAGCTGTCGCAGGAGCGCGAGGCGCGTCGCGAACTGCTGCAGTATCAGCTGAAAGAACTCAACGATTTTGCGCCGCAGGCGAACGAGTACGAGCAAATTGATGAGGAGTACAAGCGCCTCGCCAACAGCGGTCAGCTGCTCTCTACCAGCCAGCAGGCGCTGCAGCTGCTCGCCGACGGCGACGACAGCAACCTCAATAGCCTGCTCTACACTGCGCGTCAGATGGTGACCGAGGTGGTGACGCTGGACGACAAGCTGAGCGGCGTGCTCAATATGCTGGAAGAAGCGGCGATTCAGCTCAGCGAGGCGAGCGATGAGCTGCGCCACTACGTTGACCGGCTCGATCTCGATCCCAACCGCCTGTATGAGCTGGAGCAGCGCATCTCGCGCTATATTGCGCTGGCGCGTAAGCACCACGTCGCGCCGGAAGGTCTGGCGGAGCTGCATCAGCAGTTGCTCACGGAAGCTGAGCTGCTTTCGCAGCAGGAGAGCGATCAGGAGAGCCTGCAAGAGTTAGTAAGCGAACACTATCAAGCTGCTCTGCGCAGCGCTGAGCGTTTACATCAGCAGCGTCAGCAGTACGGCACCGAACTTGAGCAGCTAATCACGCAAAGTATGCACCAGCTTTCTATGCCGCACGGCCGTTTTACTATTGCGCTGGCGTTTAATCCCGACCACCTCACGGCGGACGGCGCGACGCGCATCGACTTCCAGGTAACCACCAACCCAGGCCAGCCTCTGCAGCCGCTGGGTAAAGTGGCGTCCGGCGGCGAACTGTCGCGTATTGCGCTGGCAATCCAGGTGATTACCGCGAAGAAGATGGAAACGCCGGCGATGATCTTCGACGAAGTGGACGTCGGCATCAGCGGCCCGACCGCCGCCGTCGTCGGACGCCTGCTGCGCCAGTTGGGCGAATCGACCCAGGTGATGTGCGTTACTCACCTGCCGCAGGTGGCGGGCTGCGGCCATCAGCACTTCTTTGTCAGCAAAGAGACCGACGGCGCGATGACCGAAACCCATATGCAGGCGCTGGACAAGCGCGCGCGCCTGCAGGAGCTGGCGCGTCTGCTGGGCGGCAGCGAGGTCACGCGTAATACCCTTGCTAACGCGAAAGAACTTTTAGCGGCGTAACTGCCGCACTTTCTTCCCGCTGCGTGGTCATATGCTTGCTCTGTCGATGTAGAGGTTTCCAATAGCGAAAAGGTTTATTATCATCGGCTACTTATGTCGCCTGAATAATAAAGCCTGCCGCAGGCAGAGTTCAGAATTTGATGGCAAAAAAACAGCCTGAGAAAAAGGCGTTTGGCCCCAGAAAAGGAATGTAGAGATGCGCTGTAAAACGCTGACTGCCGCGGCAGTGGTAATGTTGATGATGACCGCCGGATGCTCCACTCTTGAGCGCGTGGTTTACCGCCCAGATATCAACCAGGGCAACTACCTGGTCGCCAACGATGTGGCGAAAATCCACAACGGCATGACGCAGCAGCAGGTCGCCTATACGCTCGGTACGCCGATGATGCGCGATCCTTTCGGCAGCAACGTCTGGTATTACGTGTTCCGTCAGGAGCCAGGCCATGAAAACGTGAAGCAGCAGACGCTGACTCTGACCTTCGACAGCAACGGCATACTGACCAATATCGACAACAAGCCGAATCTGACTGCATCGAAGGACTGATCGAACACGCAACAAAAAAGGCGCCGCTGGCGCCTTTTGCTTTTCTGGCTGGACTGTGGTGACTGACGCTATTTTTTGCCGCCAGCTGAACGCTCAGCGCGCTGACGACGCAGCTCTTTGGGATCGGCGATCAGTGGACGGTAGATCTCTACCCTGTCGCCTTCCTGCAGCGTATCGCCCAGCTTGACCGGGCGGCTAAAGACGCCCACCTTGTTTTGACTGAGGTCGATATCGCGGCGCAGCTCAAGCAGCCCGGATGCGACGATCGCCTGCTCGACGGTGCTTCCCTCTTCCAGCGTGACAACGCGCTGATATTGCTTCTCCGGCAGCGCGTAAACCACCTCAACGGAAATCTCAGGCACTGTAGACCTCTTTGGCGCGCTGAGTGAATGCCTGCACCATGCTGTTGGCCAGCTCTTTGAAGATGCGGCCGAACGCCATCTCCACCAGCATGTTGGTGAATTCAAAATCGAGGCTCAGCTCAACCTTGCAGGCGTCATCGCCCAGCGAGATAAACTGCCATCCGCCGGTAAGCTTGCGGAACGGCCCGTCGACCAGCTGCATATGGATGCGCTGATTGTCGGTAAGCGTGTTGCGCGTAGTGAAGGTCTTACTGATGCCCGCTTTTGAGACGTCTACCGAGGCCGTCATCTGATTTTCAGAGGATTCCAGCACGCGACTGCCGGTACAGCCCGGCAAAAACTGTGGATAGGCATCCACATCGTTGACCAGTTGGTACATTTGCTCAGCGCTGAAGGGCACCAGCGCTGAACGACTAATCTGAGCCATAATGGTTCCTGTTCATCACAAAACCGCTGAATTGTAGCATTTCCAGCGATCAAACAAAAATTCCCCGCATTGAGAGGTGTGCTAGAATATCCCGTTTCCCGGTGCCCCGCTGGACAAGGGGTGCGATGGCCGCCTAAGTGATGTAAAATACGCCGCACTATGACAAAGAAAAAAGTACATAAACCCGGTTCTGCCACTATTGCCCTTAACAAACGCGCCCGTCATGAATACTTCATTGAAGAGGAATTCGAAGCGGGATTGTCGCTACAAGGATGGGAAGTCAAATCGCTCCGTGCGGGTAAAGCCAACATCAGCGACAGCTACATTCTGCTGCGCGATGGCGAAGCTTATCTGTTCGGCTCAACCTTCCAGCCGCTGGCCGTCGCCTCAACGCACGTTGTCTGCGATCCGACGCGCAACCGTAAGCTGCTGCTTAATCAGCGCGAACTCGATTCGCTCTATGGCCGCGTTAACCGCGAAGGCTATACCGTAGTCGCGCTGTCGCTTTACTGGAAGAACGCCTGGTGCAAGCTGAAGATTGGCGTTGCGCGTGGTAAGAAAGAGCATGACAAGCGCGACGACATTAAAGAGCGCGAGTGGAAGCTCGATAAAGCGCGCATCATGAAAAATCGTAACCGCTAATCGCTGGATAGTTTTAAAGTTTTTTGCTAGAGTAGTTAGTTCCTGGGGCTGATTCTGGATTCGACGGGATTTGCGAAACCCAAGGTGCATGCCGAGGTGCGGTAGGCCTCGCTAAAAAACCGCAAAAAAATAGTCGCAAACGACGAAAACTACGCTTTAGCAGCTTAATAACCTGCTAAGAGCCCTCTCTCCCTAGCCTCCGCTCTTAGGACGGGGATCAAGAGAGGTCAAACCCAAAAGAGATCGCGTGGATGCCTTGCCTGGGGTTGAAGCGTTAAATCTAATCAGGCTAGTCTGTCAGTGGCGTGTCTGTCCGCAGCTGCCAGGCGAATGTAAAGACTGACTAAGCATGTAGTACTGAGGATGTAGGAATTTCGGACGCGGGTTCAACTCCCGCCAGCTCCACCAAAATTCTTCAAAGATGATTACCAGAGTCATCTGTAGAAGTCCTGAAAGCCCGCACGGCGCAAGCCTGGCGGGCTTTTTTGTGTCTGTTGCGTCTCATGCATACCTTTTAACCGCCTCTAACTTTTGTTTTTAATCACCTCACAGGTGCATTTCTTATCGCCATTCAAAGGGAAGCAACCGCCTCATGGAGTAAACTCCAGTTCTTATCCATCACGCCTCCACGATGCCAAGCAATACCTCGTTAAACGTCGTCTTCAGGCGAGCGGCTAACGTATAATGCTCAAAACCCTTACGCTCTTAACAAAATAATAAGACTTCAGAATGGAATGCTGATGAAAGCTCAAAACGACAAAAACCTTCTGCTACTAAAAAAGTGTTTGCAGAAAGAAGTGATGATGAATGCTAAGCCGTTCTCCTGGCCAGGAGTCATTCATAAAGCCATTAAATGCCCAAAGCGACGCTACTATTTCTGGTGGCGCATCGCCTCCTACTGGTATCAAAACAAAACAGGCGTTTTAAAGCAGGCCGCGCTGCGAATCAACCGGAAGCTGACGTTGAAATACGGTACAGAGATTGAGTTAGGCGCGAGGATATTACCCGGACTTGTCATCACTCATCATCAAGGGATCGTCATCAACGGGTCTGCCGTTATTGGGCATTCATTCCGTATCAGGCAGAACACCACGATTGGCATAACAGGCAGTAATCCTTCTAAGCTGCCAATTTCAATCAAGATAGGCAATAACGTTAGCATTGGTGCTAATAGCTGCATTATCGCCGACCAGATTGTTATTGGCGATAACGTGGTGATTGGGGCCATGTCATTTATTAATAAAGACCTGCCTGATAATAGTAATGTGATAACGGAGAAGACGATGAGGATTACTATAAGAGAAACAGAATCGCAGGATTTAATGACTGGAAAGGATAGTTAGGCTGTTTCATCCGGAAAGCTCTGGTAGAGGGCGCTGCGGGTTCCTTACTGCTGCTGCACCGCCTTATAGCTGTCCGTCGCCGTCAGCTTCTCGTTATAGCTTGCCCGCTCTTCCCTGGACGCGCCTTCGCCCGGCTCTTTGATATTTTTCGCCGCCAGCTCCGCCTTACCGGCATTGGTGGCCCGTATCTGCCCCTCCGTCCGCGCAATATCCGCCGCCTGATTGCCAATCTCACCAATAAGCTGCGCCTCCTGCAGCCGGTTCTGCTCCTTCTCCTTGTCGAATATCGGCGACAGCGTCTGGTTCGCATGCTCCACGTCCCGGCTCAGCCCGCTCACGTCCTGCGTCTGGTTATCCCGGTCGCGGATAACTATCGCGCCCTCGCTCACCGCCGCCTTCGTCGTTGAGCTGTCGCTGCCGCTGTGGTTCGCTCCCACCAGCAGCCCGTTCGCCATGTTTCCGGCAAACTGACCGGCGATGCTGCCGCCCGTGCTGATGCCCGCGCTCTGGTGCTCCACCTTATAGTCCGCGTGGTTCCCGATGTCGCTGAACCCGAGCGTGCCCGTCTCCAGCCGGTTTTTATCCGCCGCCGCGGTCGAGCCGATTACCGCTCCGTCCAGCTGCGTGTGCTCTCCGACGCTCACGTCAAAGCCGCCTTTGCCCGCGAAGATGCCGGTCTGCTCCTCCACGCTCTGCCAGGTGCTGTGCATCTTGTCGCGCGAGGCGTTGACGCTGGCCAAGCCGGTCATCGAGCCGAAGGTAAAGCTCCGCCCGCGCTGGCGCTCTGCTGCTTCGAATCGTAGCGGTCGCTGTCCTGCTCGCTCGCCAGCGTCAGGTTGCGGCCCACCTCCGCCTTCACCTTCTCGCCGCTCACCTGCGCGCCCTGCAGCAGGGTGTCGCGCCCGCTCACCATCGTTACCTGGTTGCCCGCGCTCACCTGGGTCTCGGTGTGGGTGACGCCGCTGCCCTGCTCGCTGCCTTTGCCCTTGTTGACGCTGGCGGAGACGTTGATGAACCGTAAGAAGGTCAGCGAGTGGCTAGAGTTTTTTCCGAGCGCGCTGAACCAGGCGTGGGAGATGCCGGTTATCATAAGGTAGTAAGTGCGGCTGCAGGGAAGGGTAATCCCGGCCTGGATGGCCGGGATTTGAGCAGCTAAACTTACAAATAAAGACTGTCATCATAGGGCGCATTTGAAAGGGTCTGATCAATCTCCTTTTGTGCTTTAATTTCCCATTCTTTATTCATACTTGCCATAAATGCAATAATCATAGGAAATGCCATACGACGGCCATCTCGCCCGGGCATGCGGTGTTCAAATTCGTATTGGAAAGATATATTTGATACGAAATCTGAAGCAATCCAATAAAGTAGTTCATCAATTGATTTCGTGGTCTTTCTTGAAAATTCGCACCCTCTTTCTGATGAAATATAATTATACATTTCGTTTTCAAATGAAACGTAAGGAGTTCCATCATTAGTGGGTACAGAAAAAACAGTTACAGAATGAGGTGGGTAACCAATTTTCGAAACCAGCTTATCAATTTCGTTCTGAATTTCTTCAATACTAAACAGCATATTAACGATCCTCCCGAATGCATTCATTTTTATAAGCCAATCAATATTCACTCTTTCTTGCATATTAGGCAATATCTGAACACTTCCACCAAGCTCATCAAAAGCAGGCACTATTTTACCTTGCATAACCGGTGATGGTTTGATGAACTCATATTCATGGTATTGCTCAGCTTTTGCGCCTGGGGTTAGAGATCTTTCACCATAAGGTGTTCCTTTAGGTGCTAAAAATGACCCGTTAGGTTTTTCGTTTCTGTCTAGTTTTACCGATTTGCAGGGTTGTTTTAATCGGTTCTTCAGCAAAACCCAATTTCTCCGGCCAGTTCCAGTTGTGAGGATCACAGCGGTATTTATCGTACTGCGACCAGCCGCTTGCTTCTTCGTCAGGGCCTAGCTTAATTGGCTCGGCAGTTCTTCCTAATGATGAAAGCTGTTTTACCGCAACGTTTCGCGTAGGTTTCTCTACCATACTCTTCAGCCCTGACGCACCAGCCAGAGCTCCAACGATAGCCTGTGCCTGTATAGCCCGGTCATAGCGACTAGCGGCAGTATCCCAGCTTACTACCGACTGCTTCGCTATCGCCGTTATAGTCTGATCCCGGCTGATACTTCCTGCATCCAGCCCCTGAAGTATACCTTCAAGGTTGGCGCATCCCGCGGATACAGGCCTTTATAAATCACAAAGATTATGCAAACGCTGTGGAAGGTCTGTAAGTTCTCTGCCCGTGAACAAAGGCAGGTAACGGATCTGATCGCAGTGATCGGTTAGTCGCCGGTAAGATCCGGCGGCTGAAGAAGGGTATATAAGAAGATCCCGGCCGCTGAGGGCTGGGATTCACAAAAATTTATCGGTAATAAAAATACCAAAAAATAAATCCAGTCGGGGGCCCCATCCAGGTTAGCTTGAGGCAAATAAATAAATCCTCTGATGAAAATGAAAATTTATCATTCATATCCCAAGCCAACCATGCTCCGAGTAAGCGACCCAAAATTGTCAAAATAAAAATCACAATGGCCATTGAGCAACATAGATACAAAAGGTTAACTAATGACTTGGTGCTATTTTTCATTGCTTACCTCCGACATCTTTCAGCTTATCTTGAACCATCCCAGATGCAACAGAATCACCGAAGTTACCTACTATTGATGGCAATGGATTTTGCGGAGCTGGTTTTGTTATCGTCCAGACACCTGTCGACACCCATTCGTATTGCTTAGAAATTGGGTTGAGCTTTTTATCAAAAGGAACCTTGATCACATTACCCGCCGCATATCCAACCGATGCCCCTGTTTTACTCAGCAATGCCGCCATGAAGGGATCATCACCGCTGATTTCAGCTTGGTAATAACCGCCTGCCGCATTCCATACCATCGTCGGGTTGTAGCCCTTACTGGCTGTAATCGCACCAATAACGCCTGAACCAATCACGTCTGATAATTTCACTTCGCCTGTGGTTCCGTACTGAATACCTGCGCCTAAACCGGCCCCCATACCTACCGCAATAAGCTGCTCTTTGGTGTTATTGACAGCGTTGGTCATTATCGCTTTCCCTCCCATAACCAGAACAGGCCATGAAGTCGGATCTATAACTACGGACATCACACGGTCGCCTGTGGTGATATTTTCCTTCAGGAATTTCAGATCCGTTCCGTTCAGATAATTCACCAATGCCGCCGCAGACGGATCTTTCAGTTTCTCACTCAGCCGAAACTGGCTGTGACTGGCATCACGGGCAACGTTGGTATCGGCCTGTATCAGCTCTTCCCATGTCACACAGGCAACACCGCCGCCGGTACAGGCTTCCTTAAGCTCTTTACTGTTTTTATTACTGATATTGATGTATTTCTCAACAACCTTATTACAGTCGCCACCGGATTTCTTGCACTCCTGCATTTCCTTATCAAGCTGGCGTGATTCATCTTCGTGTAGCCAGTTATTTTCAACCGCATTCCTTCCCGCCTGCGCTCCCGCCACCGCACCTGCCGTTCCGTCTCCGGCCACGCCGCCCGCCAGCCCGGCCGCCAGCGTCCCCAGCGCGCTTATCGTCTGGCGCTGCTCCTCCGTCAGGTCCTCACGCTTAACCCCCGGATACATCTGCTGCGCGATATACTCGCCCATCGCCGCGCCCGAGGCGCCCGCCAGCGCGCTGTTGCCCGCCGCGTAAGCCGTTACCGCACCCACCACCGCGTGCGCCATCAGGTTCGCCTGTACGTTGACCGAGCCATCCGGATTCAGCGTCTGGTTATGAATAATTTCTGCCAGATAAGGTGCAGACCCGCCAGTTATTGCCTGCGTCAGGTTACCCCCCGCCAGACCCTGCACCGCCGCCGTCGCCGCCTGAATTGCCTGCTGGAGCTTCCCGCCGGTGCCGAACCCGCTCTCACTGAATGCCTGGTTATAGAAGGTCTGGTAAGCCTGCCCGCTGATGTCGCTGGCCGTCGGCTCTTTCCCCGGGTTCGCCTTCCGCCATTCCGCTTCCGCCGCCTTCAGCTGTCCCGGCGTGACCCCCTTCATCCGCTCATTCGCGGCTTTCGTCGCCGCTATCTGCCCCTCCGTCCGCGCGATATCCGCCGCCTGGTTGCCAATCTCACCAATCAGCTGCGCCTCCTGCAGCCGGTTCTGCTCCTTCTCCTTGTCGAATATCGGCGAGAGCGTCTGGTTGGCGTGCTCCACGTCCCGGCTCAGCCCGCTCACGTCCTGCGTCTGGTTATCCCGGTCGCGGATAACTATCGCGCCCTCGCTCATCGCCGCCTTCGTCGTTGAGCTGTCGCTGCCGCTGTGGTTCGCCCCCACCAGCAGCCCGTTCGCCATGTTTCCGGCAAACTGACCGGCGATGCTGCCGCCCGTGCTGATGCCCGCGCTCTGGTGCTCTACCTTATAGTCCGCGTGGTTCTCAATGTCATCCCAGCCCAGCGTCCCCGTCTCCAGCCGGTTTTTATCCGCCGCCGCGGTCGAGCCGATTACCGCCCCGTCCAGCTGCGTGTGCGCCCCGACGCTCACGTCAAAGCCGCCTTTGCCCGCGAAGATGCCGGTCTGCTCCTCCACGCTCTGCCAGGTGCTGTGCATCTTGTCGCGCGAGGCGTTGACGCTTGCCGAGCCGGTCATCGAGCCGAAGGTAAAGCTGCCGCCCGCGCTGGCGCTCTGCTGCTTCGAGTCGTAGCGGTCGCTGTCCTGCTCGCTCGCCAGCGTCAGGTTGCACGCCGGAAAAGCCAGAGACACTCAGCCCCACAACCGCCGCCATCGGATCGCGGGCGCATTATTACAAAGTGGGATACCGGCCTAACAGAGGCCAGCCGAATCCGCTACCACAGCTCATGATCAAAGGCCGCTGGCTGGAAGCGCTGGGTTTTACGACCGGGCAGAAGATAGAGGTAATCAGCGGGCCGGGACAGCTGATCATCCGGCTGGCGACTGAAGGGTAACTGACTGATAAATTAAAATCCCGGCGCGGTGGCCGAGATTAACTATTTATAACTCTCGATATTTGATACCTTCATCATGTTCGTATGATGATGATAAAAAGTCACTAATATTTAGTTCATCACCAACATTTATGGCAATCAAACACAAACCACTTTCAAAAACCAACTTGATGCCTATATAGGCATTCTCTACCGAAGAAAATATCGAATAAACTTTCAATAAGGATTTTCCGATATAATCAACAAATAACGGTAAATTTGAAAGATCCATAATCACTTCCTTGCCATATTCTCCAAGATCAACTCCCTGAACAGGAAAGTCTGTTACTTCCAGAGTTGAACCATCTTTACCACACCTGAAACTGGCTATGTTCTCAGTATTGGAAAAAATAAACTGTAATTGCTGTGGATGTTCGAAGTCAGGCGTTTCAAAAACATAGATTAACCCTCTCACTCCTGAGAGTCTCTTACCAATAACATGGCTAACCCATTCTTGATATTGCCCTAAAGGATTTATCATTTCGGATCGCCCTTAAGTGCATTTTTCACCGATGTATTATTAACCCCATCCTTAAGGATAGTGACAAAACTGCCATCTGGCTTAGTAACAACAACATCATTCCCTTTAATTCTGAAGAATACATCTCCGCGGTTAGCGCCTTGTGATACGCCTTGACCTGCAAATTTACCGGCGACGACCTTATCAGGATTAGAACCGATATCATTTATTATATCTAATACACGTTGCCTGTCTGCCGCATTCGATGCATTACCACCGAAATCTTCAACATGCTTTCCAAGTTTTTTACCTAATTGTGCATTGGTAACTGAAAATGCAGCATTAGATCCGATACCAGAACTGGGTAAAGATGTATGTCCGGGACTCGGTAAATAGCCTGATATCTCATCACTGGCCCTATTAATCAGTTTCGATGCTTCAGCCACATCACCTTTAGCCAGCGCTTTTTCTGCTGTTTTCAGCACCCCTGTAGCAACACGCTCTCCCGGTATCATGGATGCGGCGGCCAACAGATAATCCAGCACACTCTTAGCTTCCGCAACACTTTTCAGGGTTCCCACGACCGGCACGAAGTCAGCACCCTGTGATACCGTATCTTTCAGCGCTTCGCGCCGTTCCATGTACATCTTCACCGAGCAGGCTTCGGCACTCATGCCGCCGCAGTTTGCTTTCTTATAGCGCTCGTTTTCTGCCTCAACGTACTCACCCGCCTTCTGATCCAGCGTCTTGCCTTCAGACTGGGCCTGCGCAATATCACCCAAGGAGTTATTCTCAACCGCATTCCTTCCCGCCTGCGCCCCGGCCACCGCACCCGCCGTGCTGTCACCCGTCACGCCGCCCGCCAGTCCGGCCGCCAGCGTGCCCAGCGCGCTTATCGTCTGGCGCTGCTCTTCCGTCAGGTCCTCACGCTTAACCCCCGGATACATCTGCTGCGCGATATACTCGCCCATCGCCGCGCCCGAGACGCCCGCCAGCGCGCTGTTGCCCGCCGCGTAAGCCGTTACCGCGCCCACCACCGCGTGGGCCATCAGGTTCGCCTCGACGTTCACCACCTCTTTGCCGTTCGCATCCTTCGTGGTGGTCATGTCGTGGATGACCTCCGCCAGGTAAGGTGCCGCCGCACCGCTGGCCGCCTGCGCCAGGTTGCCGCCCGCCAGCCCCTGCACCGCTGCCGTCGCCGCCTGAATGCCCTGCTGGATGGCGCTGCCCGTTCCCCACTGTAGCTGCGCCGCCTTATAGCTGTCCGTCGCCGTCAGCTTCTCGTTGTACTTCGCCCACTCGTCCTTCGACGCGCCTTCTCCCGGCTCTGTTATGCCGTTCTTCGCCAGCTCCGCCTTACCGGCATTGGTGGCCCGTATCTGCCCCTCCGTCCGGGCGATATCCGCCGCCTGGTTGCCAATCTCCCCTATCAGCTGCGCCTCCTGCAGCCGGTTCTGCTCCTTCTCCTTGTCGAATATCGGCGAGAGCGTCTGGTTCGCATGCTCCACGTCCCGGCTCAGCCCGCTCACGTCCTGCGCCTGGTTATCCCGGTCGCGGATAACTATCGCCCCCTCGCTCACCGCCGCCTTCGTCGTTGAGCTGTCGCTGCCGCTGTGGTTCGCCCCCACCAGCAGCCCGTTCGCCATATTTCCGGCAAACTGACCGGCGATGCTGCCGCCCGTGCTGATGCCCGCGCTCTGGTGCTCCACCTTATAGTCCGCGTGGTTCCCGATATTGCTGAACCCCAGCGTGCCCGTCTCCAGCCGGTTTTTATCCGCCGTCGCGGTGGAGCCGATTACCGCCCCGTCCAGCTGCGTGTGCTTCCCGACGCTCACGTCAAAGCCGCCTTTGCCCGCGAAGATGCCGGTCTGCTCCTCCACGCTCTGCCAGGTGCTGTGCATCTTGTCGCGCGAGGCGTTGACGCTTGCCGATCCGGTCATCGAGCCGAAGGTAAAGCTGCCGCCCGCGCTGGCGCTCTGCTGCTTCGAGTCGTAGCGGTCGCTGTCCTGCTCGCTTGCCAGCGTCAGGTTGCGGCCCACCTCCGCCTTCACCTTCTCGCCGCTCACCTGCGCGCCCTGAAGAGTGGTGTCGCGCCCGCTCACCATCGTTACCTGGTTGCCCGCACTCACCTGGGTCTCGGTGTGGGTGACGCCGCTGCCCTGCTCGCTGCCTTTGCCCTTGTTAACGCTGGCGGAGACGCTGATGCCCATGCCGCCCTGGCCAGCGCCGATGCCCACGCCCAGGCTGCCGCCGTGGCTCTCGTTTTTCCCCTCCAGCGAGGAGGTATTCGCGGCCGACAGCAGGTTCAGATCCCGGTTGGCCGACAGCAGCACATCCTTGCCGGCCTGCAACTGGCTGCCCTGCACCGTCAGGTCGCCGTCGGCACCTTTCACGCCGCTGCCGCGCGCCACCACGCTCAGGTTGTCCCCCGCCGTCAGGCTGCTGCCCTGGGCGGTGCGCTGCTCGCTGCGCTGCGTGGAGGTAGAGGACTGGCTGCCGTAAGAGAGGCTGACCCCGATGGCGTTGTTGTTCTCCGGGCTGTTGCCCTGCGCCGCCGCCAGGCGCGCGGCCTGCGTTGCCTGCACGCCGCTGAGCGCGGCTTTGGTGCCCTGTAGCGCCGCCAGCCGTCCGCTGTCGGCGGACTTCGCCTCCTGCACCGTCTGCGCCGCCGTATTGAGCGCGCTGCCCACCGTGCCGGAGAGCGCCAGCGTCAGGCCGGAGGTTTTCTGCTCCACCTTATGGGTCTGGCTGCTCTGGTTCTGCGCCGCGGTGACGCTGACGTCGCGCCCGTCCAGCGTCAGGTTTTTGCCGGCGATAAGTTCGGAGCCGTTAACGTCCAGACGGTTGCCCGCCTCCAGCGTCACGTTGCCGTTCACGCTGCCGACGGTGCTGCCCTGGTTCGTCACATCCTGCGCCGTGTCGGTGGTTTTCAGGCTCTGCGTGCCGTAACTGAAGCCGATGCCACCGGTGCCCGACAGCCCGCTCTTTTTCTCCTGCGCCAGATGCTGTTCGCTGTTGCGCTCCGTCGCGCCCGCCACGCTGAGATCGTTGCCCGCCTGCAGCGCGACGTCGCGCGTGCCGGCGATCTGGCTGCCCTGCACGCGCAGGTCATTACCTGCCGCAACCGTGACGCTGTCGCCGCTCAGCGCGCTGCCCTGCGCCGTCTGGCGCGCAATCAGATCGCGCGTGGTGGTGGTGCTCTTCGACAGCCAGCCGCTGCTGCCGGTCACCTTATGCCGCTCGTCCAGATCCTGGGTGTTCTCACCATTCGTCAGCGAAACGTCCTGCCCGGCGGTCAGCGCCAGCGCGAGGTCGGCCGACAGGGTGGCGGTGCGCGCCTTAAGATCGTTGCCTGCCAGCAGCGAAACGTCGCCTTTGCCCACCACTTCGCTGCCGATCTCCTGCGTATTGCCCTGCTGCAGACTGTTGTCGCCGTCCCAGACGATATCGTCGCGGCTTGCAGTGGTGACGGTATTAAGACTGAGGTCGCGGCCCGCATGAAGCACCGTCTGGCTCGACTTGCCGCTGTTGACCACCTGCGCCGCCGTCAGGTTGATATCGCGTCCCGCCTGCAGGATCAGCCTGCCGTCGTCGCCCTGCACGTACATGCCCGCCACGCTGTCGACGGTGGTGCGCGCAAAGCTGTTGTCGTCGCTGCGGCTCTCAACGCTGCGCGTGGTGCTGATGGCGTTGATATCCCGTCCGGCGCTGGCCAGCAGCGCGTCGGTGCCCTGGATCACGCCGCCGATGTTGTTGATATCAGTGCGGGCGGCGAGATCGACGCTGGCGCCCTTGATGGTGCCCGCCAGGTTAGTGATGTTGTCGGCGCTCAGCTTCACCACTTCGCGTCCGGCCAGCGTGCCGCTGTTGAACAGGCCGCCGCCCAGGTTCAGGTTGAGGTTGCGGCCCGCAATCAGCGCGCCGCTGCCGTCGACATCGCCAGGCTGAACGCGCGCGTAAACCTGCGGCACCAGCACCGTCTGGGTGGAACCATCCGGCAGCCTGACCTGCGCGTTCACCAGCCAGACGATATCTTTGGTCAGCAGCGCCATCTGCTGCGGCGTCAGCGCCACGCCGAGCGTCAGGTGGTATTCCTGACTGAAGTCGATGGCGTTGTTCATCAGCGCCTTGTACTGGTCTTCGTCGTTGCTGTAGCCGTCCAGATAGCGCTGACCCGTCAGGTTGATCACCTGTTCCCGGATCAGGCGCTGCTCATAGTAGCCGTCGCCCAGGCGTTTCAGGACGTTGTCGCTGTTCTGCGTCAGCCTCTCCTGCATATAGTCGCTGCTCAGCCACTGCTTCTCCTGGGTAAAGCGCGGATCGGTCTCCACCAGGTATTTGCCGCCGGGCGACGGATTGGTTTTGAACAAGCTGTTGTCCGGCAGGCGCGTATCCGGCCCGACGATGCGCACCACGCGCGCCGCTTCGCCCTGCTGCGGCACGACGCTACTGGCGACTTCAAAACGCTGCCCCGGCTTCAGGGCGGCGGCGGCGATAGCGGGCAGCGCGCCGCTATCGACCGCCTGCCAGTCAGGCGCAAGCGCGCTGCCCGCCACGGCGGCGCTGACGCCGCCGGTATGGCCGATCGCCGCGTCGGTGCCCTGCGCGCTCTGCGGCGCCAGCGAGACTGGCGTACCGCTAATGTCGCCGTGATCGACCAGCTGGCTCGGCTTCAGCGCAATCGTCTCAATCACCTCCGGCGGCGCATAGGCTGACTGTTTTTTGCCCTGGCTGTCGCCGCCTTTATGGCGGATGCGGTAGTAGCTGGTGACTTTACCGTCGTCGGTGGTGATGCGCTGGCCCGCCACCTCGACGTTGTCGAGCTCGCCCGCGTTCATCGTCAGCGTGTTGCCCGCTACGATTTGGCTCTTATCGTTGAACACCTTATCGGCGTTCACCGTCATATTGCCGCCTGCGATGATCTTCGCCGGATCGCTTTCGGCGATCTGCGTCTCCTGCACCGTGCGGGTGTAGTCATACTGGGTGAAGCGGTCGTGGTTGCTGCCGGTTTTGCCCGGCGTGTTGAGGTTCCGCAGCGAGTCGGCGGAGTTGCGATCGACAAACACGCCCGGCTCGCCCGCTTTCCAGCGCACGGTGTCGCCCGACTGCTGATACTCGGTGATCGCCTCAGTGGAAACGGTCGCCAGCTCGGTGCTGAAATGGTCGTTGACGTTATTGATCTGCCCGGCGTCGATCTGCATATCGCCCGCCGACTCGATGGTGGCGCTGTGGTTGTTAAGGGTGTCGGCCCTGCCGGTCGCCAGCCCGCTGGCGTCCAGCTGCCCGCCCAGCGCCATATCCCCCGCGCTGTAGATCAGGCCGTGATCGCGGTTGTTCAGCGTCTGAACGCCGATATCGACCCGCTCGCGCCCCGCCAGCGTGGCAGCGGTGCCGTTTTCCGCCAGGTTATTGAAAGTGCCGGCCTGCACGCCGACCGTATCGCCGTAAATCCGGCCGCTGCCGATGTTGGTTAAGGTGCCGGCTTTGAGCAGCGTCTGCTTGCCGTCGATCAGGCCGTAGTTGGTGAGCTGCCCGTTGAGGGTTAGCCAGTCCTGCCCGGCATTGATCTCGCCGCTGGCGGCGTTCAGCAGATTGCTGGCGCGCAGATCCAGCTTGCCGCCCGCCAGCAGTTTGCCGCTGTTGACGACGTCGCCCGGCGTGGTGAAGTTGAAGCTGCCGTTGGCGATCATCTCGCCGCTGTTGTTCAGGCTCTGCTGGCTGACCAGCGTGATATCGCCGCGGGAGAGGATCTGGCCGTCACCGCCGATGCGATCGGCACGGATCGTCAGCGATCGGCCCGCCTTGACGCCGCCCGCGCTGTTGGTCAGCGCCAGACCGTCGCCCTGCAGCAAAAGATCCTCTCCGGCAGAGAGTTCGCCCTGGCTGTTGTCGACGCTGCCCCGGCTGTTGATGGCCAGCTGCCGGTCGGCCAGCAGCGTGCCGCGCTGGTTGGCGATGCTGTCGCTGGTGACGTTGAGGTTTGCCGCTTCGATGCCCTGCTGCGCGCCCTGGGTATCCTGATTATTGAGCTGCAGCGCGTTGATCACGGCGGTCGCGCCGCTGCGGATAAGACCGGCGGCGTTATCAATAACGCCCTGCGCGCTCGACAGCAGCAGATCGCCGACGCTCTGGATCTGCCCGCCGCGGTTATCCAGATGCGCGGTGGTGAGGCTGGCCGCCTGCTCGCTCACCACGCGCCCGCTATTGCGGTTATCCAGCTCGCCGCTTTGCAGGCTGAGGTCGCCCTTCGCGCCCAGCGTGCCGCCCTGATTGTCGATATCGCCGCCTTGCAGGCTGAGATCGCCCAGGCTGTAGAGGGTACCGTTCTGGTTGTCGACGCCCTGGCCGTGGCTGTCGACGAGCACGCTACCGCCCTGCAGCAGGCCTGCCCGGTTATTCAGCGCCGATGCGGTATCGAGACGCAGCGCGTTTAGCATCGATGTGGTGTTGAGGCGCAGCGCGTTCTGCGGCGATGCGATGTCCAGGCGAAGCTGATCCTGTGCCACCAGCGTGCCAGCTGCATTATTCAGGCTGCCCGCCGCCAGCTGCAAGGCTTTTCCGCTCAGGGCCAGCCCTTGCGCGTTCTCCATCCGCCCGGCGCGGATCAGCATCTCGCCCTGGCTGGTCAGCCCGCCTTTCTCGCCGCTGTTCTGGTTGAGCAGCGTATCTACGCCGATATCGAGACCATCGCCGCTCTGGATAAGACCGCCGTCGCTGTTGTCGAGCGTGCCGCCGCGCATCGTCAGCGCCTGCTGCGCCGCCAGCTGTCCGCCGCGGTTATCCAGCGCGTCGACGCTCAGGCTACCTATGTCGCCGCTCGCCAGCACGCCCTGGCCGTTAAGCAGCTCGCCGGCCGTGACGCGCAGCGCCTTGCCTGCGCCGATCGTGCCGCCCTGGTTATCGAGCCGCTGCGCAGCCTCCAGCGTTAGCCCCTGGCCCGCCTTGATGGCGCCGCTCTGGTTGCTGACGCTCGCCGCAGCGGCGGAAAGCGCCGCCTGCGAGGCGAGCGTGCCGCGCTGGTTATCCAGCTGTGCGCCGTCTAGCTGGAGATCGCCCTGGCTGGCGATAAAGCCCTGCTGGTTGTCGATCGCCCCGGCATTAAGCGTAAGCGCGCCCAGGCTGCTGATGCCGCCTTTGCTGCCGCTGTCGCGGTTGCTCAGCGCATAGCCGTGCGTGTCGATACGGGCGTCACCGCCCGACTGCAACAGGCCCGCGTCGTTGGTCAGCGCGCCGTCGCTCTCAATCCGCAGTTGCTGTTTGCCCACCAGCGTGCCGCCGCTGTTGTTCAGCGCCTGCGTGGTTAGCTGGGTAGCGCCGCCGCCCGCCAGCATCCCCTGGCGGTTATCCAGCTCGCCGCTGCGCAGCGTCAGCGCGCCGGCACTCAGGATGCCGCCGCTGTCGCCGCTCAGCTGATTGCTCAGGCGCGCGCCGTGCGTGTCGAGCAGCAGATCGCCGCCCGCCTGCAGCAGCCCGCCGTCGTTGTTGAGCGCGCCGCTGTCGCTGCGCAGCGTGCCTGATGCGGCGATGACGCCGCGCTGGTTATCCAGCGCGCGCTGGCCCAGCCCCAGCTGGAGGTTATCGCCCAGCAGCGTACCCTCCTGATTGTCCAGACCGGCGGCGCTGAGGGTCAGATCGCCCTTCGCCTCAATACGGCCCGCCTGATTCGCCAGCGCCTGCTGCGTGCCGAGGCTGGCGGCGCCGGTTGCCGCCGACGCGCGGCCTTGGCTGTTGTCCAGCCGATCGGCGTTCAGCCTGAGATCGCGGCTGGCCGCCAGTTCGCCCTGGCGGTTGTCGACCGCGCCGCTGACCTGCGCCGTCAGGCTGCCCTGCTGTGCGGCGATGATGGCGCCGGAGCGGTTATCCAGCGCCGCAGCTTTGAGGTCGATATTGCCGTTGCCCGCCAGCTGGCCGCCCTGGTTATTCAGGGCGCCGCGCGTATGCAGCCGCATCTCGCCGCTGCCGCTCTGCACCAGTTGGCCCTGCTGATTCGACAGGCTGTCGACATCGGCGTCGATCTGCTGCGCGGAGGTCGTTCCCTTGTCGAGGTTAAACTCGCCGTCGCGCAGGCTGAGCTGACCGTTGGAAAGCAGCTTGCCGCCTTCGCCCTGCAGACTACGCGCGTCGATGGTCAGCGCGCCGCTGCCGGCATGGGCGATCTCGCCGGACTGGTTATCGAGCGTATCGGCGTTCAGGGACAGGCTGCCGCTGTTGCTGGCAATGCGTCCGCCGCGGTTATTCAGGCTGCCCGGCAGCGCGATAGCGAGGTCGTCGCCGCCGGTTTGCGTAATCTGGCCCTGCTGGCTGGAGAGATCGTGCGCCTGCAGATCGAGCTTGCTGGCGGTCAGCGCGCCGCCGTCGTTATCCAGCATTTTGCCGGTGCGGGCAGCGAGCTGCTGCTGCGCCACCAGCGTGCCGCCGCGCGTAGCGATGTCGCCGTCGCGCGCCTCGAGGGTGATGTTTTTTCCCTGCGTACGGCTGCCGCTGAGATCCAGGCGCTGGCCGCGCGCGGTCAGGCCGCCGCCCGCCAGGTTCTCACCCTGGGCGCTCAGCGCGCCATCGGCCGCGAGCATCAGATCCCCTGACTCGCCGAGCCTGCCGTCATCCTGCACGCCTGCGGCAAGGATGCCTGACGTCGCGCTGTTGAGACGAGCGGCCTGCAGCGTAACGTTATTGCGCGCGGCGACGGAGCCGCTGTTTTGCAGCTCTGCCGCGCTGGCGACCGTGGCGCTGCCGCCGGCGAAGAGCGCGCCGCTGTTGTTCAGGCCCTCTCTGGTGGCGACCTGCAACTCGCCGCTGCTGCGTATGCTGCCGCTGTTTTCGATGCGGCCGTCGGCGGTGATGGTTACCGCGCCGGCCTGGGCGCCGATGTTGCCCGCGTTGCGCACGCCGACGCCCGCTTCGGTGCCGATCAGGCGGATTTTCCCGGCATACATGCCGCCGAGGCTGGAGACATCCAGCGCCACCTGCGGACGCGAAGCGGCATCGTCGCCCTGTTTCGCGACCTGCTGATGCGCCGCATCCACCTGGTTGCGTCCGGTGGTGACGTTCAGATCCTTAGCCCAGACGCTGGCGTTGATTTTCACCGAGCGAGCGATAATGTCGGTGTAGTCCTGGCGTGAGTTGTCCATGCCCGCGCCTTCGACCGCCACCTCGCCGCGCTCGACGTTAAAACCGGTGAGGTTGCCGTTATTCATCTGCGCCTGACCGGTGGTGAGCGTGGCGCGGTTGGCATTGATAAATCCGCAGCCGTTGCAGGTGATGCCGGACGGGTTAGCGATCACTACCTGCGCTTTTTGTCCCGCCACTTCAACAAAGCCGTTCAGGCGGCTGGGATCGCGCGAGCCAGGGGTTGCCGCTCACCATGCCGCCCAGTTCGGTCTGCACGTTTTTGTGGGAGTTATTGAGAATGGCGCCCTGCTGCCCGACGTCGAACTGGCTATAGCTGTTGCGCGACACGCCGCCGGCGGAAGGGGTCTGAATATTGATCTGCGGCGTGCCGTTGGCGCTGTTGATAATGGTCGGCTGCTGACCGCCCGGCGCCTGCGGATCGGCGACGATGGCGGCGCTGGCGGGCTGGATGACGCCCATCGCCAGCCAGAGGCTAAAGCTCAGCGCGCCAACCCGGCCGATGAGTCGGCTGAGCGTGCGGCCCAGGCCCGATGCGCGTGCGCCGCCTGCGCGGCCTGAACCGGCAATATCAGCCACCACCATCAGCATGCCGCGCGCTTTGTTGAAAATAATGCGGTAGAGGTTTCTGTTCATCTAATGTCCCTATCAGATTTGCGGTAACGCCACGGCGAGCGGATGCGCCTGTCGCCACTTTTTGGCCGCCTCGCGGTTAACGCTGGCGCCATGAAAATTCAACACGCGCTTGCCGCGCTGTTCGCCGCGATGGTCTAACGCCCGCCAGCAGGCGTGAGGAAAGAGGTCGCGGCGCACCAGACGGCTCATCGCCGCGGTATGACCAAACGGCGCGATCCAGTCGCAGCACCACATGCGCTCGCCGCTGTTCCAGTCCTCGGGCGGGAAATGGATCGCAGGCAGCGTGAGATAGCGCGCCTCGGCCTCTTCGTTCAGCCAGGCCCAGCTAAAGAAAAAAACCGGCTCGCCCGCTTCGGCGACCAGCACGTACTGCTGCCTTTTGACGATCGGCAGCAGCAGCGTCGGCAGCGCGTGCAGCGGCGCGTCGCGATGCAGCAGCGAGTGCATCCAGAGCCAGACCGCGGCGCCCAGCACTTCCGCTTCGCTCTCTTCGCCGCCGAGGATCAGCGGCGATTTAATCTCATAGTTTCCCGCGCGCATGCTCAGTAGCTCCAGTTGAGGTTGAAGCCGAGCGTGACGTCGCTGGTGCGCAGACCGTCCGGTTTAGAGAGCGGCGTGCCGATAAACAGGTCATAGCCGGTGTTAAAGGCCTGCCCGCGCAGCCCTGCCACGCCGCCCGCCAGGTGCTGGCCGGTGAGCAGTTCGCTGCCTGCGCCGCCCACCTCGCCATAGTCCACGCCGAGATAAAGCTCCTGCGCGGGCAGCGGCGTGCTCCAGGCGATGTCGTTGCGCAGATACCAGCCGCGGCTGGCGTTGAGCGTGCGCTCGCCGTCGAAGCCGCGCACCGTCCAGCGGTTGCCGATGGAGAACTGCTCCTGTGGCGTGAGCGGCGTGCTGCTCATCTGGCGTAGATACTGCATGTTGTAACGAAAACGCTGATCGCCGATGCGGAACGGCAGGTTGAACTGCGCGTTAAGCTGCACGATTTTGCTCAGCGCCGTCGCCTCGCCGAAATACTCCTCCGGCGCAGGCTGAGCGCCGAACCAGCGCGTGCCGCGCTGATAGCTGACGCCCGCGTCCAGCGTCGCCTGGCGGATATAGTGGCGGTGCTGCAGGCCGATACGCCAGGCGGCGGTCTGTCGCCGCTGCACCTGCACCTCGGTGTCGTTGATATAGTTGCGGGTTTCGCGCGTCAGCACGTCATAGGTCAGCGACGTTTTCTGCGAGCCGCTGCGGTGCAGCACGCGGCTGAGCTGCAGATCGAGGCTTTTGCTTTTTCCGCTGTAGCGGTAATCCTGATTCGTGCCGGCGACCGTCTGGTGATAGTCGTAATCGCTGCCCGTTACGGAGAACATCCAGTAGCCGAACGGCACCGAGTAGTGGCCGGTGAAGTTTTTGCTGCCCTTGCCGCCCTGGCCTTGCAGATCGTGCGTGGCCGACAGATAAAAGAGATCGCTCAGCGCAAAGGGATTGTCGAGCGACAGCGTGACGCCGCCCAGGTAGCGGCCGGTGCTGCGGGTGCCGGAGTCGTCCAGCGACAGGCCGACACGCCACATTTTTTGCTGCTTCCAGCGCACCTGGATATCGCTTTCGCCTGGCTGTTCGCCGGGCACCACCGACATATCGGCCTCCACGGTCGGCAGCCGCTGCAGGTTTTCCAGCCCCTGCTCGATATCGCGTAAATCAAGCAGGTTGCCGGCGTGCGCGGGAAAAGCGCTGTAGAGCCAGAGATGACGATCGCTCTCCGGCGTCAGCTTCGCCTCCCGCACGTAGCCGGGCAGGATCACCAGCCGCAGCGCGCCGCTGTTGAGATCCTGCGAAGGCGCCAGCACGCGCGTAGTGACATAGCCGTGATCCACCAGCCGGTTTTGCAGGGCGCTCATCAGCAAGTTAATGCCCTGCGCGCCCAGACATTTTCCCTGCGCCTGGCTGGCGATGCGACGCAGCGGCAGCCAGTGCGGCAGCGCCTGCTGTCCCTGCAGCTCGACGCGCGCGATGGGAAAACAGGGTTTTTCAGCGGGAAAGTCGATGCGTCCGAAGCTGGAAGCGGGCGGCGAAAGCCGCACGTCGGGTGCCTTCGGTTCAATTTGCTGCTCCAGCGCCTGCTGGCGCTGTTGTTGCTGTCGGATCTGTTCGTTAGCGTCAGGAAGCGCGTCGGCGGCAGCGGCCTGCGTGGTTAAAAAAGCGCCAGCCAGCAGAGAGAAAGAGAGCGGAATAGATTTGTGCCGAAGATGCATCAGACAGTCCCTGTCGCGTAAAGTAATCGTAAATTATGTTAATTTAAGTAAAACTGGCTGCGTATTATCCATAAATTCGGGTTAGCGACAACTCTCTTCTGATGAATTTTCAGGCGGATTGTTTAATGGATTTTACAATTTTGTATAGAGATGGGCGGCCAGAGCGGCATCGCTGGAAGAGAAGAGCAGGCGGAAAAATCAATACCAAAAATATCTACAGCCCAGCTGAAATAGCAGAAAAACGGCGGCGAGTCGCCTCGCCGCCCGCGAGTTAGCGCACTATCACCGTCAGCAGAATCAGCGCGATGGCGATAAGCGCGACGCCGATAAATGCCCGGTCGAGTCCTCTTCTTTTCATGTTCGCCCTCCTAGAACCACTGACCGAAACGGCGGATATAGATCCGCTTCATGCCCTGCGCCACCAGGCAGTAGCCGAACAGCGTCGCCGCCAGCCAGGGGAAATAGGCGAGCGGCAGCGGCACCAGGCCGACCATCGCGCCGAGCGGCGAGAAGGGAATGGCGATGCCGAGCGCCATAATGGCGAAGGTGGTCAGCAGCACTGGCAGCGCCGCGCGGCTCTGAATAAAGGGGATCTTCTGCGTGCGCAGCATATGCACCACCAGCGTCTGCGACAGCAATCCTTCAACGAACCAGCCGGACTGAAACAGCGACTGCGCGCCCGCATGATTCGCGCCGAAGACGTACCACATCAGGGCGAAGGTGGTGATATCGAACAGTGACGAGGTCGGCCCCATCCACAGCATAAAGCGTCGGATATTGCCGGCATCCCATTTGCGCGGCTTGCGCAGGAACTCCGCATCCATTTTGTCCCAGGGCAGCGCCAGCTGAGAGACGTCGTACATCAGGTTCTGCAGCAGCAGATGAATCGACAGCATCGGCAGAAACGGAATAAAGGCGCTGGCGATCAACACGGAAAAGACGTTGCCGTAGTTAGAGCTGGCGGTCATGTTCAGGTACTTGATGATATTGCCAAAGGTTTCGCGCCCTTTCAGCACGCCCGCTTCCAGCACGCGCAGATCCTTCTCCAGCAGAATAATGTCGGAGGACTCTTTGGCGATATCCGCCGCGCTGTCGACCGAAATACCCACGTCGGCGTCGCGCAGCGCCGGGGCGTCGTTGATGCCGTCGCCGAGGAAGCCGACCGTATGGCCGTTCTGCTGGAACAGCCGCACCAGACGCGCTTTCTGCGGCGGCGTCAGCCTGGCGAACAGGCTGCTGCGCTCGGCGGCCTGCGACAGCTCGATGTCGCTCATCGCCTCGATCTCATCGCCGGTCAGCATGCCGCTGGCGTCCAGCCCCACTTCGCGGCAGATGCGCGCCGTGATCGTCGGGTTGTCGCCGGTCAGCACCTTGACCGCCACGCCGCTGGCGCGCAGCGCCTCAATCGCTTCGCCTGCGCTCGCCTTCGGCGGATCGAGGAAGGTCAGCATCCCTTCCAGCGTCAGCTCGCGCTCCTCCGCCTGCGTCAGCGGCAGCGCAATCTCGCCCGCGCGCGTCGCCACCAGCAGCACGCGGAAGCCCTGCTGGTTATAGGTTTCAGCCAGCTTTTGCAGCGCCGTCCGCCGCGCCGCGCAGAGCGGCACGCATTCGCCGTTGACGCGCACCCGGGTTGATACGGCGAGCATCTCCTCAACGGCGCCTTTGCATACCAGCAGCGATTCGCCCTGCTGCAGATCTTCCAGCAGCACCGACAGGCGACGCCGCGCAAAATCGAAAGGCAGCTCATCCTGTTTGTGATAGCGGCTGCGCTGCGCCTCGCTGATGCGTCGCGCGCCCGCGCGCACCACTGCCCGATCCATCGGGTTTTTGCCGCCCGTCTGGCTGCTGCTGTTCAGCCAGCCGAGCAACAGCACGCGTTCATCCTCTTCGCCGTCGCAGTTGAGGACGTGCGACAGCTGGATCTCATCCTGCGTCAGCGTGCCGGTTTTATCGGTGCAGAGCAGATCCATCGCGCCGAGGTTCTGGATGGCGTTAAGGCGTTTGACGATCACCTTGCGGCGCGCCATCGCCATCGCCCCTTTCGCCAGGTTCGAGCTGACGATCATCGGCAGCATCTCCGGCGTTAGCCCCACGGCGACGGCCAGCGCGAACAGCGCGGCGTCGGTCCAGTCGCCTTTGCTGAAGCCGTTAATCAACAGCACCACCGGCACCATAATCAGCATAAAACGGATCAGCAGCATACTGACGCTGTTGACGCCGCGGTCAAACGCGGTCTGAGCGCGGCTGCCGACCAGCGATTTCGCCAGCGAGCCGAAATAGGTCTGACTGCCGGTCGCCACCACCACGGCGCAGGCGCTGCCGCCCGAAACGCTGGCGCCCATCAGGCAGATGTTGTCCTGTTCCAGCAGGCTTTTGCCCGTCGACCGACCGCTGCTGCTTTTCGCCGCCACCTCGGCGCTGAGATCGACCTTCTCGACCGGCAGCGACTCCCCGGTCAGCACCGCCTGACTTACGCAGAGATCGCGTGAACGCATCAGACGCACGTCGGCAGGCACCAGATCCCCCGCGCTGAGCAGTACGATATCGCCGGGCACCAGCTCGCGCATGGCGATCTCCTGCGGCGCGCCGTCACGCATTACGGTCGCCGTGGTGCGCACCAGCGACTTCAGCGCCTGGGCGGCGCGGTTAGTGCGAAACTCCTGCCAGAAACGCAGCAGCGCGCTCAGCGTCACCATGGTGCAGATGATGATGACGCCGGTAAGATCGCCCTCGTCCCCGGCGCGCAGCGGCAGCCAGTAGTCGGTGAAAAAGCTCACCGCCGCCAGCGCCAGCAGCACGTAGATAAAGGGGTTATGAAAGGCCATCAGCAGCTGCAGCAGCGCAGGCGGCGCTTTCTCCTGCGCCACCTCGTTAGGGCCGAACTGCGCCAGACGGCGTTCCGCTTCCTGCTGGCTCAGCCCGTCAGCCTGACTGTGCAAGTGAGCCAGCGTCGCCTCGACCGTGCGATTTGCTTCCTGCTCGATTAAATAATGTTTTGCGCCGCTTCGCGCGGCGCGGCGGCTATTTTTCGCCAGCGTCTGGCTTTCCAGTTTTAATTCGGACATGGTGAGTTCTCCCTGTAACAGGCAAAGCAATCCCGGCACGCCAAGTAAGGCGTGCGTAATCAAAGAAAATATTTAAGGGAGTGCGTAGCGTGACGGGCGAATAAGCCGCAGGCGCGAACCGCTCGCCGCAGTTATCTGTCGATGCGGTGAGAGGACGCAGGCGCAGGGCGCAGCCGGTCAGCTACGCGAGCGAGGTGGAGGAAAAAGCGCGTGAGTGAAAAACAGCATAACGATCGCCTTATAATAAATAGCGTTTTCAGGGAGCAATCGTTATTAAAGAGGATCGCTGCGCGCCGGATGGCAAGCAGCATGGAAATTCAGCTTGCCGGTGTCAGTAACCAAATCGAATGACTGTCCAAGTGAATTCTCCAGTAAAAAGTTGCCGCTATTATAAGCGCGGCGAAAAAAGGATAAAGAATAAATTAAGGCTAAATACGCTTCGTTGAGGTTCTGTTTCTCTATACTTAGTTAACACCGCTTTGCGTCTCTTATAACCAGAGCGCCACCCTTATAACCTTTCTGCATAAGGTTAGCCAATAATAGACTATTCTTCCTTTAAGCCCTCTCGTACACTCGCGTGACTACTTTATAAGGCAAGGAATTACCATGAAAAAAACCGCTGCTTCTCTGTTGGCGCTTTCGCTGACCGCCGCCTTTGCCGCACAGGCCGCCACGCCAAAAGATACCCTGGTGATCGCTCAGTCTATCGATGACGCCGACAGCTTCGATCCCGCTAAAGGGTTTGAACTGACCAGCGTGCAGGCCTTTACCAATATCTATCAGCGCCTGGTCCAGTCCGATCCGCAAAACCCGACGGATCTGAAACCGACGCTCGCCAGCAGCTGGCAGCCGGGCAGCGATAACCGCAGCCTGACCTTCGAACTGCGCAAAGACGCTAAATTCTCCAGCGGCAATCCGCTGCGCCCGGAAGATGTCATCTTCTCGCTGGGCCGCGTGGTGAAGCTCAACCTCGATCCCTCTTTTATTCTGACGCAGCTCGGCTGGACAAAAGAGAATGTCGATACCTTCCTGAAGAAAGTCGACGACAACCACGTGCAGATCAGCTGGACCGCCAACGTCAGCCCGACCTACGTGCTGAGCCTGCTCTCCGCGCCGGTCTCCTCTATCGTCGATGAAAAAACCGTGATGGCGAACGCGAAGAACGGCGATCTGGGCAACGGCTGGCTGGCGACAAACTCGGCGGGCAGCGGCCCCTATCAGATCCGTAAAGTGGTGCTGCATCAGGTGGTGCTGCTGAGCGCTAACCCGACCTCGCCGGCCGGCGCGCCGAAGCTGAAAAACGTGCTGATTAAAAACGTGCCGGAGCCGGCGGCGCGCCGTCTGCTGCTGGAGCAGGGCGACGCGGATATCGCGCGTAACCTCGGCGCCGATCAGATCGCCGCGCTGAAAGGCAAGGCGGGCGTGAAGACGGAAGCCTACCCGATGGCGTCGCTCTACTACATTCAGTTCAACGTCGGCGGCAACGAGACCCTGAAGAATCCGGCGCTGTGGGAAGCGGCGCGCTACCTGTTCGACTATAAGGGCATCGCCAACGACCTGCTGAAAGGCCAGTTCGACGTGCATCAGACCTTCCTGCCGAAAGGCTTCCTCGGCGCGGTCAACGATACCCCTTACAGCTACGATCCTGAAAAGGCGAAAGCGATTCTGCAGAAAGCGGGCCTGACCAACGTCAGCTTCGATCTCTCCACCAGCAATCAGCCGCCCTACCTCGATATCGCGCAGGCGCTGCAGGGCAGCTTCGCCAAAGGCGGCGTGAAGATCAACGTGCAGCCGGGCCTGAGTTCGGAAGTCTCCACTAGCGTGAAGGCGCATAAGTATCAGGCGACGCTGAACGCCTGGGGCGCGGACTACTTCGATCCCAACACCAACGCCGCCTCTTTCGCCTATAACCCGGAAGACGGCAGCAAAACCATCGCTTACCGCTCCGACTGGCATATTCCCGAGCTAAACAAGCAGGTGCTGGCGGCGACCGCGGAGAGCGATCCGCAGAAGCGCGTGGCGCTCTACAAAGCGATGCAGGAATCGGTGCTGAAAAACTCGCCGTACGTCATCGGTCTGCAGGCGCGCAACCTGGTCGCGCTGCGCGACAACCTGAAAGGTTACGTGCAGGGCATCAACCCTGACATGGTCTACTACTCGCAGGTCAGCAAATAATGGCGCAGTCAGCCTCGGAGGCCGGGTTCGCCCGGCAGCTCTGGCCGCGCCTGTCGCGGCTGGTCACCAGCCTGCTGTCGCTGCTGGTGACGCTGCTTGGGCTGCTGGCCTTTACCTTTATGCTCTCCCACCTGTCGCCGGTGGATCCGGTGCAGCAGATCGCCGGCGATCACGCCAGCGAAGCGACCTACGCGCAGGTACGCCACGAGCTGGGACTGGATCAGCCGGTGCTGGTGCAGTTCTGGCGCTACCTCGAACATCTGGCGCGTGGCGATCTCGGTCTTTCCCACCTGACGAATCAGCCGGTGGCGAACGATCTGATGCAGACCTTTCCCGCCACCATCGAGCTGGCGACCTGCTCGATGATCTTCGCTGCCCTGTTCGGCGTCAGCCTGGCGCTGCTCGCCGCATGGAAGCCAGGCAGCGTGATCGACAACGTGGCGCGCTTCGTCTCTCTGCTCGGCTATTCGGTGCCGGTGTTCTGGCTCGGCCTGCTCGGGCTGCTGCTGTTTTACGCCGTGCTGCACTGGTCGGCCGGTCCGGGACGGCTCGACGATCTCTACGTCTATACGCTGGAGCCGAAAACCGGCTTCGTGCTGATCGACAGCTGGCTCTCCGGCGATCCGGAGATGTTCCGCAACGCCATCGCCCACCTCTGGCTGCCGGTGGTGATCCTCGGCCTGCTGGCGATGGCGGGCATTACCCGTCTGTTGCGCGCCGCGCTGCTGGAAGAGAGCAGCAAAGAGTATGTGACGCTGGCGCGCGCCAAGGGCGCCGGTCGCGGCCGTATTCTGCTGCGCCATATTTTCCCTAACGTGCTGGGCACGCTGGTGACGGTGATCGCCCTCTCCTACGCCACGCTGCTGGAGGGCTCGGTGCTGACCGAGACCGTCTTCGCCTGGCCGGGCGTCGGACGCTATATGACCAACGCGCTCTTCTCGGCCGACGTACCGGCCATCCTCGGCTCTACGCTGCTGATCGGCGCCTGCTTCATACTGCTTAACGCCGTGGCGGACGCCCTAACCTGGTTAACCGATCCGAGAACCCGATGACGCAACAACTCTCTGAACTCGAAACCGTGCGGCCGCGCCGCCGCCGCCGCCGCGTTACCTCGCTCACCATCGGCCTGACCCTGGTAGCGATCCTGGTGCTGACCGCCCTGTTCGCGCCGCTGCTGGCACCTGTCGATCCCAATCTGCAGACCATATCGGCGCGCCTGCTGCCGCCGTCGGCGCAGCACTGGTTCGGCACCGACGGCTTCGGCCGCGATCTGCTGTCGCGCGTGATCTACGGCGCGCGCCCGACGCTGCTGCTGGTGTCGCTGATCCTGGTGCTGACCATTCCGGTCGGCCTGCTGGTCGGCATTACCGCCGGCTATGTTGGCGGCTGGACGGAGCGCGTGCTGATGCGCATTACCGATATCTTTCTTTCGCTGCCAAATCTGGTGATCGCGCTGGCGCTGGTGGCGATGCTCGGTCCCGGCCTGATGAACGGCGCGCTGGCGCTGGCGCTCACCAGCTGGCCGCCCTTCGCCCGCCAGGCGCGCGCCGAAACCCTGGCGCTGCGCCGCAGCGACTATCTGGCCGCCGCGCGGATGCAGGGCATCACCGGACTGCGCCTGATGTTCGGCCATATTCTGCCGCTCTGCCTGCCCACCGCCGTGGTGCGCGCCGCGCTCAGCCTCGGCGGCATTATTCTTTCCGCCGCCGGCCTGGGCTTCCTCGGCATGGGCGTACAGCCGCCGACCGCCGAATGGGGTTCGATGGTAGCGGAAGGCAGCAAAGTGATTTTCGACCAGTGGTGGGTCGCCGCCGCCCCCGGCGCGGCGATTCTGTTCGCCAGCCTGGCCTTTAACCTGACAGGCGACGGCCTGCGCGACCGTCTGGATACCCGCCATGCCAAATGATCTGTTACTTCACGCCGAGTCGCTGAGCATCCGCAGCGACGACGCGCTGCTGGTGGACGACATCAGCTTTTGCATCGGCCGCGAGCGCGTGGCGCTGGTGGGCGAATCGGGCTCCGGCAAATCGCTGACCGCGCGCTCGCTGATGGGGCTGCTCTCTCCTGCGCTGCACCTGCACGCGCAGAAACTGGAAGTGGCCGGGCACGACGCGCTGCGCCTGAGCGAAAAAGCCTGGAGCGCGCTGCGCGGCGATACGGTGGCGATGGTGATGCAGGACCCGAAATATGCGCTTAACCCGACGCGCACCATCGGCTGGCAGGTAGAGGAGCCGCTGCTGCTGCACCGCCGCCTGAGCCGCAGCGAGCGCAAAGAGAAAGTGTGCGAGATGCTCGACGCCGTGGGCCTGCCGCAGCCGCGCCAGCTGATGCAGCGCTATCCGCATCAGCTCTCCGGCGGCATGGGCCAGCGGGTGATGCTGGCGATCGCGCTGATTACCGATCCCGCCTTTTTGATCGCCGACGAGCCGACCTCGGCGCTCGATCACGCCATGCGCGATCAGGTGCTGGCGCTGATCCGTCGCCTCGTCGAAGCGCGCAATATGGGTCTGCTGCTGATCAGCCACGATCTGCAGCAGGTCTCTGAACACTGCGAGCGCGTGATGGTGATGTACAAAGGCCGCGTGCTCGATACGCTGCCCGCCGCCGATCTGCCGCGCGCTACCCATCCCTATACGCGCACGCTCTGGTCGTGCCGTCCGAGCAAAGCGACCCACGGCCAGCCGCTGCCGGTGCTGGATCGCGCCGCGCTGGAGGCGAATCATGATTAATCTTCAGCGGCTGAGCGTCGCGCACAAGCAGGGCTACGAGCTGCGCACCGTGGTGCACGAGGTCGACCTGCAGGTTAACGCCGGCGAGTGCTTCGGCCTGGTGGGCCCTTCTGGCTGCGGCAAGTCGTCGCTGCTGTGGGTGATGGCCGGGCTGAATCCGCACTGGCAGGGAAAAATGGCGCTGGCGGGCAGCGACGTCGCGCCGGGCAAGCCCTTTACCGGCCAGCTGCGCCGCGACGTGCAGATGGTGTTTCAGGATCCCTACGCCTCGCTGCATCCGCGCCACCGCCTGCGCCGCACCCTGGCGGAGCCGCTGAAGCTGCTGCGCCGCGACAGCATCGACGACCGCATCGATCAGGGCTTTCGCCACGTCGGTCTCGATCCGGCGCTGGCGGAGCGCTATCCGCATCAGCTCTCCGGCGGCCAGCGCCAGCGCGTGGCGATCGCCCGCGCGCTGCTGCTGGAGCCGAAGATCCTGCTGCTGGACGAGCCGACCTCAGCGCTCGATATGTCGGTACAGGCGGAGATCCTTAACCTGCTGAACGATCTCAAGCGCGACGACGGTTTGACCATGGTGCTGGTCAGCCACGATCCCGACGTGATCGACCATATGTGCGACCGCGCCGCGCGCATGGCGCAGGGGCGCATCGTCGAGCGAATCGGCGCATGATGGATCGCGCGCGAGCCAGCACGCTATACTCGCGCGTAATCTATCTGCAAAGAGGTGACCATGACGGTTAAGCTACGCCCGCTGGAGCGGGAAGATCTGCACTTCGTTCATCAGCTGGATAACAACGCCAGCGTCATGCGCTACTGGTTCGAAGAGCCTTATGAGGCCTTTGTCGAACTCTCCGATCTCTATAACAAGCACATTCACGATCAGAGCGAGCGCCGCTTCGTCGTGGAGCACGACGGCCAGAAAACCGGGCTGGTAGAGCTGGTGGAGATCAACCACGTGCATCGCCGCGCCGAGTTTCAGATCATTATCGATCCGGCACATCAGGGCAAAGGGCTGGCGAGCCAGGCGGCAAAGCTGGCGATGGAGTACGGTTTTTCAGTGCTGAATCTCTACAAGCTCTATCTGATTGTCGATCAGGAGAACGAGAAGGCGATTCACATCTACAGCAAGCTGGGATTTGAGACGGAAGGGGTGCTGAAGCACGAGTTCTTTATCAACGGCGAATATCGCAACACCATCCGCATGTGTATTTTCCAGCATCAGTTTCTGGAAAGGTTCCGCTCAGGCGGCGCGATGGTGAAGCCCACCGCGCAGTAGTCGCCGCTAGCCGCGCGCGCCGACCGGATTAAGGAAGGGCCGCGGATGGTCCGGCTGGAGGTTGTACATTCCGCCGTTAAAGGGGTCGACCAGCAGCCAGCCGGGAAAACCGCCCAGCGGAATATTGCCCAGCAGATACCAGAGATTCGCTTTGCCTTCGATCGGCAGCGTCACCGGCACGTAGCCCGGACTCTCCAGCATCACCTGATAGTGCTTCTTGCCGAAATAGCGGCCGGTCGACTTCGCCAGCTCCACGGTTTGCGGCGTATAGCCTTCCGCCACGGAACGTCCATCCTCATCCTGTACGGTAAAGCGCGCGCCCTGCGGCAGCGAGTCGATGCGCACCGCCTGGGTCGACGAGCCGACAATCGAGGCGCAGCCGCTAAGCAGCAGCGCGGCGGCAAGGATAAGAAGTCGCTGTTTCATGAAGGGATCCGCTTAAGAGTCAGAAAAGGCAGTGTAAACCGCCCTTGCGTAGTTAATCGCCCTATCATCGCCTGTTTTCTGCGCTTTATTGCGGTTGACAGCCGTGCGCAATCGCCGCGATATCCTGCGGCGTGGTGCGGCAGCAGCCGCCGATAAGCCGTGCGCCGGCGGCGCGCCACTCGGGCAGCTTGTCGCGCAGCGTGCAGCCCGACGGCGCGGAGTGCCAGGTTTTGCTGGCGGCGTCGTACTGCTCGCCGGAGTTGGGATAGACCACCAGCGGCTTGCTGGTCAGCGTCTGCAGCTGCTGGAGCGCCGGCGTCGCCTGCTCCAGCGCGACGCAGTTGATGCCCAGCGCGACGATCTGCGGCTGCGCCTGCAGGAAAGCCGCCACCTCGCGCAGCGGCGTGCCGTCGCTGATGTGCGCCGCGTCGCGCAGCGTAAAGGAGAACCAGGCCTGCGCCGCAGGGAACTCCGCCAGCAGCGCGGTCAGCGCCCGCGCTTCGGCAAACGAGGGCAGCGTTTCGCACGCCAGCAGGTCGGCGCCCGCCGCCAGCAGCGCCTGCACGCGCGGACGGTGAAACGCCTTCATCTCTTCCTCCGGCAGCGCGTAGTCGCCGCGATATTCCGCCCCGTTGGCGAGAAAGGCGCCGTACGGCCCGACCGATCCCGCCACCAGCAGCGCGGCCTGACTGCCGCTGGCTGCGCGATAGTCATCGCGCGCGCGCCGCGCCAGCTCAACGCTGCGGGCAATGAGCTGCAGCGACTGCGCCTCGTCCAGCCCGCGCGCGGCGAAGCCCTGCGGCGTCGCCTGATAGCTGGCGGTAATGGCGACGCGCGCCCCGGCGGCGAAATAGTCGTAGTGCACCTGATAGATCAGCTCGGGATTTTCCATCAGCACCTTCGCGGACCAGAGCGCGTCCGCCAGGTTGCAGCCGCGCGCCTCAAGTTCGGTCGCCAGCGCGCCGTCCAGAATCAGCATGTCGCTTTCAGCCAGCGCCTGCGCCACAGAATTATGCTGCATCTTTGGCCTCCTCAGCCTGCGATTTTTTATGGGTAACAGCGTAAACCGCATAGCAGAGCAGCACAAAGGGAATGCCGCACCAGAGCGCAATGCGCTGCGAAGGGTCGAACGCCAGTCCGACGCACGCCAGCAGACAGAGGGCGAAGCCCAGTATCGGCGTCAGCGGATAGAACGGCGCGCGGTAGAGCAGCTCGCCCAGCGCCCTGCCCTGCGCCAGATGACGGCGGCGGAACATGTAGTGCGACGCGCAGATGCTGAGCCAGACGGCGACCACCGCGAAGCCGGAGATGGCCGACAGCGCGACGAACACCGTGTCCGGCGCGATAACGCTGGAGAGCAGCGCCAGCACGCCGCCCAGCATGCTGACGGTGATCGCCAGCTGCGGCACGCCGCGTTTATTGACGCGGGCGAAGCAGCGCGGCAGCGTCTTTTCATTCGCCAGCGACCAGAGCATGCGTCCCGAGGCGTAGAGCCCGGAGTTCGCCGCCGAGAGGATCGCCGTAAGAATAACGAAGTTGACGATATCGGCCGCGTAAGGAATACCGATCTTCTCAAACACCACGACAAAAGGGCTTTTGACGATGCCCGCCTGATCCATCGGGATCAGCGCCGCCAGCACCAGCACCGTGCCGACAAAGAAGATGATCAGCCGCGCCACCGTGGTGCGGATCGCCAGCGGCAGCACCTTCTGCGGATTTTCGGTTTCGCCTGCGGCGATGCCGATCAGCTCGGTGCCGGAAAAGGCGAAGTTGACCGCCACCATAGTCATGATAATCGGCAGCACGCCGTGCGGCAGCCAGCCGTGCTGGGTGAGATTGCCCAGTCCCGGCGCGGCGCTGCCGTCTTTCAGCGGGATAAAGCCGAACATCGCCGCCGCGCCCAGCACGATAAAGGCGATGATGGTGACCACCTTGATCAGCGAGAACCAGAATTCCCCTTCGGCGAAGAAGCGCGTGGAGATGATATTCAGCAGATAGATAGCGACGCAGAACAGCAGACACCAGATCCATATCGGCACCTGGGGAAACCAGTACTGCATGCAGAAGCCCGCGGCGGTAAAGCTGGAGCCGAGCGCCACGGTCCAGGTGAGCCAGTAGAGCCAGGCGACGGTGTAGCCGGTAGCTGGACTAAGATAGCGCGCCGCGTAGACGTGAAAGGCGCCGGTTTCCGGCATCGCCACCGACAGCTCGCCGAGGCAGACCATCACCAGCCAGACCACCAGCGCGCCGATCAGGTAGGCGAGCAGCGTGCCCGCCGCGCCGGTAGTGGAAATGATATAGCCGGTATTAAAAAACAGCCCGGTGCCGATCACGCCGCCCAGCGATAGCATCACCAGATGGCGCGTTTTCATCGTACGTTTGAATTGATCCCGTGACGGGTTTTCCTGCTCGCTCATCTTTTCATCCATATGGACGTCTAAACATCTATATGGCAGGGTTATACGCGTCGCCGCCGGGAATTGCAACGTGATAAAAGATAAGGTTTTGCTAAAAAAGACGCCGTGCCCCGCGCTGACGGGGCTGGCCGCCGTCAGCCGAAGACGCTTTGCAGATAGCGCTCCAGCGCGATGCGCGAACTGAATCCGTGGGGAATGCCGTAGTGCTCCTGCGACTCGCCCGCCAGATAGAGCGGAAACCGCGTGTAGTGATCGCAGGTCTTCATCTCTGACGCCGGTTCGGCGAACGGCTGACTCTTCTCTTTTAGCGTGGGGTGGATCACCAGCGCCGTGCGTCCCATACGGGCTTCGCGGTTAACATAGACATAGCTGTCGCCACGGCGATAGCCGTAAGCTTTGGGCGTGACCTCGTCTACTTCGAATCCCGCCTTCTCCAGAACGCGCGCTACCTCATCGGGTCGTAAATACATGCTCTCTCCTCTCTTCTTTCAAGCCTCGCAACCTTACAACAGCACGCCGCCGTGCGGCTTTCGGAATTTCCCTAAACCCCGGATGTGCCGATGCGTTTATCTGTGCATCGTCTACACTCAGTATTACGTTTAAAATCAAAGGGAGCGAAAAAATGTTTAATCGAACCACTAAAAACGATGACATTGATGTTAACCAGGATGTGAACGATCTCGCTGATTCGCTGGAAGCGCTGCTGAAATCTTACGGCAGCGAAGCGAAAGATGAGGTGGACTCTGCGCGCAGTCAGGCGCAGGCGCTGCTGAAGCAGACGCGTGCGAAACTGAACGGCGGTCATGGACGCGTTTCTCAGGCGGCACGCGATGCGAGCTATCAGGTTGACGCCTACGTGCACGATAAACCCTGGCACGGCGTGGGCATCGGCGCTGCGGTCGGCCTGGTATTAGGCGCGCTGCTGGTCGGTCGCCGCTAATCTCGTCAGAACCCTCAAGGCCTCGCGCAAGCGGGGCTTTTTTTCGCCCTTTTCCTGCCTCGACGTCTTTACAAAATTCTTTCCCCTGCCCCGATCCCCATGCCGCCTGGCGTTAGCCGTTTTTTGCCGATGGTTTGCCGGAAACCCTATATATAGTGCGCTTGAATTTTTACACCGCTATATCTAGTATCTCCTCTATCATCCAGACACAAGATGCGAGCCGCGACGCCGTCCAGAATAAAGGCCTTCGCCTGCGGATCACACCACGTGGCCCATGACTTAAGGGAAATACGAATCATGCGCATTATTATTTACACTAAAGATAACTGTGTCCAGTGCAACGCGACGAAGCAGGCCATGGATCGTCACGGCATCGCCTATCAGCTGATCAATCTCGACGCGCAGCCTGAAGCCGCCGACAGCCTGAAAGCGCTCGGCTACCGTCAGGTGCCGGTGGTGATGGCGGATAACGACCACTGGAGCGGTTTCCGTCCGGATAAGATCGCCGGTCTGCGTCAGCTTGCGGCGGCGGGAGAGTAGCGCCATGTTTCCACTGGTCTACTTCTCCAGCCAGTCGGAAAACACCCATCGGTTTATTACCCGTCTGGGCTTGCCGGCGCGGCGCATTCCGCTCGATCTGGCCGCGCGCCTGCAGCAGCAGCAGCCCTATATTCTGGTGGTGCCCAGCTATGGCGGCGGCGGCAGTCGCGGCGCGGTGCCCAGACAGGTTATTCACTTTCTTAATGATGAATCGAACCGGCGCGGCATTCGCGGCGTGATCGCCGCGGGCAACCGCAATTTCGGCGAGGCTTACTGCCTGGCGGGCGACATCATCGCGCAAAAATGCCAAGTTCCCGTGCTCTACCGCTTTGAGCTGATGGGAACGCCGGACGACATCGCCACGGTTAAAGCGGGAGTAACCCAATTTTGGCAACAACAGACACCCTCAATGGCGTAACGCTCGACTATCACGCGCTGAACGCCATGCTGAACCTTTATGATGCCGATGGCCGCATCCAGTTCGACAAAGATCGCGAAGCGACGCGCCAGTTCATTCTGCAGCACGTCGCGCCGAATACGCTCGCTTTCGCCAGCGCGGCGGAGCGCCTGCGCTATCTGGTCGAAGAAGGCTATTACGAAGCGGCGGTGCTGAACCAGTACGACTTCGACTTTCTGTGCCGTTTTCATGACGAGGCGGCGGCCTGGGGCTTTGAGTTTAAAACCTTTCTCGGCGCGTGGAAGTTCTACACCAGCTATACGCTAAAGAGCTTCGACGGCAAACGCTATCTGGAGAGCTTCGAACAGCGCGCCTGCATGGTGGCGCTGACGCTGGCGCAGGGCAGCGAGACGCTGGCGCGATCGCTGCTGGAGGAGATGCTGAGCGGCCGTTTCCAGCCTGCGACGCCGACCTTCCTTAACTGCGGCAAACAGCAGCGCGGCGAGCTGGTCTCCTGTTTCCTGCTGCGCATCGAAGACAATATGGAGTCGATTGGCCGCGCGGTAAATTCCGCGCTGCAGCTCTCCAGGCGCGGCGGCGGCGTGGCGCTTCTGCTCTCGAACCTGCGCGAAAACGGCGCGCCGATCAAACGCATCGAGAACCAGTCTTCGGGCGTGATTCCGGTGATGAAGATGCTGGAGGACGCCTTCTCCTACGCCAATCAGCTTGGCGCGCGTCAGGGCGCGGGCGCGGTATGGCTCAACGCGCACCATCCCGATATTCTGCGCTTTCTCGACACCAAGCGGGAAAACGCCGACGAGAAGATCCGTATCAAGACGCTGTCGCTTGGCGTGGTGATCCCCGATATCACCTTCCAGTTGGCGAAAGAGAACCGCCAGATGGCGCTCTTTTCCCCCTACGACGTTGAGCGCATTTACGGCCAGGCGTTCGGCGACATCAGCATCAGCGAAAAGTATGAGGAGATGGCGGCGGATGACCGCATCCGTAAGCGCTGGATCCAGCCGCGCGACTTCTTCCAGACGCTGGCGGAGATCCAGTTCGAGTCCGGCTATCCCTACATCATGTATGAGGACAGCGTAAACCGCAGCAACCCGATCGCCGGCCGCATCAATATGAGCAACCTCTGCTCGGAGATTTTGCAGGTCAACAGCGCCAGCGAGTTCAACGAGGACCTCAGCTATCGCCGCGTCGGCAAGGATATCTCCTGCAACCTCGGCTCGCTGAATATTGCGCACGCCATGGACTCGCGCGACCTGGCGCGTACCGTGGACGTAGCCGTGCGCGCGCTGACCGCCGTTTCTGATATGAGTTTTATCGGCTCGGTGCCGTCGGTAGCGGAAGGCAACCAGCGTTCGCACGCGATTGGCCTTGGCCAGATGAACCTGCACGGTTATCTGGCGCGCGAAGGCATCCCCTACGGATCGCCAGAAGCGCTCGACTTTACTAACCTCTATTTCTACTGCGTCACCTTTTACGCGCTGCGCACCTCAAACCAGCTGGCACGCGAGCGCGGGCAGCGCTTCGACGGCTTCGAGCAATCGACCTATGCCAGCGGCACGTACTTCGACAAATATGTCGAGCGCGACTGGCTGCCGCGCACCGAGCGCGTAGCGCGGCTGTTCGCCGAGGCGGGAATTGCCCTGCCGACGCGCGCCGACTGGCAGGCGCTGCGCGAGGCGGTGATGGCGCACGGGTTATATAACCAGAACCTGCAGGCGATTCCGCCGACCGGCTCTATCTCCTATATCAACCACGCCACGTCGAGTATCCACCCGATCGTGTCGCGCATTGAGATTCGTAAAGAGGGCAAAACCGGACGCGTTTACTATCCCGCGCCCTTCCTTACCAACGAGAACCTTGCGCTCTATCAGGATGCGTACCAGATCGGGCCGGAAGCGATCATCGACACCTATGCCGAAGCGACGCAGCATGTCGATCAGGGCCTGTCGCTGACGCTCTTTTTCCGCGACGACGTCACCACCCGCGACATCAACAAAGCGCAGATTTACGCCTGGAAGAAAGGCATCAAAACGCTTTACTACATTCGACTGCGCCAGATGGCGCTACAGGGCACGGAGGTGCAGGGCTGCGTTTCCTGCGCCCTGTGATGAAAACTATGCGACTACAACAGATTCAGGCGATTAACTGGAACCGTCTTCAGGACGAGAAAGATCTTGAGGTGTGGAACCGTCTCACCAGCAACTTCTGGCTGCCGGAAAAGGTGCCGCTGTCGAACGATCTGCCCGCCTGGCAGACGCTGGACAGCCAGCAGCAGCAGCTCACGATTCGGGTGTTTACCGGCCTGACGCTGCTCGACACCATTCAAAACGTGATCGGCGCGCCGGGCCTGATGCCGGACGCGCTGACGCCGCACGAAGAGGCGGTGCTCTCCAATATCAGCTTTATGGAGGCGGTGCATGCGCGCTCCTACAGTTCCATCTTCTCCACGCTCTGCAACACCAGCGACGTCGACGCCGCCTATCAGTGGAGCGAGAAGAACGAGGCGCTGCAGAACAAGGCGAGCATTATTCTGCAGCACTACCGCGCCGACGATCCGCTGAAGAAAAAGATCGCCAGCGTGTTTCTCGAGTCATTTCTCTTCTACTCCGGCTTCTGGCTGCCGATGTACTGGTCAAGCCGCGGCAAGCTGACCAATACCGCCGATCTCATTCGGCTGATCATCCGCGATGAAGCGGTGCACGGCTACTACATCGGCTATAAATATCAGCAAGCGCTGGAGCAGGTTGATGACGCGCGCAAAGAGGCGCTGCAGCAGTTCGCCTACGATCTGCTGCTGGCGCTGTATGACAACGAGGTCGCCTATACCGAGGCGCTCTACGCCGACGTCGGCTGGGCGGAAGAGGTGAAGACCTTTCTGCATTACAACGCTAACAAGGCGCTGATGAACCTGGGCTATGAGGCGCTTTTCCCGGCGGAACTCACCGCGGTGAATCCGGCGATTCTCGCCGCTCTTTCGCCCAACGCCGACGAAAACCACGATTTCTTCTCCGGCTCCGGCTCCTCCTATGTGATGGGCAAAGCGGTAGAAACCGAAGACGAAGACTGGGACTTTTAATCGACCCGCGTCGGGCCCGTCGCGGCCCGACAATATTATTTTTCCCACCCCGCTGGCCGCCGATTATTTCGCAAAAGCGCCGTTTTTATTTCGCCATCATTTCTCTTTATAGAGACGTTAATTGCCTCTTTCAGGCATGTTCTTTTCTGACAATTTTGCCGCTGACGACGCCAAATCGCCATAAATCGGGATCGCGCCGGTAAAAAATTATTCTGCCCTCATCCCTTGTGAGTACTGGAAATTCTGCCTATCGCGCCGTTTACCTCGCTATGAATATTGCTCTTCAGGGTTGTCAGATAGTGTCAGTATGTTACGGTATGACCCGCTTAAATTTCACCAGGAAAGCTGAACTTCAAAATAATTTAACCAGGATTTTATCACTGCATGGCAATTAAACTTGAAGTAAAAAATCTTTATAAAATATTTGGGGATAATCCCGACCGCGCGTTTAAATATATTGAGAAAGGGGAAAGCAAAGAGGCAATACTGGCGAAAACCGGTTTGTCGCTGGGCGTCAAAAACGCCAGTCTGGCCATTGAAGAAGGCGAGATATTCGTCATCATGGGACTTTCCGGCTCTGGAAAATCGACCATGGTTCGCCTTCTCAATCGTCTGATCGAGCCCACACGGGGCCAGGTAATTATTGACGGCGTCGATATCGCCAAAATATCCGACAGCGAACTGCGCGAAGTGCGCAGAAATAAGATCAGTATGGTATTTCAGTCATTTGCGCTGATGCCGCATATGAACGTGCTAAATAATACCGCCTTCGGCATGGAATTAGCCGGCGTGCCGCTGGCAGAACGTCAGGAAAAAGCGCTGGATGCGCTGCGTCAGGTCGGGCTGGAAAATTATGCCCACGCTTATCCCGACGAACTTTCCGGTGGTATGCGTCAGCGCGTGGGATTAGCGCGTGCGCTGGCGATCAATCCCGATATTTTGCTGATGGACGAAGCTTTTTCCGCGCTCGATCCGCTGATCCGCACCGAAATGCAGGATGAGCTGGTGAAGCTGCAGGCGAAACATCAGCGCACCATTATTTTTATTTCCCACGATCTCGACGAAGCGATGCGCATCGGCGACCGCATCGCCATTATGCAGGGCGGCGAAGTGGTGCAGGTCGGCACGCCGGACGAAATTCTGAATAACCCCGCCAACGACTATGTGCGCACCTTTTTCCGCGGCGTCGATATCAGCCACGTCTTCAGCGCGAAAGATATCGCCCGTCGTAGCGCGGGATCGCTGATCCGCAAAGCACCCGGCTTCGGCCCGCGCTCCGCTATCAAGCTGCTGCAGGATGAAGATCGCGAATTCGGCTATGTGCTGGAGAAGCAGAAGTTTATCGGCGTGGTCTCGACCGACTCGCTGAAAGCGGCGCTGGCGGCGGGCGAAGGGCTGGATAGCGCCCTGCTCGACGCACCGGCCGCCGTTCCCTCCGATACCTCGCTGAACGATCTGCTCGGCCACGTCGCGCACGCGCCCTGCGCCGTGCCGGTGGTGGGCGAAGAGGATCAGTACGTCGGCATCATCTCCAAAGGCATGTTGTTACGCGCTTTAGATCGTGAGGGAGCTTCGTCATGAGTGAACAGAACAGTAATCCGTGGGAGGACGCGAGCGCCGCGTCTCAGACCGACGCCGCCGCTCAGGCGAGCAGCGATCCCTGGTCCGGCGCGGGAGATGCCGCCACGCAGCACGCCGCGCCAGCCAGCCAGGGCGCTGACGCCTGGGGCACGCCCGACGGCGGCGCAGTCCATGACGCCGCCGCCAGCGGCAGCGACTGGCTGAGCAGCGCGCCTGCGCCGCAGCCGGAGCATTTTAATCTGCTCGATCCCTTTCATAAAACGCTGATCCCGCTCGATCGCTGGGTGACCGAAGGCATCGACTGGGTGGTGAATCACTTCCGTCCGCTGTTTCAGGGCGTGCGCGTGCCGGTGGACTATATCCTGAGCGCCTTTCAGCAGCTGCTGCAGAGCCTGCCCGCGCCGGTGGCGATTGTGGTGTTCGCCCTGATCGCCTGGCAGATCGCCAGCCCGGCGATGGGCGTCGCGACGCTGATCTCGCTGGTGCTGATCGGTGCGATCGGCGCCTGGTCGCAGGCGATGGTGACGCTGGCGCTGGTGCTGACCGCGCTGCTGTTCTGCATCGTCATCGGGCTGCCGCTCGGCATCTGGCTGGCGCGCAGCGAGCGTGCGAGCCGTATCATCCGGCCGCTGCTGGACGCGATGCAGACCACGCCGGCGTTTGTTTATCTGGTGCCGATCGTCATGCTGTTCGGCATCGGCAACGTGCCCGGCGTGGTGGTGACCATTATTTTCGCTCTGCCGCCGATGGTGCGCCTGACGATCCTCGGCATCAAGCAGGTGCCTGCCGATCTGATCGAGGCCAGTGAGTCCTTCGGCGCCAGCCCGCGTCAGATGCTGTTTAAAGTGCAGCTGCCGCTGGCGATGCCGACCATTATGGCGGGCGTCAACCAGACGCTGATGCTGGCGCTGTCGATGGTGGTGATCGCCTCGATGATCGCCGTCGGCGGGCTCGGCCAGATGGTGCTGCGCGGTATCGGCCGTCTCGATATGGGACTGGCCACCGTGGGCGGCGTCGGCATTGTAATCCTCGCCATTATCCTTGACCGTCTTACCCAGTCCGTGGGTCGCGACGGCCGCAGCCGCGGCAGCCGCCATTGGAGCCATACCGGCCCGGTTGGGCTGCTGACGCGCCCTTTCCGCAAATCCTGATTTTTTCGGGCGGCCCGTCGCGGCCGCTCGCCTCGCAACGCCGACAATAAGGAATAACTATGCGCAAGACCGCACCTCTCCTCGCCGCCGTGCTGACCACGTTCGCCTTTTCCCAGGCTTTTGCCGCCGATCTGCCGGGCAAAGGCATCACCGTTAAGCCCGCGCAGAGCACCATCGCCGAAGAGGGCTTCCAGACGCTGCTGGTGAGCCGCGCGCTGGAAAAGCTGGGCTATACCGTCGAAAAGCCGAGCGAAATTGACTATAACGTCGCCTATACCTCTATCGCCGCCGGCGACCTCACCTTTGTCGCCACCAACTGGCAGCCGCTGCATGACGATATGTACAACGCCGCAGGCGGCGACAAGAAGTTCTACCGCGCAGGCACCTACGTCTCCGGCGCGGCGCAGGGTTATCTGATCGACAAGAAAACCGCCGAGCAGTACCACATCACCAATATCGCGCAGCTGAAAGACCCGAAAATCGCGCAGCTGTTCGACAGCAACGGCGACGGCAAAGCGGATATGACCGGCTGTACGCCCGGCTGGGGCTGCGAAGCGGTCATCAATCATCAGAACGCCGCGTTCGGCCTGAGCGATACCGTGACCGCCAATATGGGCAACTACTCGGCGATGGTCGCCGATACCCTGGCGCGCTTTAAGCAGGGCAAACCGATCCTTTACTATACCTGGACGCCCTACTGGCTAAGCGACGTGCTGAAGCCGGGCCGCGACGTGGTGTGGCTGCAGGTGCCGTTCTCGTCGCTGCCGGGCGCGCAGAGCAAGGTCGACACCAAACTGCCGAACGGCGCCAACTACGGTTTCCCGGTCAATACTATGCATATCGTGGCCAATAAAGCCTGGGCGGAGAAGAACCCGGCGGCGGCGACGCTGTTTGCCGAGATGAAGCTGCCGATTACCGATATCAATGCGGAAAATGCGGCGATGCATGCCGGTCAGGCGTCTGAAGCGGATATCAACCGCCATGTCGACGGCTGGATCCACGCCCACCAGCAGCAGTTCGATCGCTGGATTCAGGACGCGCTCGCGGCTGCCAAATAAATCACGACTCACTCCAGGGGCAGTATGCGCTGCCCCTCTGCCTTCCCTGCCCTCTCTTTCTGCCGAACCGACTGGTACGTCCTGTCAAATTACACATCAGCGAAATAGTTTTTTGGGTTACTATTACCCGATTATGATTATTACTCTCTGCGCTCCTGATAAATGAATGCTCATCGCCATACGCTGACGCCTGCGCTGGTGTTGCTGATGTCTGTCGCCACAGGTCTCTCTGTAGCCAGCAACTACTATGTGCAGCCGCTGCTCAATACCGTCGCCCAGAACTTTAACCTCTCCGTCAGCATGGCGGGCTTTATCGTCACCACGGCGCAGCTTGGCTACGCCTGCGGTCTGCTGCTGCTGGTGCCGCTTGGCGATATGCTTGAGCGCCGCGCCCTGATCGTCGGCATGAGCCTGCTGGCGGCGGGCGGCATGGTGATGACCGCCACCTCCTCCTCTTTTACGCTGCTGCTGCTGGGCACGGTGCTGACCGGCCTGTTCTCGGTGGTGGCGCAGATCCTGGTGCCGCTCGCCGCGACGCTGGCGCCGCCGGAAAAGCGCGGCAAAATCGTCGGCACGGTAATGAGCGGGCTGCTGCTCGGCATTCTGCTGGCGCGTACCGTCGCGGGCGCGCTGGCGCAGCTGGGCGGCTGGCGCACCGTTTACTGGACCGCCAGCGTCCTGATGGTGCTGATGGCGCTGGCACTGTGGCGCTTTCTGCCGCAGGTTAAGCCCACGGTGTCGCTGAACTATCCGCAGCTGCTGAAATCGATTTTCCAGCTCTATCGGGCCAATCGCGTGATTCGTACCCGCGCCTGGACCGGCTGTCTCTCTTTCGCCAACTTTAGCGTGCTCTGGACGTCGATGGCGTTTCTGCTCGCCTCGCCGCCTTACGGTTACTCTGAAGGGGAAATCGGCCTGCTGGGGCTGGTCGGCGCGGCGGGCGCGCTGGCGGCGCGTCAGGCCGGATCGCTGGCGGATAAGGGCAAAGCCAGGCTAACCACCACGCTGGGCCTGCTGATTATGCTCGCCTCCTGGGGGATGACCGCGCTGGGCGCGCACTCTCTGGCCGCGCTAATTGTCGGCATTCTGCTGCTCGATCTGGCGGTTCAGGGGGTGCATATCACCAATCAGAGCGTGATCTACAGTCAGATGCCCGAGGCGCGCAATCGCCTTACCGCTGGCTATATGACCAGCTATTTTATCGGTGGCGCGTTTGGTTCGGTGCTCTCCGCCAACGCCTTTCACTTCGCCGGCTGGTACGGCGTATGCGCCGCTGGCGTGGTGATGACGCTGCTCAACCTGCTGATTTGGTGGCGCAGTTACCGCTTCGAAACCCACTTTAGTAAGTAAATAAAATACCAAACATGTGATTGAGTCTGGTCACGAATGGTTAGTTTTGTTATGGTTAGCAACAAACCTATTCACACAAGTTATTTTTTCTTTCGAAATTATTTAGCAAACAAAAAGTTTCTTCCCGTTTAGATATCGTGCCCTGCGGCGATAAGCAGCAGTGGACGAGGGTTTCGTGCCCAGGGTCAGGGAACGGCCTGGAACCACCTGATGACGACAGTGTGATCTTCTGAACAATTGCGCGGAGTAAAAATGACTACGCTTAATCTGTCACCATCGTTACTATATTAGTTGCAACTAGTGAGGTTTTTTTATAATGGAAAGTTCGTTTACTCCCATTGAACAGATGCTTAACATCCGCGCAAATCGCCACAAAGATTTCCCGCTGCACGAAATCATTCTGACGCGTCTGTGCATGCACATGCAGGGAAAGCTGCTGGAAAATCGCAATAAGATGTTAAAGGCGCAGGGAATTAACGAAACCTTATTCATGGCGTTGATTACGCTGGATGCGCAGGAAAACCAGAGCATTCAGCCCTCCGAGCTGAGCGCCGCGCTGGGTTCTTCGCGCACCAACGCCACGCGTATCGCCGATGAGCTGGAGAAGCGCGGCTGGATCGAGCGTCGCGAGAGCGATAACGATCGTCGCTGCCTCCATCTGCATCTCACCGAAAAAGGGAATGAGTTCCTGCGTCAGCTGCTGCCGCCTCAGCATCAGAGCCTGCAATATCTCTGGTCTTCGCTGTCGAACGACGAGAAATCGCAGCTGGAAGGCATTACGCGTAAATTGCTCAATCGTCTCGACAAAATGGACGAAGACCAGGTCATCGCCTCCCTCTCTCGCTAATAGCAAGAACTGCGACACAATCACCTGTCGAAACCGTTATTTTAATCCCCTTTTATCCGGCCAGCGCCTTGTCGCTGGCTTTTTTCGACTCGGGCTCCGTGAAAAGGGACAATCGCGCCCCGGCATATGAAACAGTTGGAGACAGAGATGAGTGCAACAGCGGAGGCGCAAAGCCCGCAACAGCCAGCCCAAAAAAAGAAGACGCGTAAAAAAGTGCTGATTCTGCTGGCGCTGCTTTTTGTGCTGGCTGGCATCGCCTGGGGCGTTTACTGGTTCCTGGTGCTGCGGCATTTTCAGGAAACAGACGACGCTTACGTGGCCGGAAATCAGGTGCAGGTCATGGCGCAGGTGTCGGGCAGCGTTAACAAGGTCTGGTTCGACGATACCGATTTCGTGAAGAAAGGCGACGTGCTGGTTTCGCTGGATAAAACCGACGCCGAGCAGGCGTTTGAAAAAGCGCAGACCGCGCTGGCCACCAGCGTGCGTCAGACCCATCAGCTGATGATCAACGCGAAGCAGTATCAGGCGAGCATCGCGCTGCAGCAAACCGCGCTGGCGCAGGCGGAAGCGGATCTGAAACGCCGCGAGCCGCTGGGAGCGTCTAACCTGATCGGCCGTGAAGAGCTGCAGCACTCGCGCGACGCGGTCGCGACCGCGAAAGCGCAACTCGACGTGGCGGTGCAGCAGTACAACGCCAACCAGGCGATGATCCTCAACACTTCGCTGAACGAACAGCCGGCGGTAAAACAGGCCGCCGCGGAACTGCGCGACGCCTGGCTGGCGCTGCAGCGTACCGATATTCGCAGCCCGATGGACGGCTACGTGTCGCGCCGCAGCGTGCAGGTCGGCTCGCAAATCAGCACCAGCACGCCGCTGATGGCGGTGGTGCCCGCCACCAATCTGTGGATCGACGCTAACTTCAAAGAGACGCAGCTGGCTGGCGTGCGCATCGGACAGGACGCGACGGTGGTGGCAGATATCTATGGCGACGACGTGGTCTATCACGGCAAAGTGGTCGGTCTGGATATGGGCACCGGCAGCGCCTTCTCGCTGCTGCCTGCGCAGAACGCCACCGGCAACTGGATCAAAGTGGTTCAGCGTCTGCCGGTGCGTATCGAGCTTAATCAGGACGATATCGCGAAGCATCCGCTGCGTATTGGTCTGTCGACGCTGGTGAAAGTCGACACCACCAGTAAAGACGGCAGCGCCCTCGCCACCAGCGTTCGTCAGCAGGCCGCCTATAGCAGCAATGCGCTGGCGATCGACCTGGCGCCGGTGAACCAGCTGATCACTGATATCGTTCGCGCCAACGCCGGATGATCACGCGGAGGCTGTCATGGCACAAAAACCGCTAGAAGGCGCGCCGCTGGTCCTGATGACCATCGCGCTGTCGTTGGCGACCTTTATGCAGGTGCTGGATTCGACCATCGCTAACGTGGCGATTCCGACCATCGCAGGCAATCTGGGCGCCTCCAACTCGCAGGGCACATGGGTCATTACCTCGTTTGGGGTGGCGAACGCCATCTCCATTCCGATTACGGGCTGGCTGGCGAAGCGCGTCGGCGAGGTGAAACTCTTTACCTGGGCGACCATTCTGTTCGCTATCGCCTCCTGGGCGTGCGGCATGTCGGAAAGCCTGGAGATGCTGATTTTCTTCCGCGTCCTGCAGGGCGTGGTGGCCGGTCCGCTGATTCCGCTCTCCCAGAGCCTGCTGCTCAGCAACTATCCGCCTGCCAAGCGCAGCATCGCCCTCTCGCTGTGGGCGATGACGGTGATCGTTGCGCCCATCTGCGGGCCGATTCTCGGCGGCTGGATCAGCGATAACTATCACTGGGGCTGGATCTTCTTTATCAACGTGCCGATCGGCGCGGTGGTGGTGATGCTGACGCTGCAGACGCTGCGCGGCCGCGAAACCCGCACCGAGGTTCGCCCTATCGACGTGGTGGGCCTGGTACTGCTGGTGGTGGGCATCGGCTGTCTGCAGGTGATGCTGGACCGCGGTAAAGAGCTTGACTGGTTTAACTCCACCGAGATTGTAGTGCTGACGGTGGTCGCCGTGGTGTCGCTGGCGGTGCTGCTGGTGTGGGAGCTAACCGACGATCACCCGATTGTCGATCTGGCGCTGTTTAAGTCGCGCAACTTCACCATCGGCTGCCTCTCTATTAGCCTGGCCTATATGCTCTACTTCGGCTCGATCGTTCTGCTGCCGCAGTTGCTGCAGGAGGTATACGGCTACACGGCAACCTGGGCCGGTCTGGCGTCCGCGCCGGTAGGGATTATTCCGGTGATCCTGTCGCCGATTATCGGCCGCTTCGCCCACAAGCTGGATATGCGTCGGCTGGTGACCTTCAGCTTTATCATGTATGCCGTCTGCTTCTACTGGCGCGCCTATACCTTCGAACCCTCGATGGACTTTGGCGCGTCGGCCTGGCCGCAGTTTATCCAGGGCTTTGCGGTCGCCTGCTTCTTTATGCCGCTCACTACCATTACCCTTTCGGGACTGGCGCCTGAGCGGCTGGCGGCAGCGTCGAGCCTGTCGAACTTCGTGCGTACGCTGGCGGGCTCGATCGGCACTTCGATTACCACCACTATGTGGACTAACCGGGAATCGATGCACCACAGCACCTTTACCGAGTCGATTACGCCCTACAACCCCAATGCGCAGCAGATGTATACGCAGCTGGAAGGCATGGGGATGAGCCATCAGCAGGCATCGGCCTATATCGCTCAGCAGATCACCAACCAGGGGTTGATTATCTCCGCCAACGAAATCTTCTGGGCCTCGGCCGGCGTGTTTTTGATTCTGCTGGTGCTGATCTGGTTTGCCCGCCCGCCGTTTGGTTCCGGCAGCGGCGGCGGCGGCGCGCACTGATTTAAGACGTTAGTAAACAGCGCTGACATGAAAAAGTGGGTGGTCTGGGCAGAAGAGCAAAGCCTCACAAGCACAGAAACAAAAACGGGCCTTTCGGCCCGTTTTTTTATGCGTTCTGGCGCCACCATTCGGCAAGCAGAATGCCGGTAGCCACCGAGACGTTGAGGCTCTCGACGTTGCCGGTGCCGCCGATCGACAGGCTGATATCGCCCTGCTGGAACGCGCTGTCGGACAGGCCTTCGCTCTCCTGGCCCAGCACCAGCACCATCTTCGCCGGCAGCTCCGCTTTCGCCAGCGGCGTGCCTTTATGGCTAGAGGTGGTGACAATGGTATAGCCCGCCTTGCGGAACGCTTCCAGACCGGCGGCAAAGCTTTCGCCGCTGATCGCCTGAACGTGTTCTGCGCCGCCTTCAGCGGTACGCACCGCCGCGCCCGACTCCAGCAGCGAGGCGTCGTTCACCAGCAAACCTTTCACGCCGAAATGCGCGCAGCTGCGCATAATGCCGCCCAGGTTGTGCGGGTTGCTGACATCTTCCAGCGCCAGCACGCAATCTTTCTCACCGGCCTGGCTCAGCCACTCGCTGACCGCCATGCCCATGCGTTTTTTGATAATGAAGCAGACGCCGCCGTGGTGTTCGGTGCCGGAGGCCTTCGCCAGCTCGGCATCCTCAACGACGTGGTAGGCTTTGCGGTTCGCCGCCAGCCAGCGCAGCGCTTCACGGAAACGCGGCGTTACGCTCTGCACGAACCAGGCGCGCACGATCGCTTCGGGGCGGCTCTGGAACAGCGCCTGACAGGCGTTTTCGCCGTAGACGCGCGTCTCTTCCTGACGCTGACGACGGATCACTTCCGGATCGATAGCGACTTTGCCGCCCTGCTCCGGCTGTTTCTCTTCTACCGACGCGCGCTCGCTCGGCGGACGCGACACGGTGCGCCAGGGCGAGAAGGCTTCGTCGCTGCGTGGTTTGCGGCTGCCTTCGTCGCTGCGAGAACGACGGTTGCCTTCATCGCTGCGCGGACCACGGCTGCCTTCATCACGGCGAGAACCCCGGCTACCTTCATCGCTGCGCGGCTTGCGGCTGCCGCCCTCTTCGCTGCGGCGGCCTGGGCCAGAAGAACGACGAGAATCTTCCTGACGGGCTGGGCGGCCACCCCCTTTACCGGTACGCGGATTCGGCGCGCGTGAGCCTGACTCGCCCTCATCTCGCACGTACATCACTTTTACCTTGCCACTTTTGCCTTTAAATTCGTCGTTCATCTGTTCCTCCTGCATTGAGAGCGCGCAGATTACCTGATGTATTAGCGCTTAGCTATCAACTATTGAACCTATTGGACAATCCAGTTTGAGGGCGGTTCGCAACCTTCTCATAATGGGCAATATTTACAAGAATGGCACCTGCAAACCCTTTGAGGTAATTATGAATACGGTATGTGCTTCCTGTCAGGCAACCAATCGCGTTCCGCCTGAGCGCGTCGCCGATGGAGCGAAATGCGGCCGCTGCGGCAGCGATCTGTTTAATGGCGAAGTCGCAAACGCGACCGCCGATACGCTGGATAAATATCTGCAGGACGATCTGCCGGTAGTGGTCGATTTCTGGGCGCCCTGGTGCGGCCCCTGCGTTAACTTTGCGCCGGTGTTTAAAGAGTTGGCGCAGGAGCGCAGCGGCCAGGTGCGTTTCATCAAGGTGAACACCGAAGCGGAACCCTCGCTGAGCGCGCGTTTTCGCATCCGCAGCATTCCGACCATTATGATCTTTAAAAAAGGCGAGATGGTGGACATGCTGAACGGCGCGATGCCGAAGGCGCCTTTCAACGAATGGCTGGATGAATCGCTGTAAGTCTCTCCAGACCCTTTCTCCCCATTCTCAGGCCAGCCGCGCTGGCCTTTTTCATTTCGCACGCGCTTCGATTACACTAGCGTTTTACTTTTCTCCCTAAGCCATGACTGATAACGCCGTTCTTCGCCTGCGTGCGCAACGCCTTGCCCGCGCCACTCGCCCTTTTCTCGCCCGAGGCAACCGCGTCGTGCGCTGTCAGCGCTGCTTGCTGCCACAGAAAAACTGTCTGTGCGCCACTATTAAGCCGCAAAGCGCACGCAGCCGCTTTTGCCTGGTGATGTTCGATACCGAGCCGATGAAGCCCAGCAACACCGGGCGGCTGATTGCCGATATCCTGCCGCAGACCGACGCGTTCGGCTGGTCGCGCACCGAGCCCGATCCGGCGCTGCTTAGCGCCGTCGCGCATCCCGACTATCAGCCGATGGTGGTATTTCCCGCCTCCTATGCCGATCCCGGCCGCGAGGTGCTGACTGCGCCGCCGCTGAGCGGCAAGCCGCCGCTGTTTATTATGCTCGACGGCACCTGGACCGAAGCGCGTAAAATGTTTCGCAAAAGCCCCTGGCTCGATGCGCTGCCGGTGATGTCGCTCAACGTCACCGCGCCGTCGCGCTATACCCTGCGCGAAGCGCATGGCGAAGGCCAGCACTGTACCGCCGAAGTGGCCGCGGCGCTGCTGGAGCAGGCGGGCGATCTGGCGGCGGCGCAGGCGTTGCGACAGCACTTCGAGCATTTCCGCCACGCCTACCTGGCGGGCAAACCGCATCATCCCGCCCATCAGAGCGTCATCGCCGAAAGCCTGTAGCGCGCCTGCGCGGCGGAAATACCGGTGCGGCTCTCAGCCTGCGATCGCTGGACCGGCAAACCGCGTTAAAAGCGATTACAATCATGCCAGTCGACTTCGGGAGAGTGGGATGAGCCAACGCGGACTGGAAGCGCTGTTACGACCTAAATCCATTGCGGTGATCGGCGCCTCGGACAGGCCGGGACGCGCGGGTCACTTTATGATGCGCAATTTGCTGGCGGGCGGTTTTAGCGGCCCGGTGCTGCCGGTGACGCCCAAATATAAAGCTGTCAGCGGCGTGCTCGCCTGGCCCACCATCGACAGCCTGCCGTTCGCGCCCGACCTGGCGGTGATCTGCACCCATGCGAAACGTAACCTCGAACTGCTGCAGCAGCTGGGCGAAAAAGGGTGCAAGGCCTGTATTATCCTCTCCGCGCCCGCCAGCCAGCTGGACGAGCTCAAAAGCTGCGCCGCGCAGTGGCAGATTCGCCTGCTCGGCCCTAACAGCCTCGGGCTGCTTGCGCCCTGGCAAGGGCTTAACGCCAGCTTTTCGCCGGTGCCGATTGAAAAAGGGCGCATCGCCTTTATCTCTCAGTCGGCGGCGGTCTCCAATACGATTCTCGACTGGGCGCAGCAGCGCAGTCTGGGCTTCTCCTGGTTTATCGCGCTGGGCGACAGCCTGGATACCGACGTTGACGATCTGCTCGATTTTCTGGCGCGCGACGGTAAAACCAGCGCCATTCTGCTCTATCTCGAACACCTGAGCGACGCGCGGCGCTTTGTCTCCGCCTCGCGCAGCGCCTCGCGTAATAAACCCATTCTGGTGATCAAAAGCGGCCGCAGCCATCAGGCGCAGGCGCTGCTCGGCACCCACAGCGGGCTGGACGCCGCCTGGGATGCGGCGATCCAGCGCGCCGGCCTGCTGCGCGTGCAGGATACTCACGAACTCTTCACCGCCGTGGAATCGCTCAGCCATATGCGCCCGCTGCGCGGCGACAGGCTGATGATCGTCAGCAACGGCGCCGCGCCTGCTGCGCTGGCGCTGGACGAACTCTATGCGCGCAACGGCAAGCTTGCCGTGCTGAGCGAAGAGACGCTGGCGGCGCTGGCGGCGCTGCTGCCGGAAGGCGTCGGACGCGGCAATCCGCTCGACCTGAAAGATGACGCTACGCCGCAGCGCTATGTCGACTGCCTGAATATTCTGCTGGGCAGCCATGAGCTCGATGCGCTGATGATTATCCATGCGCCCAGCGCGGTGGCGCCCGCCACCGAATCGGCGCAGCAGATCATTCAGGCCATTGCCGCCCATCCGCGCGGCAAGCAGGTAACACTACTGACTAACTGGTGCGGCGAGTTCTCCTCGCAGGCGGCGCGGCGCGCCTTTACCCAGGCGGGCATTCCCACCTGGCGTACTCCGGAAGGCACGGTCACGGCGTTTATGCATCAGGTGGAGTACCGTCGCAACCAGAAACAGCTGCGCGAAACCCCGGCGCTGCCCGCCAGCCTGACGCAGGACAGCGCCCAGGCGCATCAGCTCTTGTCGCAGGCGCTGGCGAAAGGGGTTACCACGCTCGACACTCATGAGGTGCAGCCGGTGCTGCAGGCGTACGGGCTGGCGACGCTGCCGACCTGGATTGCGGGCGACAGTTGCGAAGCAGCCGCTATCGCCGAACGTATCGGCTATCCCGTGGCGCTCAAGCTGCGCTCGCCCGATATCGCCCATAAATCAGAGGTTCAGGGCGTGATGCTCTATCTGCGCAACGCTGCGGAAGTGCAGCAGGCGGCCGAGGCGATCGTCGATCGGGTAAAACAGACGCTGCCGCAGGCGCGCATCGAAGGGCTGCTGGTGCAGAGCATGGCGAACCGCGCCGGGGCGCAGGAGCTGCGCGTCGTGGTGCAGCAGGATGCGCTGTTCGGTCCGGTGATTTTGCTGGGCGAAGGCGGCGTAGAGTGGCAGGCGGACAAGCAGGCGGCGGTAGCGCTGCCGCCGCTTAATATGACGCTGGCGCGCTATCTGGTGATTCAGGCGATCAAAAGCGGCAAGATCCGTAGTCGCGGCGGGCTCGACACGCTGGATATTCCTGCGCTTAGCCAGCTGCTGGTGCAGGTCTCTAACCTGGTGGTGGACTGCCCGGAGATCCAGCGGCTCGATATCCATCCGCTGCTGGCGGCGGGCAGCGAATTCACCCTGCTGGACGTCACCCTCGATCTGGCGCCGTTCAGCGGCGACAACGAAGCGCGGCTGGCGATACGCCCCTATCCGCAGCAGCTTGAAGAGCGGGTGACGCTGAAAGATGGGCAGAGCTGCTTGTTCCGCCCTATCCTGCCGGAAGATGAGCCGCTGCTGCGCGCCTTTATCGCACAGGTTACCAAAGAGGATCTCTACTACCGTTACTTTAGCGAGATCAACGAGTTCACCCATGAGGATCTCGCCAATATGACGCAGATCGACTATGACCGCGAGATGGCCTTCGTCGCGGTGCGCCAGCAGCAGGAGAGCAGCGAGATTATCGGCGTCACGCGCGCGATTTCCGACGCCGACAACATTGACGCCGAGTTTTCCGTACTGGTGCGATCCGATTTAAAAGGGCTCGGCATGGGACGGCGGCTGCTGGAAAAGATGATCCGCTATACCCGCGATCATGGCCTGCAGCAGCTCAACGGGATCACCATGCCGCATAACCGCGGCATGATTACCCTGGCGCGCAAGCTGGGGTTTGGGGTGGAGGTTCAGCTCGATGAAGGTATCGTCAGCCTCAATTTACCCTTACACAGGGACATCAGCTAACCTTGTAGAGAAAGGTAAAAAATGGCCGACCGCACCAGGTTGATGTTATTATTTACCGTTATGACCCTGATTTGATGGCAAAAGGCCATGCAATGAAACGAGAAGAAGCGCACTGCGATGCTGACTAAATTCAAACGCAATAAGCATCAACAACACCTCGCACAGTTGCCGAAGCTGTCACAGTCCCCTGCGGACGTGACAACGCTCTACTCGCCAGCCGACTTCCGTCGCACGCTGCTGGAAAAGATCGCGGCGGCGCAGCACCGTATCTGCATCGTCGCGCTCTACATGGAAAACGACGATGCCGGCCGCGCGGTAATGGATGCGCTCTATGCGGCGAAACGCGCGCAACCTGAGCTGGATGTCAGCATTCTGGTCGACTGGCATCGCGCCCAGCGCGGACGTATCGGCGCGGCGCGCGGCGTCACTAATGCCGACTGGTATTGCGAGATGGCGACGCAGCATGCGGATATCGCCATTCCGGTTTACGGGATCCCGGTCAATACGCGCGAAGCGCTCGGCGTGCTGCATCTGAAAGGCTTTATCATCGACGATACGCTACTCTACAGCGGCGCCAGTATTAACGACGTTTACCTGCATCAGCATGATAAGTATCGCTACGACCGCTATCAGCTGATTCGCAACCCGCAGCTGGCCGACACTATGTATGAGTGGATTAACGTCAACCTTAAGCAGTCGGAAGCGGTCAACCGTCTCGATCGCGAAGAGCGTCCTTCCAGCCCGGAAATCAAAAATGAGACGCGCCAGTTCCGCCAGGATCTGCGCGGCTTCAACTATCAGTTCACCGGCGATGGCCATAATGAAGAGCTGACCGTTACCCCGCTGGTTGGGCTAGGCAAACGCAGCCTGCTCAATAAAACTATTTTTCACCTGATGCCCTGCACCGAGCAGAAGCTCACCATTTGTACGCCCTACTTCAACCTGCCGGCCATCCTGGTGCGCAGCATTATTCATCTGCTGCGCGAGGGCAAAGAGGTGGAGATTATCGTCGGCGATAAAACCGCCAACGACTTTTATATTCCGCCTGAGCAGCCGTTCAAAATTATCGGCGCGCTGCCCTATCTCTATGAGATCAATCTGCGCCGCTTCCTCAGTCGTCTACAGTACTATGTCGATAACGGACAGCTGGCGGTACGCCTGTGGAAGGATGGCGAGAACAGCTATCACCTGAAAGGCATTTGGGTCGATGACGAGTGGATGCTGATTACCGGCAATAACCTCAACCCGCGCGCCTGGCGTCTCGATCTGGAAAATGCGGTGCTGATCCACGATCCGCTGCAGCAGCTCGCCGAGCAGCGTGAAAAAGAGCTGGCGCTGATCCGCACGCATACGGAGGTAGTGAAGCATTTCCGCGATCTGGAAAGCATTTCTGACTATCCCGCTAAGGTGCGCAAGCTGATTCGTCGTCTGCGCCGTATTCGTATCGACCGTCTGATTAGCCGTATTCTGTAATGCTTTGCCTGCGGCGTCTGTCGCCGCAGGCCATCGCTCCTGCCAGAAGGCCCTGCCAACCTTTACAGCTTAATGCCCTTGCCGCGCTTGTGCAGCAGCAGCGACACCAGAAACGCCAGCGCGCCCATTGCCGAAACATACCAGAAGAAGGTGGTTTCGATCCCCTGCTGCTTCATCAGCAGCGCGACATATTCCGCCGAGCCGCCGAAAATCGCATTGGCTACGGCATAGGATAAGCCGACGCCAAGCGCACGCACCTCAGGCGGAAACATCTCGGCCTTGAGGATGCCGCTGATAGCGGTATAGAAGCTGGTTATCAGCAGCGCCAGCATAATCAGGCAGAAGGCGACGGTCGGACTCTGCACACTTTGCAGCGCGGTAAGAATGGGAACGGTGCAGACAGCGGCGCCCGCGCCGAAAATCAGCATCGAACCCCGACGGCCAATTTTATCGGACAGCGCGCCGATAACCGGCTGTATCAGCATAAATACCAGCAGCGCGGCGGTCATCAGGCCGCTGGCGCTTTTCGCATCCATGCCCGCCGTGTTCACCAGATACTTTTGCATGTAGGTGGTAAAGGTGTAGAAGCTCAGCGAGCCGCCAGCGGTGAAACCCAGCACCATCAGGAAAGCGCGCGTATGGTTGCGCAGCAGTCCGGTAATGCTGCCGGCGTCTTTATGATGACGACTCTGATTATCTGAGGTTTCATGCAGCGATCGGCGCAGCCAGAGAGCTACAACCGCCAGGATGGCGCCGAGGAAAAAGGGGATGCGCCAGCCCCAGCTGCGTAGATCCTCTTCGCTAAGGATAAACTGCAGCACCACCACCGTCAGCACTGCCAGCAGCTGGCCGCCGATAAGCGTAACGTACTGGAAGGATGCGTAAAAACCTTTGCGCCCTTCCAGCGCAACCTCGCTCATATAGGTGGCGCTGGTGCCATATTCGCCGCCCACCGACAGTCCCTGAAACATGCGCGCCAGCAGCAGGATCGCCGGGGCCGCGATGCCGATAGAGCCATAGCCAGGCAGGCAGGCGATGACCAGCGAGCCGAAGCACATCATGCACACCGAGATAAGCATCGATTTTTTACGACCGTGCCGATCGCCGATATAGCCAAACAGCCAACCGCCGATGGGACGCATTAAAAACCCTGCAGCGAATACCCCTGCGGTTTGCAGCAGCTGCGTGGTGGTATCGCCTTTAGGAAAAAAGATATGCGCAAAATAGAGTGAGAAGAATGAGTAGACGTAGAAGTCGAACCATTCGACCAGATTACCCGACGATGCGCCGACGATCGCCCAGACGCGTTTCTTGCTGATCCCCGACTCTTCTACCCCAGTTCGGGATGAGCGCGAATTAAATTCTGCCATGCTTTACCTCAAGTTCCTTGCTGATAAGCAGCGTTAAAACAATGAGTAAAGCATTTCATTCGGGACAACGAAACGTTATCGCGGTTGCGCTGCGGTAAATGTGATGCGCAAGAGGTTTAGTTGTAACACGTGTAACTGAGAAAGTGTTTTTTTCTGGCCTGAAAACGCAAAAAACCCTGACCGTGAGGTCAGGGTTATCGCAGTTGGATGCCTGGCAGTTCCCTACTCTCGCATGGGGAGACCCCACACTACCATCGGCGCTACGGCGTTTCACTTCTGAGTTCGGCATGGGGTCAGGTGGGACCGCCGCGCTAAGGCCGCCAGGCAAATTCTTGTGCACGGAACGAATCTTTTACGCTGCTGCTGCGTTGGCTGCTCTCGTAAAGTCAGTCACATACCTCAGTATGCTCCTTCCTTTACCGCGCTTGCCGCCTTGCTTCAGCGCAAAATCTTTCGTTCCCGCTAATTCTTTATCCGTTAACAAGCTGAAAATCT
>NZ_JPQA01000010.1:0-220427 GCF_000738765.1 Pantoea sp. NGS-ED-1003
CCGAACTCAGAAGTGAAACGCCGTAGCGCCGATGGTAGTGTGGGGTCTCCCCATGCGAGAGTAGGGAACTGCCAGGCATCCAACTGCGATAACCCTGACCTCACGGTCAGGGTTTTTTGCTTTTCAGACCAGAAAACAACGCGCTAAAAGATCTCTCCTTCAGCACGTCGGATCGCGTTACGCTCTGCCTAACCATTTGGCGATAAAGGCAGTAATCTCGTCGGGACGATTGAGATCCAGCAAGGGCACATCTGTGTCAAAGCGGCTATCGCTGGCGACAGCGATAACGTGCTCGTCCAGCAGCGGCAAATCCTCACCTTTTACGCCGGCGCGCCACAGAATAATTTTCGGCACCGGCTCATCTTTGAATCCTTCCACCAGCACCATATCCAGCAGCGTCGCATCCATACGACTGACCAGATAGCGCAAATCGAGCGTGACGTCCGGCGTCTCGCACATCAGCGCCCAGCGCTGCGAACTGGCGACAATAACCTGATCAGCACCCGCTTTTCGCAGCAGATAGCTGTCTTTTCCCGGCGTATCGATCTCCATCTGATGATGCGTATGCTTTATCAAGCCGGGCCGAATGCCTCGCGCTTTCAGCTGCGGGATCACCTGTTGCAAAAGCGTGGTTTTCCCGGTGCCGCTCCAGGCGGCGATAGCCAGTAACGGCAGCGTCATCGCGCGTTATCCTCGAGATCGTCAGGTGTATTCACATTGCGAAACGCGGCGTCATCCTGGCTTATCGTCACCGCATGGCCGCCCTGTTCGCGTAAAAACTGCATCAGGCGTCGCTCCCCGCGCTGCAAATAATCAGCAAGCGGCTCCGCAAGGCTGCGATGCAACAGCGCCAGCGCGGGATGATCGCGCTCGACCGAGCGCGCCCACACGGCAGGTGCCTGTGCTTTGCGTCGTTCTAGCTGCTCTACGTAATCAATGGGCACGAAGGGCGTGTCGCAGGAACAGAAGACCACCCATTCCGTTTGCGCGGCTTGCAGGCCGCTCAGCATGCCCGCCAGCGGTCCCGGATAGTCAGGCAAAGTATCAGAGATCACCCTACAGCCGCTCGACTGATAACGATCAAGGTTACGGTTGGCGCTTATCATGACAATGTCGACTTGCGGCCTGAGCCGTTGAAGAACATGCTGATAAAGCGGGATGCCGCGAAACAGCACCAGCCCTTTATCCTGACCGCCCATGCGACGCCCCTGTCCGCCGGCCAGAATAACGCCGGTTAATGCTGTCATGCCGATACTCCTGTTTAAAGGCTTATAACAAAGCTGTGATGAGGACAAATAGATGAAATACCATCGCCTGAATGAACTGCTTGAGCTACTGCGTCCTGCGTGGCAACAGGAGCCTGACCTTAACCTGACGCAGTTTTTACAAAAACTGGCGCAGGAATCGGGTTTCAGTGGCCCATTAAGTGAATTAACCGATGACGTATTGATTTACCATCTGAAAATGCGCAATGCCGATAAGTATGCGGAAATTCCCGGCCGACAAAAAGATTATGAAACGGATTTTAAAACTGCGCTGCTGCGCGCGCGCGGTGTGATTAAGGATGATAACTAATGCTATGCTTGGCGGCTTCGAGTAAAGACTGTAACGGATAATCCTATGGATGCCGCTTTTAATTTCCAGACGCTTGATCCTGACGCCATCCTCGATGCGCTATGGGAAACCGGACTTCGGGTTGAGTCTGGATTAACCGCGCTTAACAGCTATGAAAACCGCGTCTATCAGTTCAGTGATGAAGACCGGCATCGCTACGTGGTGAAGTTTTATCGCCCGCAGCGCTGGAGCGCGGCGCAAATTGAAGAAGAGCATAGCTTCACGCGCGATCTGCAGGCGGATGAGGTGCCGGTTGCCGCGCCTCTGATCCTGCAGGGAAAAACGCTGCATAGCCATGCTGGCTTCATGTTTACCGTGTTTCCCAGTCTTGGCGGTCGTCAGTATGAAACCGACAATGATGAGCATCTGGAGTGGGTGGGTCGCTTTCTCGGGCGCATACACCAGACCGGGCGCAAGCAGCGCTTTGAACACCGTCCCACCATGGATTTAGAGGAATATCTGCATCAGCCGCGCGCCGAACTGGCGAGCAATGCCCTGGTGCCCGCTTCCCTGAAGCCGGCGCTGTTGCAGGCCGTAGATAAGCTTGGCGTCGCCTTACAGCAGCGCTGGCATCACAGCTGGCAGCCGCTGCGTCTCCATGGCGATTGCCATCCGGGCAATATTCTGTGGCGCGACGGACCCTTCTTCGTCGATCTCGACGATGCGCGTAACGGGCCGGCGGTGCAGGATCTCTGGATGCTGATCAACGGCGATCGGCAGGAGCAGCGCATTCAGTGGGATATCCTGCTTGAGGCTTATACTGAGTTCAGCGATTTTGATATTAATGAATTGTCACTGATTGAGCCTTTACGCGCCATGCGCATGGTTTATTATCTGGCCTGGGTTGCGCGCCGCTGGCAGGATCCAGCCTTTCCCCGTGCGTTTCCATGGATGACGGATGAGGATTTCTGGCGCAGACAGATTTCGCAATTTACCGAGCAGGAGAAGCTGTTGCAGGAACCGCCGCTGCAGCTGACCCCGCAATTTTAAATAGAGAAGTCAGGAGAATTTTTCACAATGAAGAAAATTTGGTTTGCACTGGTTGGTTTAGTGCTGGCGTTCAGCGCTTCTGCTGCCCAGTTTACCGATGGTCAGCAATACGTCAGCCTGCCAAAACCCGTTGCTGGCGAACCGCAGGTGCTGGAGTTCTTCTCCTTCTTTTGTCCGCACTGCTATCAGTTCGAGCGCGTCTATCACATTGGCGAGGCCGTAAAAAAGAATCTGCCCGCTGATACCAAAGTGGTTAAATATCACGTCGACTTTTTGGGCGGCGATTTCGGTCCGGTTGTAACGCATGCATGGGCGGTGGCAATGGCGCTGGGCGTCGAGGATAAAGTCACGGCGCCGATCTTTGATGGCATTCAGAAAACCCAGACTATTACCGATGCCGACAGCCTGAAAGCCGCCTTTATTAACGCGGCAGGCATCTCTTCTCAGGAATATGACGCCGCCTGGAACAGCTTTGCCGTAAAAGCGCTGGTTGCGCAGCAGCAAAAAGCCGCTGCTGACGTTGATCTGCGCGGTGTGCCGGCAATGTTCATCAACGGCAAATATATGGTTAACAATGGCGGTCTCGACACCAGCTCCATGGATAACTTTGTCGCGGAATATGCCAACGTGGTGAAATTCCTGGTCAGCCAGAAATAAAAACGCGCATTACGTCTGAAAACGCCGACAGTGTCGGCGTTTTTTTATGATTGAAATTATTTAGCTAAATAGTCCATCTGCATCCTTTCCGATTTAATATCCACATAAGCCACTGCCTGTGCAGAAAGGCACACCCTGTCACGGTAATAACTTAAGTTGCTGATTTAGAGTGCTTTTACAAAACATGTCGGCATTTTATACCGTTAGCCGTAATACGTTATGATTTTTGCGCACAAAGTTATCCACAGAAAGATCCTTGCGATCCGTACCGTAAAAGCGCGAAAAAATCGCAGCATGGGCGGCCTGCGTTCAACATTCTGCTCAAGCTGTGGCATCCTTATAGTCCAATCCATGGCAACGAAGATTACACAGACTTATGGCGCAAATTGCAGAAAATCCCCTGATTCTGGTTGATGGCTCATCCTACCTTTACCGCGCTTATCATGCGTTTCCGCCGCTCACCAATAGCGCAGGCGAGCCTACCGGCGCGATGTATGGCGTGCTCAACATGTTGAAAAGTCTGCTGGCGCAATACAATCCAAGCCACGTTGCCGTGGTATTTGACGCCAAGGGCAAAACCTTCAGGGATGAGCTGTTCGAGCACTACAAATCGCATCGCCCGCCGATGCCGGACGATCTGCGCGCGCAAACCGCGCCGTTGCACGAGATGGTGAAGGCGATGGGCCTGCCGCTGCTGGCGGTAAGCGGCGTCGAGGCGGACGACGTGATCGGTACGCTGGCGTTGCAGGCGGAGAAAGAGGGTCGTCCCGTGCTGATCAGCACCGGCGATAAAGATATGGCGCAGCTGGTGACGCCCAATATCACTCTGATCAACACCATGACTAATACCATCCTCGGCCCTGAAGAAGTCGAGCAAAAGTATGGCGTGCCGCCAGCGCTGATTATCGACTTTCTGGCGATGATGGGCGACAGTTCGGATAACATTCCAGGCGTGCCGGGCGTGGGCGAAAAAACTGCGCAGGCGCTGCTGCAGGGATTAGGCGGCATGCGGTCGATTTATGAAAATCTGGATAAGGTCGCGGAGCTCTCTTTCCGCGGCGCGAAAACCATGGCGGCCAAGCTTGAGCAGAATCGCGACGTCGCCTTTCTCTCTTATCAGCTGGCCACCATTAAAACCGACGTTGAGCTTGAGCTCAGCTGCAGCGAACTGACGGTCGCCGAGCCGGACGTCGCCGCTCTGCAGGCGTTATTCAGCCGTTACGAATTCAAACGCTGGCTGGCCGATCTGCAGGACGGCAAATGGCTGCAGGGTAAAAAGAGCAATCTGAAAGCGCAGCAGGCGCTGCCGGATGAAGCGCCTGCTAAGCCAGAGGCGACCAGCGTGCTCGCCTCTGACGGTTACGTCACCATTCTCGATCAGGCGACGCTCGACGAATGGCTGGAGAAGCTGCAACAGAGCGATCTGTTTGCGTTCGATCTCGAAACTGACTCGCTTGATACGCTCAGCGCCAACATTGTTGGCATCGCGCTGGCCGTCGCGCCGGGCGAGGCCGCTTATCTGCCTGTAGGTCACGACTATCTCGATGCGCCGGATCAGCTTGATCGCCGCGAGGTGCTGGCGCAGCTCAAGCCAATTCTTGAAGATGACAATGCGCTAAAGGTAGGCCAGAACCTGAAGTACGACCGGGGCGTGCTGAAAAACTACGATATCGAACTGGGCGGTATTAAGTTCGATACCATGCTGGAGTCATACATCCTTAACAGCGTAGTGGGCAAACACGACATGGACAGCCTGTCGGCGCGCTGGCTGAATCATAAAACCGTGACTTTCGAAGAGATCGCCGGCAAAGGGAAAAATCAGCTGACGTTCAACCAAATCGCGCTAGAGCAGGCAGCGCACTATGCGGCGGAAGATGCAGACGTCACGCTTCAGCTGCACCTGAAAATGTGGGCGGAGCTGGAAAAAGAGGCGGGCCCGAAGCATGTCTTCGAAGAAATCGAAATGCCGCTGGTCACGGTGATCTCGCGCGTCGAGCGTAACGGCGTGCTGATCGATCAGGGCATTCTGGCGCAGCACTCCAAAGAACTGACGCTCAGGCTGGCGGAGCTGGAGCAGAAGGCGCATGAGCTGGCGGGCGAGCCTTTTAACCTGTCGTCTACCAAGCAGCTGCAGACCATCCTGTTTGAAAAACAAGGCATCAAACCGACCAAGAAAACGCCGGGCGGCGCGCCTTCTACCAGCGAAGAGGTGCTGGCGGAGCTGGCGCTCGATTATCCGCTGCCGAAAGTCATCCTGGAGCATCGCGGTCTGTCGAAGCTTAAGTCCACCTACACCGACAAACTGCCGCAGATGATCAATCCGCTCACTGGCCGCGTCCATACCTCCTATCACCAGGCGGTAACCGCGACAGGGCGCCTCTCCTCTACCGATCCTAATCTGCAGAATATTCCGGTGCGCAATGACGAGGGCCGCCGCATCCGTCAGGCGTTTATCGCCGGGAAAGGCAACCGCATCGTCGCGGCGGACTACTCGCAAATCGAGCTGCGCATCATGGCGCACCTGTCGCAGGATAAAGGCCTGCTGGACGCCTTCGCGCACGGCGAAGATATCCACCGCGCCACCGCGTCAGAAGTCTTCGGCGTCGCGCTGGATAAGGTGAGCGGCGAACAGCGCCGCAGCGCGAAGGCAATTAACTTCGGCCTGATTTACGGCATGAGCGCGTTTGGCCTGTCGCGTCAGCTCAACATCGGCGCGGGCGAAGCGAAGCGCTATATGGATCTCTACTTTGAACGCTATCCTGGCGTGCTGCGCTATATGGAAAACACGCGCCAGCTGGCGGCCAGCAAAGGCTATGTCGAAACCCTGGACGGACGTCGACTGTGGCTGCCGGACATCAACTCCAGCAACGCTATTCGCCGTAAAGCGGCTGAACGAGCGGCTATCAACGCGCCGATGCAGGGCACGGCGGCGGATATCATTAAGCGTGCAATGATTGCGGTAGACGACTGGCTGCAACAGCGCAACGACGGCGCGATCAGGATGATCATGCAGGTTCATGATGAACTGGTGTTCGAAGTACAGGGCGATGAGGTTGAGTCCGCCAGCCAGCAGATCCGCGCGCTAATGGAAGGCAGCATGAAGCTGGACGTGCCGCTGCAGGTTGAGGTCGGCGTCGGCGAAAACTGGGACGAGGCACACTGATTGAGATCGCTCAGGCTGGCGACGACGCTTTGTTGCCAGCCTGCTCAGGATATAAGAAAAAAGTCTGTTTAACCGATTCAGCGCGAGACAAAAGCACGCGGTTTCTAACTGCTTCTCGGTTAAGCATTTTTTTAGTAATTAAACTACAGTCAGAGGCGATTTTTGTGACGAACGCATGAAAAATCATGTCGTTTGATGAAAGCTAACTACAAAAAACCCTTTGTCCGTCAGAAAAAATCAGGTAAAGTTCGAGGCGTAGGGTACAGAGGTAAGATGTTCTATCTTTCAGACCTTTTACTTCACGTAATCGGATTTGGCTGAATATTAGCCGCCCCAGTCATTTTATGACTGGGGCGTTTTTTATTGGGCTTTTGCTAAATTTCGCAAGGCTGTTACGCCTCAGCGGAGTCATCCTGCGCAGGCGCCAGTTCGTTAAACCAGACGTCCAGTTTTTGACGCAGCTTGTCGACGCCCATCTTTTTCAGGGAGGAGAACATCTCCACCTGCACATCGCCCATAAAGGCCAGCGCCGCTTCGCGCACCATATTGAGCTGCGCTTTGCGCGCGCCGGAAGCGAGTTTATCCGCCTTAGTCAGCAGTACCATCACCGGAATCCCGCTCTCTACCGCCCACTGAATCATCTGCTGGTCGAGATCTTTTAACGGATGACGAATATCCATCAATACCACCAGGCCTTTCAGCGCTTCGCGCTTTTGCAGATATTCGCCCAGCGCGCGCTGCCATTTGCGCTTCATCTCTTCCGGCACTTCGGCATAGCCGTAGCCGGGCAAATCCACCAGGCGTTTGCCTTCAGTGACCTCAAACAGGTTGATCAGCTGCGTGCGTCCAGGCGTTTTACTGGTGCGCGCCAGACTTTTTTGATTGGTCAGCGTATTCAGCGCGCTGGATTTACCCGCGTTGGAACGCCCGGCGAAGGCGACCTCAATACCGGTATCGGCTGGCAGATGGCGGATATCCGGGGCGCTGAGGATGAAATGGGTAACGTGATAATTCAGTGCAGACAAAGTTTAACTCCAGAGACGAATGCGGGCATTGGCGCTGATTATACGCGTTATGGCGCAAAAGTGCCCGAGAGCATCGATCGACCGGCTTTTGTAAGATATCAGCCATAAAAGCTGCCAGCGATTACTGTTTTTACTAAAAAATTTGAAAATTTAAAACCTTTATAATCATGTGCTTGAAGGCTGATGGGCGTTTAAAGGCGCAAAAAAGCCTGATGTCAGGTTGTGGGTTCCGCAGGTTGGTCTACATTATTGGGCAGTGCAGGGCTGCACCCATCAGGATGATGTGCTCAGGAGCGTCGGGACGACCGCGAGCAAAGGAGAGGAGACGGTCAGGGATAACAGGCCGGACAAGGACATGGATTCGCTCAGGAGTTGGGCAGGCGCGGGATCGACCGGGACGTTGCGAGCCAAAAGGGATTAAAAATATGATTCCTTCTGCGGAAGGTGCGAAATAAGGCGACAGCATAGGCTGTCGCCTTTTTTCTTTGTCCGCTTTCTGCTAGATTTCGCCGCAATTCTGTCCCCTCTGTTGTCAGACGAGCTTGAGAAGAAGATACGTACGTTAAGGTGCGCATCGCCGACAAAAAAGCAGCGACAGGAGTGAGAGGGTTATACTGATACTGATTAAAAACAGTGAGACCTGACATCATGAAGCAACCTGTACGCGGCGCGCACGCTAAACCGGCAAGTAAAACAAAGCGCAAATCGCGCGAAGAACTTAACGAGGCCGCACGCGATCGCAAGCGTGATAAAAAGCATCGCGGCAACGCATCCGGCAGCCGCGCCAATCCTGCCGTCAGCGCAGGGAAGGCTGGCCAGGGCAATAAAGCCAAAGATCCGCGCATCGGCAGTAAAAAACCGATCCCGCTGGTGGCGGATGGCGCAACAGCCAGCGCGCCGGTAAAAAAAGCGGCGAAGCCCGTCGCGAAAAAAGTGCGTCTTAGCCCGGAAGAGGAGCTGGCGCAGCTGGAAAACAGCGAGCGTCTCGACGCGCTGCTGGATCGCATGGAAAACGGCGACACGCTGTCGGCTGAAGAGCAGGCCTGGCTGGATGAAACCCTGGACCGCATCGATGAACTGATGGAGCAGCTCGGCATCGACATGGATGATGAAGCGGAAGACGAGCAGGCCGAAGAAGATATGTATCGCCTGCTGAAAGGCAACTGAGTTTTTTGATCGGCATGCGCTCCGGCGCATGCCGCGCCAGACAGGTAAATCGTTATGTTTTGGCCTGGATCAATTTTAGCGCTGCTGCTGTCGTGTTATCTCATCTGGTTATTGGCTAAACTACGCCGCCTGTCGCGTCTGAAGTCACGTTTACGTCGGGTTCAGTCCCGCCCACCTTTCCTCTCTTCTGCATCGCGACCTTCTCTCAGACGTCACCGGAAGGAGTAAGCATGTCTTTGCAACCTGTCTCCTGGGACCAGCGGCTTATTGAAAAATACAATTACGCCGGTCCGCGCTATACCTCATACCCTACTGCGCTTGAATTCAGCGACAGCTACGGCGAGGCGGATTTTCTGCGTGCCGTGGCGCGCTATCCGGAGCGCCCGCTGTCGCTCTACGTTCATATCCCGTTCTGCCATAAGCTCTGCTATTTCTGCGGCTGCAATAAGGTCGTGACGCGTCAGCTGCATAAAGCTGACCGCTATCTGGACGCGCTGGCGCAGGAGATCCGCCAGCGCGCGCCGCTGTTCCGCGACCGGCGCGTCACGCAGCTGCACTGGGGCGGCGGCACGCCGACCTTCCTTAATCATGACCAGCTTTCACGGCTGGTGGCATTGCTGAGGGATCACTTCAGCCTGGCGGACGATCTGGAGATGTCGATCGAGGTCGATCCGCGCGAAATCGATCCCGATACTATTTCGCACCTGCGCCAGCTCGGCTTTAACCGGCTGAGCATGGGCGTGCAGGATTTCAATAAAGCGGTGCAGGAACGCGTAAATCGCGTTCAGGACGAAGAGGCGATTTTTGCGCTGATGGCGCGAGCGCGCGAGCAGGGCTTTCACTCTACCAGCATCGATCTTATCTACGGCTTGCCGCTGCAAACGCCGGAGAGCTTTGCGTATACCCTGCAGCGCGTGATTGCGCTTAATCCGGACCGTATGAGCGTGTTCAACTATGCGCATCTGCCGGCGCTGTTTGCGGCGCAGCGTAAAATCAAAGAGCAGGAGCTGCCGTCGGCGCAACAGAAGCTGCAAATCCTGCAGCAGACCATCGCGACGCTGACGCAGCAGGGCTATGACTTTATCGGCATGGATCACTTTGCGAAGCCGCAGGACGAGCTGGCGCAGGCGCAGCGCGCCGGATTGCTGCATCGCAACTTCCAGGGCTATACCACTCAGGGCGACAGCGATCTGCTGGGGCTCGGCGTGTCCGCCATCAGCATGGCTGGCGACAGCTACGCGCAGAACGAGAAAGAGCTGAATCGCTGGTACGATGCGGTAGCAACGCGCGGCGAGGCGCTGTGGCGCGGCGTAGCGCTTACCGCGGACGACTGCCTGCGGCGCGACGTCATCAAGCAGCTGATTTGCAACTTCTCGCTCGATTTCCGCGCCATTGAAGCACAGCACGCGATTCGCTTCTGCAACTATTTCGCCGAGGATTTAGCGCTGTTGCAGCCGCTGATCGACGATGGGCTGGTGGAGCGGCGCGCTGGCGGTTTGCAGGTCACCGGCGCAGGCCGTTTGCTGATCCGCAACATCTGCATGTGCTTTGACGTTTATCTGCGCCAGAAGGCGCGCCAGCAGCAGTTTTCGCGCGTGATTTAAGGCGAAAACGCGCTGGCGCGGAGTTTAGTTAAACAGGTTGACCATGATAGCGCACAGCACGGTCGCGAAGGCAGCCTGCGGCGAGTGGCCGAAGGCGCTGCCGATAACGGCGACATTGTGCGAAATCATGTGAAGAAAGGAATCTAACATCGTTCATCTCCCGATAGCCGCCCGTATGATACTGAACGGCATCGGCATGTAAAGCGGGACAAGGCGACGCTTTGTGTAAAAAGCCGCCTTGCCCCTCGCTCGTTACTCCATGCCCAGCTCTTTCAGCTTGCGCGTGAGGGTATTACGTCCCCAGCCCAGCAATCTTGCCGCTTCCTGCTTGTGTCCCTGCGTATGACGCAGGGCGGTGGTCAGCAGGGTGCGCTCCATCTCCGGCTGCGCTTCGGAGAGCAGGTTTTGATGACCGGAACGCAGCGCGCGGTCGGCCCACTGCGCCAGCAGGGTCGCCCAGCTGTCCGGCAGCGACTGCACCGGACTTTCCGGCGTGCTGGACTCGAACAGCTCAGGAGGCAGATCCTGAATCAGCACCTCCTGACCGGCCGCCATCACCGTCAGCCAGCGGCAGGTGTTCTCCAGCTGGCGCACGTTGCCGGACCAGTGCAGACGCGTCAGCGCCGCTTCGGTTTCTGGATGAAGGATTTTCGCCTCGACGCCCAGCTCGCGGGCCGCCACCTGCAGGAAATAGCGCGCCAGGCGAGGAATGTCCTCACGGCGCTCGCGCAGCGGCGGCAGATGCACGCGGATCACGTTCAGGCGGTGGAACAGGTCCTCGCGGAACTTGCCTTCCTGCACCCGCAGCTCAAGATTCTGGTGCGTAGCCGCAATTATGCGCACGTCGACTTTGACCGGCGCATAGCCGCCGACGCGGTAGAACTGCCCGTCGGCCAGCACGCGCAGCAGGCGCGTCTGCACGTCGAGCGGCATATCGCCGATCTCATCCAGAAACAGCGTGCCGCCGTCCGCCTGCTCGAAACGGCCCTGACGAATCTGATTCGCGCCGGTAAACGCCCCTTTTTCATGACCGAACAGCTCTGACTCGATCAAATCTTTCGGGATAGCCGCCATATTGAGGGCGATAAAAGGCGCTTTGGCGCGCGGGCTGTGACGATGCAGCGCATGCGCGACCAGCTCTTTCCCGGTTCCCGATTCGCCATTGATCAGCACGCTGATCGACGAGCGCGACAAGCGGCCGATAATGCGGAACACATCCTGCATCGCCGGCGCTTCGCCGATGATATCGGTGGTGGGGCCGCTGACAGGCTGATTGCGCGGCTGCTGCTGCTCCTGATAGTGACTAATGGCGCGCTCGACCAGCGCTACCGCCTCATCAATATCGAAGGGTTTCGGCAGATAGTCGAACGCCCCTTGCTGATAAGCGCTGACGGCGGCGTCGAGGTCGGAGTGCGCCGTCATAATGATGACCGGCAGCATCGGATGACGCTGTTTGATTTGTTTCAGCAGCGCCAGCCCATCCATGCCCGGCATGCGAATATCTGACAGTAAAACGTCTGGGGTTTTGCTTGAGAGCGCGTCCAGCACCTCATTGCCGCTGTCGAAAGTGGCGCAGCTTAACCCGGCTCCAGTAAGCGCGCGTTCAAGCACCCAGCGGATGGAGCTATCGTCATCGACGATCCAGACTATCCCTCGTTGCATAGAAACCTCACTGGCGAATAGGCAGATAAACCGAAAATTCGGTGTGTCCAGGCCAACTGTTGAACTCAATTTTTCCTGAATGCTGATCAATCAGGCTACGGGCGATAGAGAGACCCAGGCCGGTGCCGCCTTCGCGCCCGCTCACCATCGGATAGAACAGCGTATCCTGCAGCTGCGCCGGAATGCCCGGGCCGTCATCCTCAACGTCGATGCGCGCCACAAGGCGGTAGCGCGTGCCGTGCAGGGTAAGCTGGAAGGCGGTGCGGGTGCGTAGAATAATGGTGCCGCCCTCGTCGCCTAGCGCCTGCAGCGCGTTGCGCACCACGTTCAGCAACACCTGCTCAATCTGATCGGGATCGTGCGGCAGCTCCGGCAGACTGGGATCGTAATCGCGCACCAGCGCGACATTCTCCGGCAGCTCCATCGACACCAGATTCACCACCCGTTCCGCAACCTGGTGAATGCTCTGCGTGATATGCATGCCAGGCTGCTGCGGACCGAGCAGACGATCCACCAGGTTACGCAGGCGGTCCGCCTGCTCGATAATGACTTTGGTATATTCGTTCAGCGACGGATCGGGCAGCGCGCGCGACAGCAGCTGCGCTGCGCCGCGAAGTCCGCCCAGCGGATTTTTAATTTCGTGTGCGAGTCCTCGCACCAGATCGCGCGCCGCCACCTGCTGCGCATGCTGAAGCTGCTCCTGGCTGAGACGGCGCTGGTTATCCATCGGCGCCATCTCCAGCAGAATAAAGCCGTCCGGCAGCCGTTGCGCCGTTAGCGCCATTACGTGCGCGCGACCGTCGACCACCAGCGTCACTTCGCTGTCGGTAAAACCCTGGCCAGCCTCCAGACTCTCGCGCATCACCTCGATATTCAGCGAAAAGTAGCCGGTCAGATCGGGCAGCGGGGTGCCGAACAATTTGCGTGAGCTTTGCGCCAGTAACTGCTGCGCCGCCGGGTTGGCGTAATGGATGACCAGATCGTCGTCCACCAGCAGAATACTGTTTATCAGGGAGTTGAGAATTTGCCCCGCGTCGGGCAGGGAGCCAGTTGCCATACAGCGTTCCTCTGCACTAATTTAGTGCATTATACTCTTCCGCGTCTGTTTCCAGACGGCTGAACGATGATTTCGCGGCGAAAAAAGCCCATCCGGAGATGGGCTAAAGTTTCCACGGCAACAAAAATCTTCTGCGCCTTGCGCGTCGCCGCTGCGTTAGCAGCCTCGGGATCTATCCTGTTGCCGCCTGAGGCGGCAACGCGACCGGTGCAGAATAAAGATTAAACGCTGTAGTAAAGCTCGAACTCGACCGGGTGCGGCGTCATGCGGATACGGTCGTTTTCGACTTTACGCAGTTCGATGTAGGCGTCGATGGCGTCGTCGGTGAACACACCGCCGCGGGTCAGGAACTCGCGATCTTCGTTCAGTGCGTTCAGCGCTTCTTCCAGCGAACCAGCAACTTTTGGAATCTCCGCTTCTTCTTCCGGCGGCAGATCGTAAAGGTTCTTGTCCATGGCATCGCCCGGGTGGATCTTATTGATCACGCCGTCCAGGCCAGCCATCAGCAGCGCGGTGAACGCCAGGTACGGGTTAGCGGCCGGATCCGGGAAGCGCGCTTCGATACGGCGCGCTTTCGGGCTGGCGACGACTGGAATACGGATAGAGGCAGAGCGGTTACGGGCAGAGTAAGCCAGCATAACCGGCGCTTCGTAACCAGGCACCAGACGCTTGTAGGAGTTAGTGGTCGGGTTCGCCAGAGCGTTGATCGCTTTCGCGTGCTTGATGATGCCGCCGATGTAGAACAGCGCGGTTTCAGACAGGCCGCCGTATTTGTCGCCTGCGAACAGGTTCACGCCGCCTTTAGAGAGAGACATATGGCAGTGCATACCTGAACCGTTGTCGCCGAACATCGGCTTCGGCATAAAGGTCGCGGTTTTGCCGTAGGCGTGCGCGACGTTGTGCACCACATATTTGTAGATCTGAATTTCGTCCGCTTTCTTGGTCATGGTGTTGAAGCGGGTCGCCACTTCGTTCTGACCAGCGGTCGCCACTTCGTGGTGGTGCGCTTCAACCACTAGGCCCATCTGCTCCATGGTCAGACACATGGCAGAGCGGATATCCTGCGCGGAGTCGACCGGCGGAACCGGGAAATAACCGCCTTTCAGGCCCGGACGGTGGCCTTTGTTGCCGCCTTCGTACTCTTTGCCGGTGTTCCAGGCCGCTTCGATATCGTCGATAGCGACGTGCGAACCGGAAGTTGACGAGCCGAAACGGATGTCGTCGAACAGGAAGAATTCCGGCTCCGGTCCAAACAGCACGGTGTCGGCGATGCCGGACGCGCGCAGATACTCTTCAGCGCGTTTGGCGATAGAACGCGGGTCGCGATCGTAGCCCTGCATGGTGCCTGGCTCGAGGATGTCACAACGAATGATCAGCGTCGGGTCTTCGAAGAACGGATCCAGAACGGCGGTGGTCGCGTCCGGCATCAGCACCATGTCTGATTCGTTAATGCCTTTCCAGCCGCCGATAGAGGAGCCGTCAAACATTTTGCCTTCTTCGAAGAAGTCAGCGTTAACCTGGTGAGCAGGGATAGTAACGTGCTGTTCTTTACCTTTGGTATCGGTAAAACGCAGGTCAACAAACTTAACTTCGTGCTCGTTCATCATCGAGAGAACGTGTTCAGCGGACATACTCAACTCTCCTGGAAATGGTCATTGTCATCGTGGTGAGTGGCTGCGTCGTCTGAAACATGAAGTGTCTGACCGCCATTCCCAACCAACCGATCTCGGCAAGCTCTGCAACCGTCGTGCAACTGCTGTTTTCGCTTGAAAGAGATAAAGCGAATTCTGTGCCAACTTTCTTTTTTGCAGCTAAATCACGCCTGCGCGCACTCTTTTGTTGCCAGCGTGCTGCACCAGACTGGCGAATTTGCACCAAAACTGTGCTTTGCCGCCTTTTGATAGCACCAAAATGGTGCGAACCTCCAACTTAGTGCATTAAGTGCACCGCATCCAGCGCAAATTTCCGCCAGTGCAATAAACTTCAGGTGAAAAGTGTGATCGTGTTCAGTATCCCGCTTAATCCGTGTACAATAGCGCGCTATTTCTAATGCCTGAGGCAAAGTTGTGATCGAAAATTTGCGTAACATCGCCATCATCGCGCACGTAGACCATGGTAAGACCACCCTGGTTGATAAGCTGCTGCAACAGTCCGGTACCTTTGACGCGCGTACCGAAGCGACTGAGCGTGTGATGGACTCCAACGATTTGGAGAAAGAGCGTGGAATTACCATCCTCGCTAAAAACACCGCTATCAAATGGAATGACTACCGTATCAACATCGTTGATACCCCAGGACACGCCGACTTTGGCGGTGAGGTAGAGCGCGTCATGTCCATGGTTGATTCGGTGCTGCTGGTTGTAGATGCGATGGATGGCCCTATGCCGCAAACTCGCTTCGTGACCAAAAAAGCCTTTGCCCATGGTTTGAAGCCGATCGTTGTAATCAACAAGATTGACCGTCCGGGCGCGCGTCCTGACTGGGTTGTTGACCAGGTATTCGACCTGTTCGTCAACCTGGACGCGACCGACGAGCAGCTTGATTTCCCGATCATTTACGCATCTGCGCTGCAGGGCATCGCCGGTCTGGATCACACCGACATGGCTGAAGATATGACCCCGCTGTACCAGGCGATCGTCGAGCACGTTTCTCCGCCGCAGGTGGAAGTTGACGCGCCGCTGCAGATGCAGATCTCGCAGCTGGACTACAACAACTACCTGGGCGTAATCGGCATCGGCCGCATCAAGCGCGGTAAAGTTAAGCCAAACCAGCAGGTGACCGTTGTCGACAGCGAAGGCAAAACGCGCAACGGTAAAGTCGGTAAAGTGCTGGGCCACCTGGGCCTGGAGCGTATCGACACCGACCTGGCGGAAGCGGGCGACATCATCGCGATCACCGGCCTGGGCGAGCTGAACATCTCCGATACCATCTGCGATCCGCAGAATGTAGAGGCGCTGCCAGCGCTGAGCGTCGACGAACCGACCGTAACCATGTTCTTCAACGTCAACACCTCGCCGTTCTGCGGTCAGGAAGGCAAGTATGTGACTTCGCGTCAGATCCTTGAGCGCCTGAACAAAGAGCTGGTACACAACGTTGCGCTGCGCGTAGAAGAAACAGAAGATGCGGACGCGTTCCGCGTATCCGGCCGTGGCGAACTGCACCTGTCGGTGCTGATCGAAAACATGCGTCGCGAAGGCTTCGAACTGGCGGTTTCCCGTCCGAAAGTTATCTTCCGTGAAATCGACGGCCGTAAACAAGAGCCGTTCGAGAACGTCACGCTGGATATCGAAGAGAACAATCAGGGCGCGGTTATGCAAGCCATGGGCGAGCGTAAAGGCGATCTGAAAAACATGGATCCGGATGGCAAAGGCCGCGTACGTCTTGACTACGTTATTCCGAGCCGTGGTCTGATCGGCTTCCGTAACGAATTCATGACCATGACTTCAGGTACCGGTCTGCTCTATTCCACCTTCAGCCACTACGACGACATTCGTCCGGGCGAAGTGGGCCAGCGTCAGAACGGCGTGCTGATCTCCAACGGCCAGGGCAAAGCGGTTGCCTTCGCCCTGTTCGGTCTGCAGGATCGCGGCAAGCTGTTCCTGGGCCACGGCGCGGAAGTCTATGAAGGCCAGATCATCGGTATTCACAGCCGCTCCAACGACCTGACCGTTAACTGCCTGACCGGTAAGAAGCTGACCAACATGCGTGCTTCCGGTACGGATGAAGCGACTACGCTGGTGCCGCCGGTGAAGATGACCCTTGAGCAGGCCATCGAATTCATCGATGACGACGAGCTGGTTGAAGTTACGCCGCAGTCGGTCCGTATCCGTAAACGTCACCTGACCGAAAACGACCGCAAACGCGCGTCGCGCGGTCCGAAAGAGTAAGACGTTTCGCTCTGATAAAAAGCCCCGCTCGTCGGGGCTTTTTTTATTCCTGCCGCCTTTCTGACACGCGTTGTCCCCCGCAACGGCGCCGCCCGCCGCCCGCGCGCGCTAAGCCCGCATGCGCAAGCTTCCATAACGGATTTTCTCCTGCCTGTTACCTGTTCAGCCCCTGGTTTTGCCGCTAGAGTGAATGATCCAGGGAACCAGAGGAGTAACGACATGTTGTACATTTTTGATTTAGGCAATGTGATTGTTGATATCGATTTCAATCGCGTGCTGGGCGTCTGGAGTGACCTCGGCCGCGTACCGCTGGCGCTGCTGCAAAGCCGCTTCCAGATGGATGAGGCGTTTGAGCAGCACGAGCGCGGCGAGATCAGCGACGAACATTTCGCCGCGGAGCTGTGCGAGCGGCTCGACATTGCGCTGAGCTACGAGCAGTTCGTGGCGGGCTGGCAGGCGGTATTTATGGGCGCGCGCGCCGATACGCTGGCGCTGATGAACCAGCTCCGCGCCGACGGACATCGCGTGGTGATCCTCTCCAACACCAACAAGCTGCACACCGAATTCTGGCCGACGCAGTATCCGGAAGTGCGCGCTGCAGCGGACGCCATCTATCTGTCGCAGGAGCTGGGAATGCGCAAGCCTGAAGCGCGCATCTTTGAGCACGTGCTGCAGCAAGAGGGCTATCGGGCCGATCAGGCGATCTTCTTTGACGATAACGCGGACAATATCGCAGGCGCGGAGGCGCTGGGCATCAGAAGCGTACTGGTCACCGACAGCAAAACCGTGCCGACCTGGCTGGCAAGCCATCGCTGAATGATGACGTCGCGCCCTTTTATTTCGACCTGCCACGCGCTCTGGCTGTGGCTCAGGCTGCTGTGGAAACGCATCGACGAAGACAACATGACGACGCAGGCCGGCAATCTGGCCTTTGTCTCGCTGCTGGCGCTGGTGCCGCTGATCGCCGTGGTGTTCGCGCTTTTCTCCGCGTTTCCGGTCTTTTCTGAAGTCAGCGTTCAGCTGAAAAATTTTATCTTCGCCAATTTTGTGCCGGCGACCGGCAACGTGGTGGAGCGCTATCTCGATCAGTTTGTGGCCAACGTGCACCGTATGACGGCGCTGGGCGCGATAGGACTGATTGTTACCGCGCTGCTGCTGATGCATTCGGTCGATACCGCGCTTAACACCATCTGGCGCAGTCGTAAGAAGCGTCCGCTGGTTTACTCTTTCGCCGTCTACTGGATGATCCTGACGCTGGGGCCGCTGCTGGCCGGCGCCAGCCTGGCAATCAGCTCCTACCTGCTCTCGCTGCGCTGGATAAGCGCCAGCGGGGTGTACGGCGTTATCGATCAGGTACTGAGGGTCTTTCCCTTGCTGCTCTCCTGGCTCGCGTTCTGGCTGCTTTACAGCATTGTGCCGACGCGCAGCGTGCCGTCGCGCGACGCCTTAATCGGCGCGCTGGTGGCGGGCGCGCTGTTCGAGCTGGGTAAAAAGGGCTTTGCTCTCTATGTTACGATGTTTCCTTCATACCAGCTGATTTATGGCGTGCTGGCGGTTATTCCAATTCTGTTTCTCTGGGTCTATTGGACCTGGTGTATTGTGTTGTTGGGCGCGGAAATTACCGTGACGCTGGGCGATTATCGCCAGCTAAAACAACAGGAAGGCGAAAAAGAACGAGAGGTTGCATGATTGCGTTGATTCAACGAGTACTCAGCGCCAGCGTCAGCGTGGATCGCGCGGTGGTAGGCGAAATCGGTCCTGGCCTGCTGGTGCTGTTAGGCGTAGAAAAAGAGGACGATGAGAAGCGCGCCGAGCGGCTGGCGGAAAAAGTGCTGGGCTATCGCATTTTCGGCGACGAGCAGGGAAAGATGAACCTTAACGTCCAGCAGGCGGGCGGCAGCGTGCTGGTGGTGTCGCAGTTTACGCTGGCGGCGGATACGCAAAAAGGCATGCGCCCCTCTTTCTCCGGCGGCGCGGCACCCGCCGAGGCGAATCGCCTGTATGAATATTTTAGCGACTGCTGTCGTCGCCGGGGTGTAACTACCGCCAACGGACGCTTCGCCGCCGATATGCAGGTCGCGCTGGTCAACGATGGTCCTGTCACCTTCTGGTTGCAGGTGTGAGTCTGGCAGCCGAGCGGCACGGGATCGGCCACGCAAGCTCTGAACGAGAGAACCACTTTATGTATCATCTTCGGGTACCGCAAACTGCGGAAGAACTGGATATGTACTACCAGTTCCGCTGGGAAATGCTACGCAAGCCACTGCGCCAGCCGCAGGGCTCGGAGCGGGACGGCTGGGACGCGCTGGCGCATCATCAGATGGTAGTGGACGAGCACGGCCAGCCGGTGGCCGCCGGACGTCTCTATATCAATGCCGACAACGAAGCGTCGATTCGCTTCCTCGCCGTGCATCCGTCGGTGCAAGGGAAAGGGCTGGGCACGCTGGTGGCGATGACGCTGGAATCGGTGGCGCGGCAGGAAGGCGTTAAGCGCGTGACCTGCGCCGCGCGCGAAGATGCGGTCGAGTTCTTCGCCAAGCTGGGCTACCTCAATCAGGGAGAGATCACCGCGCCGCAGACCACACCGGTGCGCCACTTCCTGATGATTAAACCGGTGGTGACGCTGGACGATATTCTGCATCGCGCCGACTGGTGCGGTCAGCTACAGCAGGCCTGGTACGACAATATTCCGCTCAGCGAGAAGATGGGCGTGCGCATTTTGCAGTTCACCGGGCAGAAATTTATTACCACCATGCCGGAAACCGGCAACCAGAACCCGCACCATACCCTGTTTGCTGGCAGCCTCTTCTCGCTGGCGACCCTGACCGGCTGGGGATTAATCTGGCTGCTGCTGCGCGAGCGCCATCTTGGCGGCACCATCATCCTGGCGGACGCCCATATTCGCTACAGCAAGCCGATTGCCGGCCGTCCGGGCGCGATTGCCGATATCGGCTCGATGAGCGGCGATCTGGATCGCCTGGCACGCGGCCGCAAAGCGCGCGTGCGCCTTGAAGTCGAGCTGTACGGCAATGAGGAGCCGGGCGCGGTGTTTGAAGGGGTCTATATCGTACTGCCCGCCGATCCCGACGAGCCGTTAGAAGAGGGCGGTTCCGGCGCGCGTATCAACTAAAGCACCAGGGCCGATGATGCGGCCCTGATGCTCTCTTTATCTTACTTCGCCCGCCTGCATCTGCTGCTGAACCTGCTGCGTATCGGTGCGCAGTGAGAGCGAGCCGTTGGCCGAGGATTTCAGCGGCGCGTCCGCCTTGAGCGAGGCGTTGAGCTCAAGCTGGAAATTGCTCGGGCCACTCGCTGGCAGCGCAGGCCAGCCCCAGTTTTGCAGTATCCCTGCGGGCACCGCCTGGCCTTTCAGCGTCAGCGCCACTGGCCGATCCGGCTGCTGGCCGACGCCGCCCGATCCTTCCAGCAGTCCATTGCCGCTAAAGGCGCTCATCTCCGTGACCTGAATCTGCCGATCGTCGGCGATAAGAGACAGCGATGGATGGCGCAGATCGACGCGGTTAAAGGTCGCTTCGGCGGCGTTGAGACTCAGCTTGCCTGACCAGATCCCCCACTGATGCTGACGCGCCAGCAGCAGGTTTTCGCCACTGCCCTCCAGCGAGGTCATCTGAAACGGAAACGCCGGATTGATATCGATGATCAGGTTGCGATTAGAGGTGAAACGTCGCACCTCCAGCGAATCGAGCCAGGTCGGCAGCGCCGCCAGCCAGCGATCGCGCCAGGCTTCCGGCAGCGTATATTCCAGTCCTGCGACCGCCAGATTATTCAGCGTCAGACGCTTGTCGCTGCGGCTCCAGCTGCCGTCGGCGCGGATCACGCCGTTGGCCCAGCGCGAGCTGAACTGGGTCAACGCAATGCCCTGCGGCGACAGGTCGAGATTGAGGATCGGATCGTTTAGCTCGAAGCGTCCGTTGATAAAGTTGCTGGCGTTTAGCGAGAGTGAACCGTCGTCGCTGCGCCAGTCGTCGCCCTGCCAGGTAAGATTTTTCAGCGTCAGGTCGAGATCGGTGACCGCCCAGTCCGGGCCCTGAAGGCGCGCGTCGGTCATATCCAGACGGTTAATAGTGACGGAAGGCAGCGCCTGAATCGGTCGCAGAAAGTCCGCCAGGCTCTGGGCGGTTTGCAGGCGAATATCGTTGAGGCGAAGCTGACGGATCAGCCAGTTGCCCTGTGCGTCGCGCTCGGCGCTGCCGGTCATCGAACCGCGCGCCAGATCGGCGCCGACGTTGCTGAACAACATGCGGCCCTGGGATACGCTGCCCTGAATCAGGACGTTAGCGCCTGACACCTTGTTCAGCGTCAGGTCGCCAGCGCTCATCTGAAACTGCGCGTCGCTGCCCAGCATGCTCTTCGTCGTGGGTCTCCACGGCATAACGCCGCCGTTTACCTGCTGAGCCTCAAGCGGCAGCGGCGTGTCTGGACTGTCGATACGCATATTGTTCAGCTGCAGGCGTCCCGCCTGGAAAGGCAGGGCGTCGCCGGGCGTCAGGTTCGCCAGATTCACCACGCCGTCGCGCAGCTCGATGCTGCCGAAGTTCAGCGGATCGCTGAACTGCAGCAGCGCGAATCCGAGATCGACGCGCTTCGCCACTACTGCGGCCGGCTGGCCGTCATGACCAAAGGTGAAGTTGTCGAGAATGATGTGCGAAGGCGAGGAGAAGTTATGCTCTATCTTGCTGAGGGAGAGATGCCAGGCGGTTTTATCGCTCACGTAGCGGCTGAACCAGCCCGCGCCCCATTGCGTCTGCAGCAGAACGTAGATTACCACCAGGCTCAGCACCAACAGCAACAGTACCGTAAGAAAAAATTTTCCAAGAAATTTCATTGTATCCATCCCGCCATCTTTCCGGTCAGTGCTTGTTATGCCTGAATTACCGTTGTAGCTCAACAGCCTGGATGTAAATACGAATAAATAGCAGAGGCGGGCCGCAGCCCGCCGGAGAGGTTACTTTTCCTGCGGGAAGATCAGGTTCAGCACGATGGCGGTGATGCCGCCGGCGGCGATGCCGGATGAGAGCAGGGTCTTCAGCCAGTCTGGCGCGAACTGCAGGATCAGCGGCTGCTGCGATACGCCCAGCCCGACCGCCAGCGACAGGGCGATAATCATAATCGCGCGGCGGTTGAGCGGCTCGCGCGACACGATGCGCACGCCGGAGGCGGCGATGGTGCCAAACATGACAATGGTCGCGCCGCCCAGCACCGGTTCCGGAATATGCTGTACAAATCCGCTCACTGCCGGAAACAGACCCAGCACGATCAGCATCAACGCCACCACGAAGCCGACGTAGCGACTGGCGACGCCGGTCAGCTGGATCACGCCGTTGTTCTGCCCGAAGCAGGAATTAGGGAAGGTATTGAACAGCGCGGAGACAAAGGAGTTCAGCCCGTTCGCCAGCACGCCGCCTTTCAGGCGCTGCATATAGAGCGGACCGCTAACCGGCTGCTCTGAAACGTCCGAGGTCGCGGTAATATCGCCGATCGTCTCCAGCGAGGTGACCATAAACACCAGCATCAGCGGGATCAGCAGGTTCCAGTCAAAGCCCAGCCCATAATAGAGCGGCGTCGGTACCGCGACCAGCGGCTGGCTGGTCGGCGCGGCGGTTTGCGGCAGCATATCCATCAGCCAGGCGGCGAGATAGCCGACCGCCATGGCGATAACCAGCGACGCGACGCGCAAATAAGGATTACGCTGACGGTTGAGCACGATAATCACCGCCAGCACCACGCCCGCCAGCAGCAGATTTTTCGGCGCGCCGAAGCTGTGATCGTTCATTGCGGCAAAGCCGCCGCCAATAGAGGTCAGCCCGACCTGAATCAGCGACAGGCCGATAATCATCACCACGATGCCGGAGACCAGCGGGGTGATAATGCGGCGCGCCAGGTGCAGAACGCGCGACAGCACCATCTCGGTACAGGAGGCCACCATCAGCGTGCCGAACAGCGCCGCCATCATGGTCGGCACGTCGGCGCCGCCGTTTTTCAGCGCCATACCGCCCATAATCAGCGGCGTTACAAAATTGAAGCTGGTGCCCTGAATCGACAGCAGGCCCGAGCCGACCGGACCCCAGGTTTTAATCTGCAGCACCGAGGCCACGCCGGAGGCGAACAGCGACATGCTGATAATGTGCTGCGTATCCTGCGCAGGCAGGCCCAGCGCCTGACAAATCAGCAGCGCGGGCGTGATGACCGCCACGAACATCGCCAGCAGATGCTGACCGGCGGCAAACAGCGTTTGCGGCAGCGGCGGACGATCTTCAAGACGGTAAATCAGTTCGCTCTGGCGCGGCGTCGTCGATTTTTGGAGTGTGGCGTCTGGTTGATTAACGGACATAAAGTGGCTTCCCAATCTGTGAAGAGGGGGATTTTAAACCGCTGCTGGCTGAAAGCAATCGTTTGCCAGCCTTTATCTTATGCGCGCCCGGGCGCAAGCGCTGTCAGATCAGAAAGGAGAGGGAATTAGACGTTGGTATAGCGCGCGGTTTCCGGCAGCCAGCGCTCGATCAGCGCCTTCGCCTGTTCAGGATAGTGCTGGTGAATATGGCGCGCCACGCGTTGTACTTCCGGCACCATCGCCTGATCGCGCAGCAGATCCGCTACCTTAAACTCGGCGTTGCCGGTCTGGCGCGTGCCCAGCAGCTCGCCGGGACCGCGAATCTCCAGATCGTGCTGGGCGATGACGAAGCCGTCGTTGCTGTCGCGCAGCACCTGCAAACGACGCTGCGCGGTTTTGCTCAGAGGCGCTTTGTAGAGCAGTACGCAGTGCGACGCCACCGCGCCGCGGCCAACGCGTCCGCGCAGCTGATGCAGCTGCGCCAGCCCCAGGCGTTCCGGGTTTTCGATAATCATCAAACTGGCGTTAGGCACGTCGACCCCGACCTCAATTACCGTGGTCGCCACCAGCAGCTGCATTTCATTGGCCTTGAAGGCCGCCATCACCGCCTGCTTCTCCGCAGGCTTCATGCGGCCGTGCACCAGACCGATATTCAGGTCGGGCAGCGCGACTTTCAGGGCTTCCCAGCTTGCTTCCGCCGCCTGCGCTTCCAGCAGATCGGACTCTTCGATCAGCGTGCAGACCCAGTAAGCCTGGCGGCCGTCCTGGCAGGCGTGCCGCACGCGTTCGATGATGTCGTCGCGGCGGCTGTCAGGGATGGCGACGGTGGTAACCGGCGTACGGCCAGGCGGCAGCTCGTCAATGGTTGAGGTGTCGAGATCGGCGTAGGCGGTCATCGCCAGCGTGCGTGGAATCGGCGTCGCGGTCATAATCAGCTGATGTGGATGGAAGCCCTGCTCTTCGCCTTTCTCCCACAGCGCCAGCCGCTGATGCACGCCGAAACGATGCTGCTCGTCGATAATCACCAGCGCCAGACCGTTGAACTGCACCTGCTCCTGGAACAGCGCATGCGTGCCGACCACCATCGCCACCTGTCCGCTGGCGATCGCCTCTTGTTGCGCCTGCCGCGCTTTGCCTTTCTGCTTGCCGGCCAGCCAGCCGACTTCGATGCCCAGCGGCGCGAACCAGCTGCGGAAGTTGTTCGCGTGCTGCTCTGCCAGCAGCTCGGTGGGCGCCATCAGCGCCACCTGCTTGCCGTGCGCGATCACGTCGAGCGCCGCCAGCGCCGCGACCAGGGTTTTACCGGATCCGACGTCACCCTGCACCAGACGCATCATCGGGAAATCTTTGGCCAGATCGCGCTCAATCTCCTGCACCACGCGTTTTTGCGCGTTAGTCGGGGAGAAGGGCAGCGCCGCCAGCAGTTTGTCGCTCAGCGTATGGCGCGGCGCCATCGGCAGCGCGTAATAGCGCTGCGCGCCAGCGCGTACCGCCAGCATGCTGAGGTTGTGCGCCAGCAGCTCTTCAAGGATCAGGCGACGCTGCGCCGGATGGCGGCCGTGCTCCAGCTCGCTCAGGCGCAGGTCCGGCGGCGGGCGATGCAGCGTGCGCAGCGCCTCCGGCAGACTAATTAATCCCTGCGCCAGCTCCTGCGGCAGCAGTTCGGCGATCGGCACGCTCTCCAGCAGCGTCAACGCCTGATCGGTCAGGCTGCGCAGCGTAGCCTGACGAATACCTTCGGTAGTGGGATAGACCGGCGTCAGGGTCTCTTCCAGCGTAACCGGGCTCTGCTCGCCCTGAACGCGATACTCGGGGTGAATCATTTCCGCGCCGCGCTGGCCGCGCTTGATCTCGCCATAGGCGGTCACGCGACGACCCGGCGCCAGGCTGTTCTTCATTCCGGCATTGAAGTTGAAGAAGCGCATGGTGAGCACGCCGCTGCCGTCGCTGATCTGACACACCAGCATGCGGCGTCGGCCAAAAGAAACATCGGACTGCAGCACTTCGCCCTCTACCGTCGCCCAGATGCCGGGCAGCAGATCGTTAATGGCGTAGAGCTGAGTGCGGTCTTCGTAGCGTAGCGGGAGGTGGAGCAGCAGATCCTGAATGGTATGCAGGCCGAGCTTAGCCAGCTTCGCCGCCTGACTGGCGCCGACGCCGGTCAGGGTACTGAGCGGAATGGCATCCAGCAGGCGGCCTTTCATTTCTTTTTCCCTGTGGCCTGCATGCTGGCCCACCAGTCGGCGTCAGCTTCCACTTCGCCCTGGGCGTTGATATGCGGATAGGGCAGACCTTTCTGCTTCGCTACGCGCGCCAGCACCGGATAGCCGCCTTCGAACAGCAGGCGCTGCTGCTCCTCTTCGTCCAGCAGGCTGTGCCGACGCTGATAGAGTCCGGCGTTCTGCCGCTGGCGCTGCGCTTCGTAGAGGATCAGCGCGGAGGCCACGGAAACGTTCAGCGACTGTACCATGCCCACCATGGGAATAATGATGTCGCAATCGGCCAGCGCCAGCGCCTCGGCGGTGATGCCGGTTTTTTCCTGACCCATCAGAATGCAGGTCGGGCGGGTGTAATCTATTTCGCGAAAATCGACCGCTCTGGCCGACAGGTTGGTCGCCAGCACCTGCATGCCGCGATCTTTGAGATGGGTAACCGCCTGGGCGATATTGCGATGGGTTTTGACCTTCACCCAGCTGTTGCTACCGGCGGAAGCGGAGACCATGGTGCGCATGCGTTCACTGGGCCAGACGGCGTGCACTTCGTGAATGCCCACCGCATCCGCCGTGCGGATCACCGCCGATACGTTGTGCGGTTTGTGCACCTGTTCCATGCAGACGGTGAGGTCGTGCTGGCGAAGCGCCAGCATCTCCTGAATACGAGCGAAGCGTTGGGCGTTCATGCGCTAGTTACGGTTACGGTGGACTTTGATCACGTCCGGCATCACGCGAATTTTACGCATAATATTCGCCAGATGGACGCGATCGCGCGCGGTCAGGCGGATAAACGCGCTGTAAACGCGGCCGTCGCGCTCTTCGGTGTTGAGACTCTGGATATTCGAGCCTGCGGTATTAATCGCCGCCGTCAGGTTCGCCAGCGCGCCCTGATGGTTGAACATGTCGACTTTAATCTCCGCCACGAACTCCTGATCGGTGACCTTATCCCACTCCACCGGCATGAATTTTTCCGGCTCTTTCTGGTAGCCGCGAATATTACGACAGGATTCGTGATGCACCACCAGGCCCTTGCCGGGACTGACGTGGGCCACGATGGGGTCGCCGGGAATCGGGCGGCAGCATTTGGCGAAGGTGATCAGGACGCCGTCCGCGCCTTTGATCGGCAGCTTGCCGCGTTTGCTGCTGCTCGGCGGCGTCGCATTGCTCGACTGCAACAGGTTCTTCGCCACCACCACGCTCATGGCGTTGCCGAGGCCGATCTCTGCCAGCAGGTCGTCCAGCGACGTCAGCTTCATGCGATCCAGCTCTTGCTTGATATTCGCGGGCGAGATTTCCGCCAGCTTGCGGCTGCCGCCGAGCGCGTGGCTCAGCAGGCGACGGCCGAGATTGACGGAGTCTTCGCGCTTGAGGTTTTTCAGCAGCTGACGAATTTTGGCGCGCGCTTTGGAGCTGACGACGAAGTTAAGCCAGGCAGCGTTGGGACGCGCGCCCGGCGCCGTAATGATCTCTACCGTCTGGCCGCTGGTGAGCGGCTGAGAGAGCGGATAGGGCTGGCGATCGACGCGCGCGCCGACGCAGGCATGGCCGATATCGGTATGCACCGCATAGGCAAAATCGACCGGTGTCGCGCCGGCCGGCAGTTCGACGATACGGCCTTCCGGCGTAAAGACGTAGATCTCGTCAGGGAAGAGATCGGATTTCACGCTCTCGATAAATTCAAAAGAACTGCCCGCGCTCTGCTGCAGCTCCAGCAGGCTTTGCAGCCAGCGCTGGGCGCGAATCTGCGCGGTAGTGCCGCTTTCGCCCGCCTGTTTATAAGCCCAGTGCGCGGCGACCCCCATTTCCGCCATCTGATCCATATCTTCGGTACGGATCTGCACCTCGACCGGCACGCCGTGCGGACCAATCATCGAGGTATGCAGCGACTGATAGCCGTTGGCTTTGGGGATAGCGATGTAATCTTTCATACGGCCTGGACGCGGTTTGTACAGGCTGTGCATCTGACCGAGCACGCGATAGCAGGTATCCACGTCCTTCACGATCACGCGGAACGCGTAGATATCCATGATGGAGTGAAAGCGCTGCTCTTTCAGCGTCATTTTGCGGTAGATAGAATAGAGATGTTTTTCACGGCCGCTGACGCGGCAGGGAATGCCCGCTTCCTGCAGACGCCCGTCGATTTCCGACAGGATCTTCTGAATCATCTCTTTGCGGTTGCCGCGCGCCGCTTTGACGACCTCTTTAATCACGCGATAGCGATTAGGGTAGAGCGCCTCGAAGCCCAGCTCTTCCAGCTCGATCTTCAGGTGATGGATACCCAGGCGGTGCGCCAGCGGACTGTAGATCTCCAGGGTTTCCAGCGCGATGCGACGACGCTTGTCTGGACGCAGCGAGCCCAGCGTACGCATATTGTGCGTGCGGTCGGCCAGCTTGATGAGAATGACGCGGATATCCTGCACCATCGCCATGATCATCTTGCGGAAGTTCTCAGCCTGCGCCTCTTTCTTGTCGCGGAAGGTCAGCTTATCCAGCTTGGATACGCCTTCTACCAGCTCCGCCACGCTTTTGCCGAACAGCTGCTCCATATCCTGATAGGTTGCCGGCGTGTCTTCAATCACGTCGTGCAGCAGCGCGGCCATGAGCGTTTCATGGTCGAGCTTCATTTCCGCCAGAATGCAGGCGACGGCAACAGGATGGGTAATGTAGGGCTCGCCGCTGGAGCGTGTCTGTCCCTCGTGAGCATCACGTGCGACAAGATACGCTTGCTGGAGGCGCTTGATTTGCTCCTCCGGCAGGTATTTTTCAATCAGCTGATTGAGGCTTTCAAACAGATACAAGGTTGGCCTGCAGGTTGCTGTTAACGACGGCCTTCAGCGATAGCGGTAACGGCCTGTAATTCAGCGGCTTCCTGCTCTTGCTGTTCCTGACGATCGCGCACGTCGAGGATCTGGTTGGTGATCAGGCCTTCTTCGATTTCGCGCAGGGCGATAACGGTGGCTTTATCGTTCTCTTCCGGAACCAGCGGATCTTTGCCGCCTACCTGCATCTGACGTGCACGACGTGCAGCGACCAACACCAGGTCAAAACGGTTACCAATTTTTTCTACTGCGTCCTGAACGGTTACGCGTGCCATAGGTGTGCTACTCCACAGATGAAGAAATGACTGGGCATAATACTGAAACTGTCTTCAGACTGCCAATAGTTTGCTGATTAAAGCATCATGACGCGCCTTCTGGCGCCCCATGCGCAGGCGTTCAGCGCGGATGATGGTCTTCAGATCGGACAGCGCCAGATCGAAATCATCATTGATAATTAAATAGTCGTATTCGGCGTAGTGGCTCATCTCAGAGACCGCCTGAGCCATGCGGCGGGCAATCACCTCTTCGCTATCCTGACCGCGACCGCGCAGACGGCGGTCCAGCTCGTCCTGCGAAGGCGGCAGTACGAAGATGCTGCGCGCGGCGGGCATTTTCGCACGGATCTGCTGCGCGCCCTGCCAGTCGATATCAAGGAACACATCGACGCCGGTGGAGAGCACCTGCTCGATCGCTTTACGCGACGTGCCGTAATAGTTGTCGAAGACTTTCGCATGCTCGAGGAAGGCGTCTTCCGCGATCATCGCTTCAAATTCATCTTTCGAGACGAAGTAATAGTGTTCGCCATGGGCTTCGCCGGGACGCATGCCGCGGGTAGTGTGAGAAACAGACACCTGCGTATCGTACAGCGGTTGTGTCTTCAGTAACGCCTGAATCAGGCTGGATTTACCCGCGCCGCTGGGGGCGGAAACAATAAAAAGCGTGCCTTGAGCCATGGTCTTCTTGAATTGAGTAAAGAGCGGAATCGATTTCCTGCAAAGTATACACGGCTTGGGGCCGTCACGCAGCGTTTGCGCATGGCGCTGCGCTAAATCTTTTGCGGCGCGGCGCGTAAAACCGCCTTTTCCAGCCTGCAAACGCCCCTGTTTTCTGCCTGTTCCCTTCCGTTCTGCTGTTTTGGCTGTCGCCCTGTTGCTTCCATGCCGCTTCAATAGGCGAAACGTTGAGGAGGCTCATGATGAAAGAGACGCTACGCCTGCTGCTGTGCCTGTTGTTGCTGGCTGCCGATCCGGCACACGCGCTTTGTCCGGTATGGACGCCTGCGCGTGCCGGAGAGGAGATCGCCCGTCTGCAGCGGCAGCTGGAGCGCTGGGACGAAGCCTACTATCGCGACGGCAAGAGCCTGGTCAGCGATGCGGACTACGATACGCTGCTGCAGCGGCTGAAAAGCTGGCAGCGCTGCTTCGTGCCCGCTCGCCCGACCTATTCCTCTCAGCTGCCCGCCAGCGGCAGGGGCGCGCATCCGGTGGCGCATACCGGCGTAAAAAAAGTGCGCGATAAGCTGGCGCTGGCGTACTGGATGCAGGATCGGCGCGACCTATGGGTGCAGCCGAAAATCGACGGCGTCGCGGTCACGCTGGTCTACGAGGCGGGAAAGCTGGCGGCGTTAATTAGCCGCGGTGATGGCCTGCACGGCGAATCCTGGTTAGCGAAAGCGCCCTATATTCCCGCCATCCCGCTGAAAATCGAGAGCGATGCGCCGCGGGTGGTGCTGCAGGGCGAACTCTTTCTGAAGATGACCGATCATCGCCAGTCGCGCGACGGCGGTAAAAACGCGCGGGCGCAGGTAGCGGGCGCGCTGATGAGTCAGACGCCTGGGCCGCTGCTGGCCGATATCGGCCTGTTTATCTGGGGATGGCCAGATGGGCCCGCCGCGATGACGGATCGCCTGCGGCAGCTTGCCGGCTGGGGACTGGGTCTGGCGCAAACGTGGAGTCAGTCCGTACGCGACGAGGAAGAGGTCGCGGTCTGGCGCGATCGCTGGTTCAACGCGCCGTTGCCTTTCGCAACGGACGGCGTGGTGGTGCATCAGACGATGCGTCCCGCCGGACAAAGCTGGATGCCTGGCGAAGGTGACTGGGCGGTGGCGTGGAAATTTGAGCCGCCGGACGTCACCAGCGAAGTACGTTCGGTCGATTTCACCACCGGCCGCACCGGCAATATTGCCGTGGTGCTCACCCTTCAACCGGTCGCGCTCGACGATAAAATAGTCCGGCGCGTAAACATCGGCTCGCTGCGGCGCTGGCGGACATGGGACGTTATCGCCGGCGATCAGGTGGCCATTAGCCTGGCGGGACAGGGCATTCCTCGTCTGGAAAGAGTGATATGGCGAGTCGCAGAACGCGACTACCCGCAGCCGCCGGATGCTGAAAGCTTTACGCCGCTCAGCTGCCTGAGCATTACGCCCGCCTGCCGCCAGCAGCTGCTGGCGCGGCTAAGCTGGCTAAGCCAGAAGTCGGTGCTGGATATCGCCGGCGTGCAGCGCAGCACCTGGCTGCGGCTGCTGGAGAACCGCGCCATGTCGCATCTTTTCTCCTGGCTGACGCTGACGCCGGAACAAATCGCGCAGAGCTCAGGCATCAGTCCGGCGCGCGCGCAGCAGCTCTGGCATCAGTTCAACCTGACGCGTCAGCAGCCGCTGCGCCGCTGGATCGGCGCGCTTGGCATACCGCTGCCGCGGCGCGCGCTAAACGCCTTGCCGGATCTGACCTGGGATGAAGTTCAGCAGCGCGACGTGAAGCAGTGGCAGGCGCTGCCGGGCGTCGGCGCGATCCTGGCGCAGCGTATTCACGCCATGCTGCAAGACGCGCGCATACAAAAACTGATCGCGTTTCTGCGTCAGCAGGGCATTCCGGATGAGGTCAGTGCTCCGGGTGGGGATAGTTGAAAACCGGCAGGCCAAGCCGGAAGCGCAGCGCCAGCAGGCGTGCCAGAAAGCCGAACAGCAGGGTAATAATCACCACGGCCTCATGCGCCAGCGAGGTTTTCAGCAGCAGAATATAGATCCAGCCGGAGGCGAAGGCGATACCGGCATAGAGCTCTTTCTGAAACACCAGCGGAATACGATTACAGAACATATCGCGCAGCACGCCGCCGAATACGCCGGTAATCACCGCCGCAATGGCGGCAATAATCATCGCATGGCCGCTGTCCAGCGCAACCTGCGCGCCAATAATCGAGAAGACCACCAGGCCCAGCGCATCCAGCACCAGGAATACTTTGCGCAGGTGGGTCATCAGCGGTGCAAGCCAGGTCGTCAGCACGGCGGCGGCGGCAACGATCATGATGTATTCCGGATGCTTCACCCAGCCGAGCGGGTAATGGCCCAGTAAAATATCCCGCACCGATCCGCCGCCAATCGCCGTTACCGACGCGATGATAATCACGCCGAACAGATCCATTTTGCGTCGTCCGGCGGCAAGCGCGCCTGTCATGGCTTCTGCCGTAATGCCGATAATATAGAGGACGGTTAATAACATAGCTGGCTCCAGAGGGTGGGCGGCAAGGCTACGGGGTGAGTAAAATATCAGCAACTGAAAATTTCTCAGGCGATCGCTTCGCATCAGTTTAACTTATGCCGGCCTGCGGAAAAATGCCGACGTAGAGGGAAAGCACGTAGAGCGGCGCGGCAGCAGGATAAGAAAAATGAATCGCTAATTGGGCAGCCTGTAGAGCGAAAGGCTATTCAGGTAACGTTATCGGGGAAAAGCGCGAAAGGCGCAGCCTGGCTAGTCAGGAATAGCCGGAGGAAAGGAATAAAAAAATAGCGCGGATAAAAAGAAAAAAGCGTGCTGTCGCCAGCACGCGAATGCATCTTGTCAGATGCCCAGAGCCCACCATACAGACTTATTTTTATTATGCGATTCTTGCACGAATGCGACTGTAATCTTTAAGATTAAAACGATATTCCGGCTGAAAGCTCGAGCGGCCATAATAGCAGTAGATCAGCATGCGAATAGAGGCCATTGCCAGGTAACCCCAGATGGCGCACAGTACCGACGGCGTCAGCCAGACGGTAAATAACGTCACACCAAGTCCAAAAAGCACAGACAACGTTTCAGTAAAGGCGATGCGAGTATATTGCTTTTCGCGCTGTAAAACGGCGCGGTAATGCTGTCCCTGCGGAATAATAATAAAAATAACAGAGACCATTTCCAGCATAATAGCCAGTTCAGGCTGCTGCAGATAGTTGCCGATAAGATCGCTGCCGGTAAACAGCACGGCGAAAATAACCAGGCTCAGCAGCATATTGCCCCAGTAAAGCATCGACTGATCGCGTACCGACAGCGTGCCGCTGCGGATCAGCGCGTTGGAAAAGCTGCGGTCAGCCAGCGTATCGATGACCAGCAGCCCGATGATGGCGATCGCCAGCAGGTTCAGCTCGTTAGCCTGCAGTATTTGCGCCAGTAAAGAAAGCTGAAGCACCCCAATGCCGATGATTTTAATCGATGAAAGAATCGACCATTTTGCGCCGGTAAAGCTTCGTTCACGTATCGCCATGATATGCTCGTTAGGTACAGGTACCGAGTAAAATGTGACGTATGAAATAACAGGCTATTTCACACTAATAATTAATGCCATTCGCCTGCGCGAAGTCCAGACGCAGTACGCCAGGCCTCACCTGTTATTATTGATTCAATGCGATGGATTTCTGAAACGTAAATAATTTCCCCATTATTATTATCCCGGGACAGGGCCGTCTTTTCTGTGGTTAACAGAAAAGCGGCCAGATCCTGGGCAAATCCTTTTATATTTTTATATTCTCCAGCCAGCATCCTACCGGCGATCTCAACAAGTTCTTCTTCTGACAGCAGAGCCGTAGTTGAGCAATCCATTTTTTATTTCCTGGTGTTGTTATTTTTAAGTGTTGCTGTGTGTGGCTAATTTATACCTCGTTTTTTTTAATTTCACACCATAAGAAAAGTCCGATAACGTTGCTGCAGAAATAAATGGATTCACTATTTGCATGAAAATTTTTTAACTTCCGTTCTAAAGGTTTATTAATCGTTGTGCAGTAAAAAGGGTAAACCGCGGGTATAAAAAATGCGCACGCGCAGAGAATGCATGTATTTCAGGCGTTACAGCGAAACGGCAGTGTTCGCTACCCAGGACTTTTCCCGGATAGCGGGCTTTAATGAAACTGTTGTGAATCGAGAAGATGGCTTATGAAAAAGGTGAAAGCGCTTATGCGTTTTTACTGAACTTTTTTCACTTTTCTGAGCCGTAAGGCCCAGCCATGACTAAAGATCGGCGGCTTCTTCGCCGGTTTTACTGGGTGAGCAGGCAGTCGAGACGAGCAAGATCGCTTCTTACCCATTCAATATCCTGAGAAAACTTCCCGTCAGACATAAGCGGCTGGCGATAAACCACCATCACGACTTCCGCGCCCTGTTCATTGGCGACCACGCGCATCGGCATATAAATCTCTTTGCCAAAGCCGCTGTCAATCCAGTGATCCATTACGCCAAAGGGATTATGCGGGGTAAAGCGAAGCTTTACTGAACCTTGCGGCCCGCGAGCGCGCCAGTAACTGCCTTCCTGCTCCAGCTTGCTGCTGCTTAGCCCGGAAGCCCATCTGGCGAAGTATTCCGGCTTCCAGATAGTTTCATACAAATCTAACCAGTTACGCGCAATGGTCTGACTGACAACCTGGGACAACAACATGCTACCTCCGGAACCGGGTTAAAACGGCATTAAAGCATGTTGGGTGCAGGGGGAGAATCACGCGCAACCAGAAGTGTGGCGCAGACAGGGTTTCGTCCGGCAGGCCGGGCGGCCTGCCGGGAGCGGTCAGAGGAAACGTCCGCGCGCGTCAATCAGCTGGATCTCTGCGCGACCATCGGCGTGACGCAGCACATAGCTGTCCGACTGCGCCATAACCGCACAGCTGTGATTGGGGTAGATACGCAGCAGAGCGCCGACGCGGGGCGCGCGATCCTGCCAGGCGATAAAGCCATGCTCCTCCGACAGCTTGCCAATCTCATAGCAGGCGCCGTTCTCATCGACGGCGATACCGAAGCCGCTGGCGCTGGTGCCGTGCGGCCCTTTATCCGAACTCAACATTTTGGAACCGGCATCGATAATAGCGAAATGGCGGTTTACCGCCACCACGCGAGCGATCACGCTCAACGCCAGCTCATCAACGCGGCTCAGGCCGAGGCGGCAGGCGGTCAGATCGAGCAGGGCGTAGTTTCCCGGACGGATCTCATCGGTTCCGTCGGCCACCGGCGCAGCGAGCGCCGTGGGCGTCGCGCCGACGGAAACGGGGCAGTCGTCGAAACCCGCTGCGCGCAGCTGGCTTTGCACCTGCCGCATCAGCCGCGCCTCTTCCAGGGCGATCTTCGCAATGGCGTCGCGGTTCCCCGCGCCGTAGGCGTGCCCGGCATGCGAGACCAGACCGGCAAAACGTAGCCGCGCTGCCTGCATTGCCTGCGCCAGACTTACCGCGTCGTTGCGATGCGGATCAACGCCGATACGGTGGAGTCCGACATCGACCTTAATCGCTACCCCAACATCGGCATCAGGCTGCTGGTGCAGCGCCTCGGCGATAGCGGCTACGCCCTGCGGCGCATCGACAATCAGCGTCACTTTCGCCTGATGCTGCGCCGCCAGCTTCAGCAGCGGCGCAATGCTTTCGGCGCGAATAATGGGGTAAGCCAGCAGGATGTCGCGCTCGCCGCCGCGAATAAAGACTTCGCCTTCGCTCGGCTTGGAAACGGTAATGCCGCAGGCGCCCAGCGAACGCTGGCGGCGGGCGATATAGAGGCTTTTATGCGTTTTGATATGGGGACGAAGCGCGACGCCTGCGCGGCTGGCTTTTTCCTGCATGCTTTGCAGATTGGTTTCCAGCCTGTCGGCGTCGATTTCAATATAGGGCGTCAGGCGATCGTCAGGCAGAGGACGCTGCCAGCGTTGGTTCATATCCATACGAGGTTCCTGCACGAACAGAGAAAACCTCATCATTCAGCAATTCGCTGCGGGATGCCAGCCGCAAAAAGCGAAAACCGCATCATGAACGTCGTCATGATGCGGCTGCGAAACAGACTAAACGTAGAGCGAGGCTTCACCCGGCGGGCGGGTTTTGAAGCGGCGGTGCAGCCACAGATACTGCTCCGGCGCGCGCAGAATCTGGCTTTCGATCACCTTGTTCATATAGGCGGCGGCGGCCGCTTCATCGGTATGCGGGTAGTTTTCCAGCTCGGGATCGATAATCAGCTGATAGCCGTAGTTATCGGGATTGCGGATCAGCGAGATGGTCAGCATCGCCGGATTGGCCAGGCGCGACAGAACGAAGGTGCCATTGGTGGTTGCGGCTTTCTCAACGGCGAACAGCGGAGCAAAGACGCTGCCTTTCGGGCCGTAATCCTGATCCGGCGCAAACCACACCGATTCGCCTTTCTTCAGCGCATGCACCATACCGCGCAGATCGCGTCGATCGATCATCGCCTTGTTAGAGCGCATACGGCCTTTGGTCTGCGCCCACTCCATCGCCCGATTGTTGTGCGGGCGATACATCGCCATCATCGGCTGACACAAACCGCTGATGCGGCCGCCCAGCTCCAGCGACATAAAGTGCACACCGATAACCATTACGCCGCGCTTCTGCTCCATGGCGGACCGCAGATGGTGCATGCCTGACACCTCAAACAGTTTTTTCACCGCGCGATCGGACCAGAACCATGCGATGCCGGTTTCCACCAGCGCCATGCCCAGCGAAGCGAAGTTGCCCGCAATCATGCGCTCTATGTCGTGTTCGGCAATGCCGGGAAAGCAGAGTTCGATGTTGCGTCGCGTAATGCGTTCCCGACGCTTAAGGAAATGACGAGAAAGCGTGCCGGCGTTGGCGCCGAGACGCATCAGAAGAGGATAAGGAAGCTGAACCAGCAGCCACAGGATGCCCAGACCTAACCAGGTTAACCAGTAACGCGGATGCAGCATTGAACGGCAAAAAGCTCCGGTCTTTTTCATAGCGCACCTTTATGTGATGAGTGTATGTATCGCATAAAGAAGCACTTCCCTAAGTTCCCCAGGCGCTACAGCTTGTAGTCAATCGGACCGGCACATTAGCAAAAAGTGCCGCGAAAGAAAGTGAAACTGCGGAATCATATGGAGATGAATGTTTCATTGAACGGGTGATTATCGTAGAGAGGGATAATGTGGAAGGTAAAATTAACAATAAAAACAATAAATTAAATAAACACTGAAGCGGTAGCTTATAGCCAGCGCCCTAACATTAAGAGTGGTCTGGAAATGAATCCTTATGTTTATTTACGCAGAATTTACGCTAGCGGACAGAGAAAAATGGCCAAAAGCTCGCCCGGAGGCGAGCCTTTCGTTCAGCAGGCGTCGCCTGTCACTCGATGTTCTGAATCTGCTCGCGCATCTGTTCGATTAACACCTTCAGCTCAATCGCCGATGCGGTGACGTCCGCATTGATCGATTTCGACCCCAGCGTGTTCGATTCGCGGTTGAACTCCTGCATCATAAAGTCGAGGCGGCGGCCGACGGCCTCTTTTTTGCCAAGGATGTTATAGGTCTCTTTAACATGCGCTTCCAGGCGATCCAGCTCTTCCGCAACGTCGATGCGCTGTGCCATCATCACCAGCTCCTGCTCGAGACGATTGTTTTCCAGCTGCACTTCCGCCTCTTCCAGCTTCGCCACCAGACGCTCGCGCTGCCATTTCAGGATCTCAGGCATCTGGGCGCGCACTTTCGCCACTTCCTGCTTCACGCCTTCGAGGCGCTGTTCGATCATGCCTTTCAGCGCGGCGCCTTCGCTTTCGCGCGCAACGATGAAGTCATCCAGCGCGCCGTCCAGCGCGCTCAGCAGCTGGGCGTTAATCGCATCGAGATCCTGCTCCTGCGCGGACATCACGCCAGGCCAGCGCAGAATGTCCATCGGATTGATGGCGCCTTCGTCGCTCTGCATCTTCACCCAGTTGGCGGCCTGCACCAGCTGCTTCGCCAGGGTTTCATTCAGCATCAGTTCGCCCTGCGCGCCGGGATCGGCGTCGAAACGCAGGTTGCACTCGATTTTGCCGCGCGTCAGGCGCTGACGAATGCGTTCGCGGATAACCGGCTCCAGGCTGCGAAACTGCTCCGGCAGACGGATATAGGTTTCAAGGTAACGCTGGTTAACGGAGCGAAGCTCCCAGGCGGCGCTGCCCCAAGTGCCTTTGGCTTCGCGGCGGGCGTAAGCGGTCATACTGCGGATCATAATCGGCTACTCTTTGTCAGAAATTATGCAGCAAGTATAGCGACACCCGCCGCGCGCTAACAGGCATAAGCGCAGGTGCATGCGAATAACGAAACATTTCCGCTTTTGCGGACAGACACTTATGATGGCCGCTAACCGTATTGATAAGGATACCGCCGATGTTCCGCTCTGTTGCCCTTTCCGTGGCGCTGGCCGCGCTACTGGCCGGTTGCCAGGCGCCGCTTCCGCCGCCGACCAAACCGATTGCCGTGTGCGCCGGCGGCGAAATGATGATGCAGACCACGCTCTGGTTTGGTCTCAGCAAACCGCAGGGCGGAGTGGTGAGCCGCGACGACTGGCAGCAGTTCCTTGATAAAGAGGTGACGCCGCGCTTCAAATCGGGACTCAGCGTCTACGACGCCAGCGGTCAGTGGCTGGAGAAAAGCGGCAAGCTGGCGCGCGAGCCCAGCAAGGCGCTGATGCTTATTCACGGCGCGGAGAACGGCGTCAACGACGATATCGAAGCGCTGCGCACGCTTTACAAGCAACGCTTCGGCCAGGAATCGGTGATGCGCGTCGACGCGCCGGTGTGCGTGGGATTCTGAATAAAAACGGCGGCTGGAAGGCCGCCGTACAGAGATTAGATAAACAGACCGGCGAAGGCTGCCGACAGCAGGCTCACCAGCGTGGAGCCGTAGACCAGCTTCCAGCCGAACCGGGAGACCACATTGCCCTGCTGTTCGTTCAGTCCTTTGATCGCGCCGGCGACGATGCCGATCGAGGCGACGTTGGCGAACGACACCAGGAACACCGAGAGAATGCCCAGCCCACGCGGCGTCATGCCGGCCGCCACCTTCTGCAGCTCAATCATCGCCACGAATTCGTTCGCCACCAGCTTGGTCGCCATAATACTGGCGGCCTGCAGCGCGTCGGCGGCAGGAATGCCGATCAGCCAGGCAAACGGATAGAAGAGATAACCGAGGATCTGCTGGAAGCTGTAGCCGAATAGCGCGCTGAATAGCGCATTGACCGCGGCGATCAGCGCGATAAAGCCGATCAGCATCGCCAGAATAATCATCGCGACCTTAAAGCCCGCCAGGATGTACTCGCCGAGCATCTCGAAAAAGCTTTGCTCTTCATGCAGCTTGTCGAGCGGGATCGCCGCTTCATCCTGCGCTTTGCCGGGATTGATAATCGAGAGAATAATAAAGGTGCTGAACATATTGAGCAGCAGCGCGGCCACCACATATTTCGGCTCGATCATCGACATATAGGCGCCGACGATAGAGAGCGACACGGTAGACATCGCCGTGGCGGCCATGGTGTAAAGGCGCTTCGGCGGAATATCGCCCAAAATGCCTTTATAGGCGATAAAGTTCTCCGACTGGCCGAGAACCAGCGTACTGACGGCGTTGAACGACTCGAGCTTGCCCATGCCGTTAACTTTCGACAGCAACGTGCCTACCAGCCGTATCAGCAGCGGCAGAATGCGCCAGTGCTGCAGAATGCCGATCAGCGCCGAGATAAACACGATGGGGCAGAGTACGCTAAGAAAGATAAAGGCCAGCCCTTGCTTGCTCATATTGCCAAACACGAAGTCGGTGCCCTGCGCGGCGAAGGTCAGCAGTTTCTCAAAAAAGCCGCTGAAGGCGCCGACCGCCGCCTGTCCGCTGACGGAGTGCAGGAAAAACCAGCCCAGCGCGGCTTCCACCACGATCAGCTGCACGATGTAACGCAGGCGTATCTGTTTACGGTCATGACTGACCAGCAGCGCAAGGGCGAAAATCACCGCCAGCGCCAGCAGGAAATGAAGAATTGAGGTCATACTTTTTATTTTCAGTGAGTGAGGAAGGCGCATTTAGCCACAGACCGCGCGGAAATTCATCCGCCGATGCGTAATCCCGTCAGCAAGACAGGCGACGAGGAAGTCCGTATAATGCGCAGCCAATTCATTTCAGCCGGAGATTACCATGCGTCCAGCAGGCCGAAGCGCACAGCAGGTGCGTCCCGTCACCCTGACCCGAAACTACACCAAACATGCCGAGGGCTCAGTACTGGTGGAGTTCGGCGAAACCAAAGTGCTCTGCACTGCTACCGTGGAAGAGAGTGTCCCGCGTTTCCTGAAAGGACAGGGACAAGGCTGGGTAACCGCCGAATATGGCATGCTGCCGCGCTCCACCCATAGCCGTATGGCGCGTGAAGCGGCCAAGGGCAAACAGGGCGGACGTACGCTGGAAATCCAGCGCCTGATCGCCCGCTCGCTGCGCGCGGCGGTCGATCTCAAAGCGCTGGGCGAATTTACCATCACGCTGGACTGCGACGTGATTCAGGCTGACGGCGGCACCCGTACCGCGTCGATTACCGGCGCCTGCGTGGCGCTGGCCGATGCGCTGAACAAGCTGGTAGCCGACGGCAAGCTGAAAGCGAACCCGATGAAAGGCATGGTGGCGGCGATTTCCGTCGGCATCGTTGAAGGCGAAGCGCGCTGCGATCTGGAGTATGTAGAAGACTCCGCCGCCGAAACCGACATGAACGTGGTGATGCTGGAAGATGGCCGCATGATCGAAGTGCAGGGCACGGCGGAAGGCGAACCGTTCAGCCATGAGGAGCTGCTGTCGCTGCTCGCGCTGGCGCGCGGCGGTATCGAGGAACTGATTCAGGCGCAGAAAGCGGCGCTGAACAACTGATTTACCAGGCGACCAGAGAGTCGCCTTTTTTTTGCGAGAGGAGTGAGAGATGAAAGCCTGGCAGCGTCAGTTTATTGAATTCGCCCTGAACAAGCAGGTGCTGAAGTTCGGCGAATTTACCCTGAAGTCTGGCCGTAAAAGCCCCTACTTTTTCAATGCCGGCCTGTTTAACAGCGGTCGCGATCTGGCGCTGCTGGGCCGTTTCTACGCGCAGGCGTTAGTGGACGGCGGCGTCGACTTCGATCTGCTGTTCGGACCCGCCTATAAAGGCATTCCTATCGCCACCACCACCGCCGTGGCGCTGGCCGATCACCATGACCGCGACGTGCCTTACTGCTTCAACCGCAAAGAGGCAAAAGATCATGGCGAAGGCGGTCTGCTGGTAGGCAGCCCGCTGGCGGGCCGCGTTATGCTGGTGGATGACGTCATCACCGCCGGCACGGCGATACGCGAATCGATGGACATTATCAACGCGCACAACGCCACGCTAGCGGGCGTGCTGATTTCCCTGGATCGACAGGAGCGCGGACGCGGCGATATTTCAGCGATTCAGGAGGTGGAGCGCGACTATAAATGTCAGGTTACCGCCATCATTACCCTGAAGGATCTGATTAGCTACCTGGAAGAGAAGCCTGAAATGGCGGACCATCTGGCGAAAGTGCGCGCCTATCAGAAAGAGTACGGCATTTAATGCCGTGGCTTCCCTTTCCCGCCTGGGAAAGGGAAGCCAGCCCGGCGGACGTAGGCGGACTACACCAGCTGCGCGGCCAGCAGCGGCCAGCGGATATCGAAGTCGGCGGTCGGCCGAAAACGAAATTCCGAGCGCACGTAGCGCGACAGGATGCCTTCGCAAAACGCCAGCAGCTGGCTCGCCAGCAGCGCCTCGTCCGTCTCGAAGCCTTCGCCTTCACGCATTCTGCGCTCGCGCATCACCTGACGTAGCTGCACTTCAATACGCTCAAACAGCTGATTAATGCGCCCCTGCAGGCGATCCTGCTCAAACATCAGCGCATGGCCGGTCAAAATGCGGGTCAGCCCCGGATTACGCTCACCAAATCCCAGAATCAGCTGCACGATAAGACGCAGGCGCGCCATCGTCTCTTTTTCATCTTTCAGGATCAGATTGATGCGGGTAATCAGACTGTCTTCAATAAACTCAATCAGGCTGTCGAACATGCGCGTTTTGCTGGGAAAGTGGCGATAGAGCGCCGCTTCAGAAACGCCGACGGTGGCCGCCAGCTTGGCGGTGGTAATACGCTGGCTACCGTCACTGGATTCCAGCATTTGCGCCAACGCCTGCAAAATTTCTTCGCGACGGTTCCGTTTGGCGAGTTTTTTTTCTGCCATGACCTTAAAAACCCCTGAAATTCACCTTAAACAGGCACATCTTCCTGTCAGCCCTAAGCGCGAAGCTTAAGGCTGATAAGAAATAAACAGATGGTTAAGCAAAAATGGGCGTTACTGGTGGCCTGAATGACCGAAACCGCCTTCGCCGCGGGCGCTGGCGTCAAAATCTTCCACCAGGTTGAACTCTGCCTGAACGACCGGTACGAAGACCAGCTGCGCAAGACGATCCCCTGGCTGCAGCGTAAAGCTCTGCTGGCCACGGTTCCAGACCGATACCATCAGCTGGCCCTGATAGTCGGAGTCGATCAGGCCCACCAGATTGCCCAGCACGATGCCGTGCTTATGACCCAGGCCGGAGCGCGGCAGGATAACCGCCGCCAGGCTGGGATCGCCGATGTGGATCGCCAGGCCGGTCGGCACCAGCGTGGTCATGCCAGGCGTGATTTCCAGCGCGCTGTCCAGGCAGGCGCGCAAATCGAGCCCGGCTGAGCCAGAGGTCGCGTAGGTCGGCAGCGGAAATTCCGCGCCCACGCGCGCGTCAAGAATCTTAACGTCGATTTTTTTCATCATAAAGGCGGACAATCTCGTCTAATAAATGTTGGCCAAGGAGCGTCTTATCGCTGAGCGGTAAGCGTTTTTCTCCCTCCTGCCAAAAAAGGTGAAGCGCATTGGTATCGCTGTTAAAACCCTGTCCGGCTTTCGCTACGTCGTTAGCGCAGATCAGGTCCAGATTTTTTCTTACCCGTTTTTGTCGTGCGTATTCTTCCACATTCTGGGTTTCTGCGGCAAATCCAACCACGTAGGGCCGGTTTTGCGACATTGCGGCGACGCCCGCCACGATATCCGGGTTTTTCACCAGCTGGAGCGTGATGGCATTATCTTCGCTGCCCTGTTTTTTCATCTTTTCCGTCGCGATGGCCGCAGCGCGATAGTCCGCTACGGCGGCGCTGGCGATAAAAATGTGCTGTTTCGCCGCGTCAGCCATCACGGCTGCCTCCATCTCCAGCGCGGAAGTCACGTCGATACGGCGGACCGCTGGCGGCGTCGGCAGGCTCACCGGGCCGCTTACCAGCGTCACGCTGGCGCCACGGCTGGCGGCGGCGGCGGCAATGGCGAAGCCCATCTTGCCGGAGCTGTGGTTGCTGATATAGCGCACCGGGTCGAGCGCTTCGCGCGTTGGACCGGCGGTGATCATAATGTTGAGATGTTGCAGATCGTTGACGGGCGAGGCCCACTGCACCGCATGGTCGACAATTACCAGCGGATCGAGCATGCGGCCAGGGCCCACGTCGCCGCACGCCTGGCTGCCGCTGTCGGGCCCCCAAATCAGCAGGCCGCGCGCCGCAAGCTGCTGCAGATTATGCTGCGTGACGGCGGCGCGATACATCTGCTGGTTCATCGCCGGCACCACAGCGACAGGCGCGGCGGTGGCGAGGCAGGCGGTGGTCACCAGGTCGTTGGCCATACCGGCGTGCAAACGGGCGATAAGGTCGGCCGACGCTGGCGCCAGCACCACTAAATCGGCCCATTTCGCCAGTTCGATATGGCCCATCGCCGCTTCGGCCGCGGGATCGAGCAGGTCTTCGAATACCGGATGGCCGGAAACGGCCTGCAGGCTGAGCGGCGTAATAAAGGCTTTGGCGGCGGGCGTCATCATAACGCGCACTTCGGCGCCGCGATCGCGCAGGCGTCGCACCAGCTCGGGCGCTTTATACGCCGCGATGCCGCCGCTCACGCCAAGCAGAATTTTTTTTCCGGCTAATCCCATCATGCTGTAGGCCTCATTTCGCTGGATGCCGCGTCAGGCGCGGCAAGTGGCAGGACTTTATCATAAAGCCGCCTCCGCGCCTTTTCACCTCCTGCGTTTGCGAGCCGCCTCGTAAATCCGGCAGAAGTTACTGGTTAAGTATACAGTATTTAACCATGATGTCGTCAACGGCAGGAGGCATTTATGGACGATATGACACCACGGGAAAAATTGCGGTTGATGGGCGCAGAGGCGTTAAGCGACGTCGAGCTGCTGGCGATCTTTCTGCGCACCGGCACGGTCGGCGCGAATGTCATCACGCTGGCGCAGCAGATGCTGCAGCGGTTCGGCTCTCTTTATCACATCATGACCGCGGCACCGGCGGAGTTCGACGAGATAAAGGGCGTCGGCGCCGCTAAGCTGGCGCAGCTGCACGCCATCGCTGAACTGGCGCGGCGCTTTTTCGCCAGTCAGATGGCGCGGGAAGATGTCATGGCGAACCCGCAGGTCACGCGACACTATTTACAGAGCGTGCTGGCGCATCAGGAGCGGGAAATCTTTATGGCGCTGTTTCTTGATAATCAGCACCGCGTATTACAGGCGCAGAAGATCTTTATGGGCTCTATCAACAGCGTCGAGGTGCATCCGCGCGAAATCGTGCGCGAGGCGCTGAAGCTTAACGCGGCGGCGATTATTCTCGCGCATAATCATCCTTCCGGCATGGCGGAGCCGAGCCGCGCCGATCGCCATATTACCCATAAGGTCAGCGCGGCCTGTACCCTGCTGAATATTCGCCTGCTCGATCATCTGGTGATCGGTCACGGCGAATATGTCTCTTTTGCGGAGCGCGGATGGCTGTAAAAAGCCAGGGCCGGCAGGTGCAGATGGCGGGTTTTTGCACGATCTTCAGGGATCTTTATCTGTTCGGGACTTGAGCACTTGCGCTGAGCGGCGTATACTACGCCACCTTTGAGAATCTCGGGTTTGGCGTTTGGGCCAGCTTAGCGGGTTCACATGGAACTCGCCTGGCGGGCTATGAGCCTGACGAGGCGGCCAAGACCTAGTTTTTAAAGCTCGAGCTGATTTGATTTTTGGAGAATAGACATGTCACGAGTCTGCCAGGTAACTGGAAAGCGTCCGGTGACCGGTAACAACCGTTCCCACGCAATGAACGCGACGAAACGCCGTTTCCTTCCGAACCTGCACTCACACCGTTTTTGGGTTGAGAGCGAGAAGCGCTTCGTTACTCTTCGTGTATCTGCTAAAGGTATGCGTGTTATTGATAAAAAGGGCATCGATACGGTTCTGGCCGAAATCCGCGCCCGTGGTGAGAAGTACTAAGGAACTGAATCATGGCTAAAGGTATTCGTGAGAAGATCAAGCTGGTTTCCTCTGCTGGTACAGGTCACTTCTATACCACCACGAAGAACAAACGTACTAAACCTGAGAAGCTGGAACTGAAAAAGTTCGATCCGGTTGTACGTCAGCACGTGATCTACAAAGAAGCCAAAATTAAATAATTTTGGTGTTCTGTGAAAAACCCGGCTTCGGCCGGGTTTTTTGTTTTTGCCGCTTTTTGAGGAGAGAACATGCCGGAATTACCCGAGGTCGAAACCAGCCGACGCGGCATAGAACCGCATCTGGTGGGCGAAAAAATTTTACATGCGGTGGTGCGCAATGGCCGCCTGCGCTGGCCGGTGTCGCAGGAGATCCATGCGCTCAGCGACCAGCCGGTGCTGAGCGTGCAGCGCCGCGCCAAATATCTGCTGCTGGAGCTGCCGCACGGCTGGATCATTATCCACCTCGGCATGTCCGGCAGCCTGCGCGTGCTGCCGGAAGAGCAGCCCGCCGCGAAGCATGACCATGTTGATTTGGTGATGAGCAACGGCAAAGTGCTGCGCTACACCGATCCGCGCCGCTTCGGCGCCTGGCTGTGGAGCACCGATCCCGAAGGCAGCAACGTGCTGGCGCACCTGGGACCTGAACCGCTCGGCGACGCCTTTAGCGGCGACTATCTGTATGAGAAGTCGCGCGGCAAGCGCACAGCGGTCAAACAGTGGCTGATGGACAACAAGGTGGTGGTCGGCGTCGGCAATATCTACGCCAGCGAATCGCTGTTCACGGCGGGGATCCTGCCCGATCGTCCGGCGATGAGCCTGAGTGATGAAGAGGCGCAGCGTCTGGCCGCGACCATTAAAGCGGTGCTGCTGCGTTCGATAGAGCAGGGCGGCACCACGCTGCGCGACTTTTTACAGAGCGACGGCAAGCCCGGCTATTTCGCTCAGGAGCTGCAGGTTTACGGCCGCGCCGGCGAACCCTGTCGCGCCTGCGGCACGCCCATCGTCAGCGGCAAGCACGGGCAGCGCAGCACCTTCTGGTGCCCTAACTGCCAGCGTTAATCAGGCCAGCTTCGCCAGCAGCGCCTGCAGCACGTGCGGCGGCAGAAAGGCACTGACGTCGCCGCCGTGACGCGCCACCTCTTTGACCAGCGAAGAAGAGACGAAAGAGAAGCCCTCGGTCGGCATCAGAAACACGCTCTCCAGCGTCGGCAGCAGATGGCGGTTCATATGGGCGAGCTGCATCTCATACTCGAAGTCGGAAACCGCGCGCAGGCCGCGCACCAGCACGTTGGCCTGCTGCGCCCGGGCGAAGTTCGCCATCAAATCACTAAATCCCGCCACCTCGACGTTCGGCAGATGCGCCACCATGTTTTGCGCCAGTTCGACGCGCTCGTCCAGGCTAAACATCGGCTTCTTGCTCGGGCTGGCGGCGACCGCCAGCACCACCCGATCGAACATCCGCGCGGCGCGCGTCACGATATCGAGATGGCCGAGCGTAACGGGATCGAAGGTTCCGGGATAAATCGCTTTGGTGCTCATAGACGGCCTTTGTCTGCGGCATGATTCAGCGCCCACAGCGCGGAATATTTGTTGAAGGTGTACTGCGCGTTGACCACGGCCAGAATCCAGCCCTGTTTGCCGTCGAGAAAGCCTGCGCGCAGCAAAAGCGTTTTCAGAAAGGCGCCCAGCGTATGGGAAAAAACAGAGAAGAGGCCGCAGCGCTTGCCGCGCTGATGGCGCTCCTGCGCCCAGGCGGCGGCGTAGGCCAGCTGCTTCTGCTGGAAAACGATCAGGTCACGGCAGGTGAGATGTTGCAGGTCGCCCTGCAGCCGTACCACCGGCGCGCCCTGCGTTTCCAGCGACTCGTGCACCAGGTTGTCGTTATAGCTCAGCGCGCGCGGATAGAGGCGCATAACGCGATCCGGGTACCAGCCGCTGTGACGCATAAAGCGGCCGAGAAAGAGGTTGCTGCGGTTCAGACTGTAGACGGTACCGGAAGGCGGCTGCGTCAGTACCGCTTCAATGCTGGCGCGCAGCGTCGGCGTCACGCGCTCGTCGGCATCGATCATCAGAATCATCTCGCCGCTGGCGTAGCGCTGCGCGCGCTGGCGCTGTTTGCCGAATCCGGCCCACGCCTCGGCGCGATAGACTTTAGCGCCAGCCTGGCGCGCAATCTCGGCGGTCTCGTCGCTGCTGCCGGAATCCAGCAGGATAATCTCGTCCGCCCAGCTGACGGAGGCGAGACAATCGGGCAGCAGTGTCGCTTCGTTTTTGGCGATCATCACTACGGAAAGGCGTTGGCGAGCGGTCATCAGTGGGCCCGCGGCGGTAAATGGGGTTCAAGCAACTGCAGCAAACGCTGCAGCGCGCCCTGATTCTGATGCAGCACTTCGACCGCATGACGGCCGTAATAAAGACGGTAATCTTCATCCTGCAGCAGATTGGTCACCTCTTTCTCCAGCGATATCACGTCGGTCACGGTAATCAGGCCCTGCGCCTGCTGTAACCTGGCGCAGATGTCTTTAAAGTTCCAGATATGCGGACCCATCAGCACCGGAATGGCGTGGGCGGCAGGCTCCAGCGGATTGTGTCCGCCGCGCTCTACCAGGCTGCCGCCGACGAAAGCGAGGTCGGCGATGCCATAAAGCAGCATCAGCTCGCCCATGGTGTCACCGATCACCACCTGGGTCGAACCGGAAGGAATTTCGCCGCTGCTGCGCAGGATAAAGCTGAAGTTGCGTTTCTGCGTCAGGTTGCGCGCATCGGTGAAACGCTCCGGATGGCGAGGCACCAGAATCAACAGCAGATCGGGAAAGGTTTGCAGCAGGCGACGATGGGCGTCCAGCACGATCGCCTCTTCCCCTTCGTGAGTGCTGGTGGCGATCCAGACCGGACGGCGCGGCGCCCACTGACGACGCAGCGTTATCGCTCTGGCGGCCAGTTCGGGCGTTACGGAAATATCGAATTTCAGGCTGCCTGTCACCGCCAGCTGCGAGCGTTTCAGCCCCAGCGCAAGAAAGCGGTCGGCATCTTCCGTATTCTGCGCGGCAATCAGAGTAATGCGCTGCAGCAGGTCGCGCATAAAGCCGCCCAGCTTGCGATAGCCTTTAGCGGAACGCTCCGACAGGCGCGCATTGGCGATGACCAGCGGGATCTGACGCTGATGCAGGATGCGGATAATATTGGGCCACAGCTCGGTTTCCATGATGATTACCAGCCGCGGATTGACCGTGTCGAGAAAACGGTTGATGGCGCCAGGCAGATCGTAAGGCAGATAAACGTGATGCACATCTTTGCCGAACGCCGACTGCGCGCGCTCAGAGCCGGTCGGCGTCATGGTGGTCACGGTAATCGGCAAGGTCGGATAGCGATGACGCAGCGCGCGCACCAGGGGAACCGCAGCCAGGGTTTCGCCGACGGAGACCGAATGCAGCACGATACCGTCCGGCTCCACTTTTCCCATGCAGTAGCCGTAGCGCTCTGCCCAGCGTTTACGGTACGCCGGCGCTTTACGGCCGCGCAGCCAGAGGCGCAGCCAGATGAGCGGCTGGATGAGGTAGAGCAGAACGGTATAGAGGGTTGTCATAGTTATCGTTTCGACAGCCTGGCAGAAAAAATTTCACATAAATCAATCTATGTTACCAGAAAGCCCAGATACGCTCACCACTTTGTCAGCGTCGCAGCAGGACCTGCTGATAAAGGGAAGTCAGCGACTGCGCCAGACGCTGAGGGCCGTAAGGCTCGATTCTGCGCCTTGCGGCTTCGCCTAAACGCGAATCAACCGAAAGCGCGGGTATCGACATAATAGCCTGGTTTAATTCCTTGATATCTAAAGCATCGCAAACGAAGCCTTCCTGACCAGCGGTAATAAATTCTGCGCCGCCGCAGCCGGTGCTGGTGATTACCGGTAAGCCGCAGGCCATCGCCTCCAGCACGACATTCGGAAAGGGATCGTAGAGCGTCGGCAGCAGCAGGCCGTCGGCGGCGTGGTAGAAGGGCTGCACATCCTGCTGCACGCCGACGAACCGCAGCCTGTCGAGGCAGTTCAGCTGATTGGCGAGCTGCTGATAGCGTGACAGCTGCTTGTCCTGGCCGACCACAATCAGATAGCGGTCGCTGTTCGCCAGCGCTTCGATCGCCGCCTTTAATCCTTTACGCTCGAAGCCGGAGCCGACGTAGATGAGCACCGTCGCGTTCTCCGGCAGCTGCAGCTGCTGACGCGTCGCACGGCGGCTCGCCTCGCTGGCGGGCTGAAAGCGCTGAGCGTCGATTGCGTTATGGATAACGTGGATTTTCTCCGCACTCAGCGAAAAACAGCGCAGGATGTCGCGCTTCACCATCTCTGAGTTGCAGATGACCGCCTTCAGGGACGCGGCGTTGAACATTTCCGCTTCCGCCCGCAGCACGTAGCGATGATAGGGACTCAGGGCGGCGCTGATGCGCTGCCACGGCGAGACGATGCGCGCCCGCTGCTCCAGCCAGACGCGATGCACGCCATCGCCGGCGCGAAAAATATCGCAGCCCGCGATGCGCTCGTGGCTCTGGACAATATCGAACCGCTCTTTTTCCCAGCAGGCGCGCGCCGCGCGCGCAAAACCGCGCTCGCGCGAAATCCGTCCCAGCTTCGGCGGATTGCAGATGTGCAGATGCCAGTCGGGATTCGGCGTTCCCTGCCAGCTGCGCGTGATGATATTGAGATCCAGCTGCTCGCTGCCAAGCGCTTCCAGCGCGCGCGAGATAAAGCGTTCGGCGCCGCCGTCGGGGCGATACTTCTGTCGGACGATCGCCAGGCGTAATTTAGTCATGGAGAAAATCCCTTGCGGCTTCGACTACATCGTCGACCGGAATAGTGCTGAGATAGCGCTCGCGGGTGTTGGTATCGATGGCGTCGGGATTGGGCAGCGGGCCGTAATCGCCGGCCCAGATAACGCGATTATGATCGCCCCATGGCCGCCAGAACTGCAGCTTGGTCGGCCCGAACAGCGCGATGCAGGGCGTGTCGAGCGCGGCGGCCATATGCATCGGCGCGGAGTCGACGCCGATAAAGAGTCGTGCGCGATCGATCAGCGCCGCCAGCTGCGGCAGCGTGAGCTGGCCCGCCAGCGTCACCAGATGCGGCGTCGTGCAGAGCGCCTGGATGCGCGCGATCATCGCCATCTCATGCTTGTCGGGCGCGGCGGTCAATACCACTTTGCGGTTCGCCTGCGCCAGCTGGTCGATGGTCGCGGCGACCTTCTCCTCTTCCCAGCACTTAAAATTCCAGCGAGAGGTAGGCTGAAAGACGATGAACGCCGAGTCGACGCCCTGTTCAGCCAGCAGCGCATCGACTTTTTGTCCGTCGACGGCGCTGTAGTGCATAGAGGCGCGCGCGCCCTGCGGCGAGATGCCGAGCGGCGTCAGCGCCGTCATATTCTGCTCTACCGTATGCAGCTGATTATGGTTGCTGGTCGGCACCAGACAGTTGTGGCAGCGCCGCCAGAAGGCGTTATTGCGCTTATTGAATGCGAAGCCGATACGCAGCGGCGCGCCGCTAACCAGGGTAATCAGCGCGCTGCGCCACTGATCGGCGAGATTGATAACGATATCGTAATGGCTGGCGCGCACGGCGGCGAGCAGGTCGCGCTCGTGGCGCAGTTTGCGCCAGCTTCCTTCCTGCTTCCACTTGCGGTCGATAACGTGCAGCTGGCGAATCGCCGGATGCGCCTCCAGCATCGGCCGCGTCTCTTTGTAGAGCAGCACGTCGATATTGGCCTGCGGATAGCGCTGGCGCAGCGCGTTGATAACCGGCGTGGTAAGCAGCATATCGCCGTGGTGGCGCAGCTTGATTAGCAAAATATTGTGTGGGGTAACGTCTGCGTGAGTCGGGTTTGCCATACACAAATGCTCTTAATTTTCAGTGAGGCGATTGTAGGGCAAACCCTTCGGAGGGGAAACCTGCGGCGGCGGTTATTTGTCTCGCCAGCGCCAGAGGCGAGTCAGCCACAGCAGCAGCTGATACCACTGTTTAACGCCACGCGCGTTGCGCAGCATACGCAGATGCGTCTTGCTGGCGAAAATATCCTGGATAATCGCCTGTTTCGCGGCCGGGTCGGGCTCGCGGCGCACGCAGTGGCAGACGCTCAACGCTTCGTGAGTAATCTGCGCATGAAAAGCCGGATAGATGGTCACGCTCTCTCTATAGCGCGCGTTGATCTCCTCCAGCATGCGGGCGATCTTCAGGTAGTGGCGCTGATACTCCACGTTGCGCTGGCCGGTACGCTTGCGGTTGCTGATCGAGGCGTCGTGCATGTAGTAGCGATAGAGCACCTGTTCGGTATAGCGCACGCGCCGCGCGTTAAACATAAATTCGGTGGTCCAGGGAATATCCTGATGATGCAAACCGGGTTCGAACCAGAGCTGCTTCTGCTCGATCAGCGACCGGCGGTAGATGCCCAGCCAGACCACATGCAGGTAACGCCGGGTTTTCAGCGCGGTATTCAGCCAGGCGGCGCCGTCCAGCACCGGCGTGCTGCGCAGGCGCTCCAGCGGGATCATCGGCCTGGTGCGCTGGTCGCGCTGGAAAAACCATTCGGCGTTGCACTGCGCGGCGTCGAGATCGTCCTGTTCCGCCATCTCTACCAGCGTTTTATACATCTCGGGCCGCATGGTGTCGTCTGAATCGGGAAAGGTGACGTACTTGCCGCGCGCGACGCGCAGTCCGGCATTGCGCGCGCGTGATACGCCGCCGTTTTCCTGATGAATAACCCTGATATGGGGATGCTGCGCCGCCCAGGCGTCGGCGCGCGCGCCGGAATCGTCGGTAGAGCCGTCGTCGACGATAATGATTTCCAGCGAGGTCAGAGTCTGCGCCAGCAGCGACTGCATAAAGGCATCGAACATCTCGCCTGCGTTGTACATGGGAGAGATGATACTGAGCAGCGGTGAAGTAGGAGTTGAATGCATAAGCTCTATTTTTTTAGTTTGTGCTTTCGGTAATTCTGACGACATCCTTTAACGTCGGTCGTACCCGCTTCGATGCGAGGTAAAAATTGCCTGACTAATTATGGGGGCTAATAAGATTTTTGTGACGCATTTCATGCGGTTATCGCATCTTACTGCGCCGTGTCAGGCTGGCGTTAGCTTAGCCTGACGCTAGCCTGCATACTAGTCGCAGCGATTTTGCATAAAGCTGGCGTGATATTCCGTCAGCGTGCGCCCCTGAAAGCGCGGACCGACCCAGCTGAATAGCGCCTCCAGATCCGCATACAGCCGCTCGATATCCTGTTCGTTTTTAAACGTCGGGCTGCCGTCCGGCATAAATTCTGAGGAGTGCAACATAAACTCCACATAATCCTGGCCCTCCGCCAGCGATTGTTCAATCACCCGCTTCATGCTTGCCACATTGCCGCCGGAAGGGCGCAGCCAGTAAACCGCAGGGCTACGCTGCTTGCCGCGCAGCTTATAGATACCCTGTTTAAAGGCGCTCATCAGAGGAGAATATTTATACTGGATGCTCATCGGCACTTCCAGCAGCGGCGAATCACCGGGACGAGAAATATTACTGGGATCGATAAAATAGGCGCAGCGCGGAAAATGAGTGTAATCCGTGCCGCCGTTGCCCTGCGGCGCGCCGCGATTGAAACGCCAGTTTACGCGCGGCGTAACAGAGCAGTCTACCAGATAGCCCAGTTCCGTGAGCGCCGCTGCGTAGCGTTCGTCGAACGCCCAGCGGCCTGCGCGATGGCTGCGCATTTTGGTCTGAAACGTCTCCTCCAGCAACTGCGTCATAAAAGCGACTTTCGCGCGCAGCACATCATCAGGATATTCAATCAGGTAAGGCTGCCAGCGCCAGTCGTCGTCTGTCAATGGCGCTTCTGGCGGGCTGTTCCAGGCGTGTAGATGCATGCCGACTTCGCCTTGGTTGCGCACAATCACGTCGCGCGCGAATTCGACGTAGGCTGGATCGGTCGCCATTTCATAGTTGGTTAACCAAGTTGGCTTCAAGCCAAAACGTTCGCACAGAGACTGAAAGCGCGGCAGAAAAGCCGTATTGCGCGTGGTGATGATGCGATGGTTGCGCCAGAGATTATCACCTTCAGTATCGATGGTAATAATGAATGATGGCTGTTTCATAGTGTCTTCCCGAACGCCCTGAAAAGGCGCAATAGTACGCCGGGCCGTTAGTCCGCGCAAAGGCTTGTGTCACGCATTTACTGCTTGTCAGCGCTTCCGTACTATAGCTGAGCACAGAGAGTCCTGATGGCGGACTTTTCTCTTTTTCAATAAGGAAATACTTTGTCGAAACGTATCCTGATGGTGATCGACGGCCTGCCCGGCGGCGGCGCAGAAAAAGTAGTCATAACGCTGGTCGCGGGATTGCTTGCCGCTGGACACCGGGTGTCTCTCTTTTCACTGCGTAAGGTGTGCGAATATGTGTTGCCGACGGGCGTAGACTATCAGGTTATCGAAGATCGCTGTCGTCAGCCTTGGCGTAAGCTGACGGAGCTGGCGCGTCGAGCGCGTCAGCTGGAAAAGGCGGTAGCGGAGGCTGAGTGCGCTGGCGGCCCGTTCGATCTCGTCGTCTCGCATCTGCATAAGACCGACCGCATCGTCAGGCGTTGCACCGCGCTAAAGGCGGAAAAAACCTGGTTCTGTCTGCATGGCGTGTTTTCCGCTTCTTATCTGGGGCATCGTCGCGGATGGTCGCGCTGGCTTAAAGCGTGCAAAATCCAGAAGGTCTATCAGCAGCGTAACGTGATAGGCGTTTCCGCTTATGCGTTGGATGATTTAAAACGCACTTTTAACGTCAGCCCACGACGTGAGGCGGTGATCGCCAATCCTTTCGATATCGCCGCCATACGCTCACTGGCGCAGGCACCGCTGACGCCGCCCGCCCGCGAGTTTATTTTGCACGTAGGCCGCTTTCACGAAACTAAACGCCACGATCGTTTACTACAGGCCTATGCGCTTACCGATCTTGCGATGCCGCTGGTGCTACTAGGCAAGGGAAGCGCGGAAAAAACGGCTGCTCTGCAGGCGCAGGCGGCAGCGCTGGGTATTGACCAGCGCGTGATATTTCAGGGCTTCGCCGACAATCCTTACGCCTGGATGGCGCGTGCCAGTTTGCTGGTGGTCAGTTCGGATAGCGAAGGTTTCGGCAATGTGCTGATAGAGTCGATGCTGTGTGGCACGCCGGTGGTCAGTACGCGCTGTCCGGGCGGTCCGGAGTCGCTATTGCAGGGCGAACTGGCGCGCGGACTGGCCGATCTTAATCCCGTTTCCCTGGCGAATGCGATGCTGGAGATTTACCGACAGCCACCGGACTTAACGCAGATCGACTTTTCGGCGTTTGCTACGCCTGCTATCTGCGAGCAGTATCTGGCGCTAATCGCGAAAGAGTGATTGTGATAGGCGGATGGGCTGGGGCAGATGCGCAATGCGTCCCAGCCCATTTGTAAGCTAATCCCAGCTCAGCACCACTTTTCCTGAACGTCCGGAGCGCATCTCATCGAAGCCCTGCTGGAAGTCGTCGATAGCGTAGCGGTGCGTGATGATGGGCGTCAGATCGAGCCCTGACTGAATCAGCGCCGCCATCTTGTACCAGGTTTCAAACATCTCGCGGCCGTAGATGCCCTTAATAAACAGCCCTTTGAAGATCACCTGATTCCAGTCGATCGCCATCTCGCCCGGCGGAATACCCAGCAGCGCAATACGCCCGCCGTGGTTCATTACCTCCAGCAGGGTACGAAACGCCGGCGGCGCGCCGGACATCTCCAGCCCTACGTCGAACCCTTCCGTCATTCCCAGCTCGCGCATCACCGCGCGCAGATCTTCATGCGCCACGTTGACCGCGCGCGTCACGCCCATGGTGCGCGCCAGCTCAAGGCGATAGTCGTTGATGTCGGTGATCACCACATTGCGCGCGCCGACATGTTTGCACACCGCCGCCGCCATAATGCCGATAGGGCCGGCGCCGGAGATCAGCACATCTTCGCCCACCAGATCGAACGACAGCGCGGTATGCACCGCATTGCCGAAGGGATCGAAAATCGCGGCCAGCTCGTCGGAAATGTTGTCGGGAATGCGGAAGGCGTTGAAGGCGGGGAGCACCAGATACTCGGCAAAGCAGCCCTGCCGGTTGACGCCGACGCCAATGGTATTGCGGCACAGATGGGTGCGGCCGGCGCGACAGTTGCGGCAGTGCCCGCAGGTAATATGCCCTTCGCCGGAGACGCGATCGCCGATGCTGAAGCCGCGCACCTCCTGGCCGATGGCGACGACTTCGCCGACATACTCATGCCCGACGATCATCGGCACCGGAATGGTTTTGCGCGACCAGTCATCCCAGTTGTAGATATGGATATCGGTACCGCAGATGGCGGTTTTACGGATCTTGATCAGCAAATCGTTATGGCCCGGCTCCGGGATCGGCGCATCGGTCACCATCCAGATGCCTTCCTGCGCGTGAAGTTTGGCTAACGCTTTCATACAGAGCTCCTCAGGCAATGACGCCAAGCTGTTGTCCAATGCGGGTAAAGGCCTCGACCGCGCGCTCCAGCTGCTGCTGGGTATGCGCCGCCGAAATCTGCGTGCGGATACGCGCCTGGCCGCGCGGTACCACCGGGTAGAAAAAGCCGGTAACGTAAATGCCCTCTTGCTGCAGCAAACGGGCGAACTCTTGCGCCACGCTCGCTTCGCCCAGCATCACGGGAATAATGGCGTGATCGGCGCCCGCCAGGGTAAAACCAGCCGCTGTCATCTTTTCGCGGAAGAAACGGGCGTTGTCCCACAGGCGCTGCCGCAGACCGTCGCCCTCGCTCAACAGATCAAGCACGCGGATCGAGGCGGCAACGATCGCCGGCGCCAGCGAATTAGAAAAGAGATAGGGACGCGAGCGCTGGCGCAGCCATTCGACGACCTCGGCGCGAGCGGCGGTATAGCCGCCGGAAGCGCCGCCCAGCGCCTTGCCCAGCGTGCCGGTAATAATGTCGACGCGATCCATGACGTCGCAATATTCATGCGTGCCGCGACCGGCCGCGCCGACAAAGCCCACCGCATGGGAGTCATCTACCATCACCAGCGCATTGAACTCGTCGGCGAGATCGCAGATGCCGCGCAGGTTGGCGATCACTCCGTCCATAGAAAAGACGCCGTCGGTGGCGATAAGAATATGGCGCGCGCCTTTCTGCCGCGCCTCGACCAGACAGGCGCGCAGCGCCTGCATATCGTTATTGGCGTAGCGATAGCGCTGCGCCTTACAGAGCCGTACGCCGTCGATAATCGAGGCGTGATTGAGCGCGTCGGAAATAATCGCGTCTTCCGCGTCGAGCAGCGTTTCAAACAGGCCGCCGTTGGCGTCGAAGCAGGAGGAATAGAGAATGGCATCCTCCATGCCGAGAAACGCCGCCAGCTTTTTCTCCAGCTGCTTATGCGTCTCCTGCGTGCCGCAGATAAAGCGCACCGATGCCATGCCGAAACCGTGCGTTTCCATGCCCTCTTTCGCCGCCTGAATCAGCGCCGGATGGTTTGCCAAGCCTAAGTAATTATTAGCGCAGAAGTTAATGACCTGCTGCGCGCCCACCTCAATATCGGTTTGCTGCGCGGAGGTAATAATGCGCTCCTGCTTAAACAGCCCTTCCCGGTGCGCCGTATCCAGCTGCTGGCGGATCTGCTGATAAAATTGCGCTGTCATCATTGTTCTCCTCAGATGGCATAAATTCGGCACATCTTACTGAAGAAGAAGGGTGCTAACGATAAATCCACCAGGAGAATGTTAATTTTGCAGCATAGTTCACGTCAGAGAGGGGGGAGGCGACGGCGTGTCGGAGTCATCTGGCTGTCTGCTCCGTGATGAAATGTTATGATGTGAGACATTAGCGCGTGAAACCGCCTGTTTCATGCCCCAACGTTTAAAGGTAGAGCACATGATTATCGTCACTGGCGGCGCAGGAATGATTGGCAGCAATATCGTCAAGGCGCTCAACGATCGCGGCATCAGCGATATTCTGGTCGTCGACAACCTGAAAGATGGCACCAAGTTCGTCAATCTGGCCGATCTCGATATCAGCGACTACATGGATAAAGAGGAGTTTCTCACCTATATCGCAGCGGGCGAGGATTTCGGTCCGATCGAGGCGGTATTCCATGAAGGCGCCTGCTCCGCGACCACGGAGTGGGACGGCAAGTACATGATGGACAATAACTATCAGTACTCGAAAGATCTGCTGCACTACTGCCTCGAGCGCGAAATTCCTTTCCTTTACGCCTCCTCCGCCGCCACCTACGGCGGCCGCAATGACAACTTTATCGAGAAGCGCGAATATGAGCAGCCGCTGAACGTCTACGGCTACTCTAAAATGCTGTTCGATCACTATGTGCGCCAGATCCTGCCGGAAGCGGATTCGCCGGTGTGCGGCTTCCGCTACTTCAACGTCTACGGCCCGCGCGAAGGCCACAAAGGCAGCATGGCGAGCGTGGCGTTTCATCTCAACACCCAGATCGCTAACGGCGAAAATCCTAAGCTGTTTGAAGGCAGCGAAGGCTTCCAGCGCGACTTTATCCACGTTGACGACGTGGTCGCGGTCAATCTGTGGTGCTGGGAAAACAAGATTTCTGGTATCTATAACTGCGGCACCGGTCGCGCCGAATCGTTCCAGGAAGTGGCGGACGCGGTGCTGAAATTCCATCAGAAAGGGCAAATTGAGTACATTCCCTTTCCGGAAAAACTCAAAGGCCGCTATCAGGCCTATACTCAGGCGGACCTCACCAGTCTGCGCGCGGCCGGCTATGACAAGCCGTTCAAAACCGTGGCGCAGGGCGTGGCCGAGTATATGGCCTGGCTGAACCGCAGCGCATAAGGAACGCGTACCCGCGATGAAAATTCTGGTTATTGGCCCATCGTGGGTCGGCGATATGATGATGTCGCAAAGCCTCTATCGCACCCTCAAAGCTCAACATCCGGACGCCGTGATTGACGTAATGGCGCCAGCATGGTGCCGTCCGCTGCTGTCGCGCATGCCGGAAGTGAGTCAGGCGCTGGCGATGCCGCTCGGACACGGCGCGCTGGCGCTCGGCGCGCGTCGACGCATCGGCAAATCGCTGCGCGCCAGCGGGTACGATCGCGCCTATGTGCTGCCGAATTCATTTAAATCTGCACTGGTGCCTTTTTTCGCCGGGATCAAACGTCGCATCGGCTGGCGCGGCGAGATGCGCTACGGCCTGCTGAACGATGTGCGCGTGCTGGACAAAGCGGCGTTTCCGCTGATGGTGGAGCGCTACATCGCGCTGGCCTGCGACGCGCCGGTCGCTTCGGCGCAGCAGCTGCCGCAGCCGCTGCTCTGGCCCCAGCTTCAGGTAGACGACCAGGAGAAAATCGAAACCTCCGCCCAGTTTCAGATCCCGGCGGAGCGGCCGCTGATCGGTTTTTGCCCGGGCGCGGAGTTTGGTCCGGCGAAGCGCTGGCCGCACTATCACTATGCCGCGCTGGCGCAGCAGCTGATTGCCGAAGGCAATCAGGTAGTGCTGTTTGGTTCGGCAAAAGATCGCGAGTGCGGCGAAGAGATTATCGCAGCGCTGCCCGCCGAAGCGCGCCGCTACTGCCGCAACCTGGCGGGCGAGACGCAGCTTGAGCAGGCGGTTATCCTGATTGCGCGCTGCGACGCCGTGGTCAGCAACGATTCGGGACTGATGCATATCGCCGCCGCGCTCAACCGGCCGCTGGTGGCGCTGTACGGTCCCAGCAGCCCCGATTTCACGCCGCCGCTTTCAAAGCAGGTGCGCATTATTCGCCTGATTACCGGCTACCATAAGGTGCGCAAAGGCGATGCCGTGCAGGGCTATCATCAGAGCCTGATCGACATCCCGCCGCAGCGCGTTTATCAGGAACTGAGCGAACTGCTGGCTCATCCGCAGGAGACGGCATGCACGTCCTGATCGTCAAAACATCGTCGATGGGCGATGTGCTTCATACCCTTCCCGCTTTAACCGACGCCATGCAGGCGATCCCTGGCATTCGCTTCGACTGGGTGGTGGAAGAGAATTTCGCCCAGATCCCCTCCTGGCATCCGGCGGTGGATAAAGTCTTGCCGGTCGCCATTCGCCGCTGGCGCAAACACTGGTTCGGCAGTCAGCAGCGCGAAGAGCGGGTGCGCTTCAAGCGCGATTTGCAGTCGCGCCAGTATGATGTGGTGATCGACGCGCAGGGCCTTATCAAAAGCGCCGCGCTGGTGACCCGTCTCGCCAGAGGCGTCAAGCATGGCCAGGATAGCCGCAGCGCGCGCGAACCCTTCGCCAGCTGGTGGTACGACCAACGCCATGAGATTGATAAAAAGCAGCATGCGGTAGAGCGCACGCGCGAGTTGTTCGCGAAGAGCCTCGGCTACGAGAAGCCGCAAACCCAGGGCGACTACGCCATTGCCGCGCACTTTCTGCGCGACGTGCCGCAGGATATCGCACCCTATCTGGTGTTTCTCCACGCCACAACGCGCGACAACAAGCACTGGCCGGAAAGCCACTGGCGCGAGCTGATCGGCCTGCTCCAGCCCTCGGGACTGCGTATCAAGCTGCCGTGGGGTGCCGAGCACGAGCATCAGCGCGCCCAGCGTCTGGCGGAAGGCTTCGACTATGTCGAGGTGCTGCCGAAGCTGACGCTGGAAGCGATAGCGCGCGAACTGGCGGGGGCGAAGGCGGTGGTGTCGGTAGATACCGGACTAAGCCATCTTACCGCGGCGCTCGATCGCCCCAACATTACGCTCTACGGCCCGACGGATCCGGGGTTGATTGGAGGATATGGGCAGAATCAGCAGGCCATCAAAGCCAGCAACGGCGATTTGGCATCGACCAGCGCCGAAGCAGTCTGGAACAGGCTTAGGGAACTACTTTGAATGGGATCGCTCTGGAAACAAATTTATCGCTATACCCATCCGCGCGATTATCGGCACAGTGAAAACCTATGGCCCCATGTGAAGATAGCGCGCGCGCCTGAGGGACACATCCGTTCGCTGGTCTGGAAAGGCCGCCAGATCGCGATTGAGGATTTAACGGCGCTGCGCGCTACGCATCGTGATACGCTGGCCATTGTCGCGACCGGGCCGTCGGTCAAAAGGCTCGATACGCAAAAGCTGGCGCAGTTTAGCGCGCTGGGCGTCAACGGCGCCTACCACCTGCGCGATCGTCTGGCTTTTCACTACTACGTTATTGTCGATCGCGACTTTGTAAAAAATAGGCAGGAAGTGGTGCGTCAGGTGGTTCAGGACCGCGATCTGCTGCTGTTTATCACTGTCCACTGTCTGCACGATATTTTAAACATGCTAGGCAGTGATGTTGTTAAATGCCGTCTCGCGATTATCGAAGATGTCAGACACAAGGTTTATCAACCCCTGGTGGAGCCGTCCGGTTACGCTGCGCAAAGCAGGCATCTTGCCGGACTGAGTCTTGATGCCGAAAGGCGTGACATCGGGTTTTGCCGCGATATCCGCTGCGGCGTGGTCGATGCGGGAACGGTTGCCTATTGGGCGCTGCAAATTGCGTACTATTTAGGCGCGCAGACCGTTCTGCTCGCCGGGGTCGATATGACTAATTTTTCAGCGCCGCGTTTTTATGAAAGCGAGGCGGACATTATGCCGAGCCAGCTCGAATCTCAATTTATGTCTTTGATTAAACCCTCATTTGCGCACTCCAGTCGAATAATGAAGGAGAAGAATATCGTGGTATATAATTTGTCACCAGACAGTGCTCTGGGCAGCGAAATTTTTGAGAAGGTATCTCTGAATGATCTCTGAGCATAATCGAAAACGCATCGTTACTGTCGCCTCCTGCTCTTTTATGGTATTTCTGTTTTTAATGCCGCTGTTTACGTCTCAGGGAAAAATTAATAATTTCTTCTATCTTTCGCTGATTTTAATGGTAGTGATTTTTCTGGTCGATCGGCAACGTTTGCAGCATTTTATTCAAGACGCAAAAACGCCGCTGGTGTTTATTTCTGCCTTCCTTTTTTACTTTAGCCTTAGCAATTTATGGAGCATTGGTGAAGGGACCTTCACCTCGGCGCTGAAACACAGTTTTTATATCCTGTTTTTTATCCTGATGGTTAATCATGTAGTTAAGAACTACGGGATAATCAGGCTACACTCGCTGATTTTCGCCGCCGTTTTCACGCTATTGATCCTGACCTTTATTTTCGTCGATAAAAGCACGCTGCTGACTGGCCGGCTGGAAAACGGCTTCTTTGGCGCGCCGAGCAACGTGATCGATTTGGGTGGCTATTTCGCTATCGGCATTATCAGCGCCTTTATTATCGCGCGCGAGTCGGGCAAACACTGGATTTACTTTCCCGCATCGCTGCTGTTTATCGGCCTGCTGCTAACGCAAAGCCGCGGCCCGCTGCTGGCGTTGATCGTTTCCTCTTTTCTACTGTTTGCCAAATATAAACATATTCATCTGCGGCATATTCTCTCGACCTTGGGTTGTATTGTGGTGATCAGCCTCTTTTTTTACTTTACCGGCTACGGCAGCGAATATTCGCAGCGACTGATTGACGCCTATCAGCAGAGCTATGTGCGCTTTGGCATCTGGCACCATACGCTGGAGCTGGTCGAGCAGAAGCCCTGCTTCGGCTGGGGATTCGATAAAACGCTATCTTTCAGAAATAGCTTGGGCGACATTGTCACCACCACGCACAGCGTCTATTTCTCGACGCTGCTCAAAGGCGGCGTCGTAGGGTTAGTCCTGCTGTCGGGCGTCATTATCTCAGGGCTGGGCTGCGCCTGGCGGCGTTTCCACGAGGAAATGGCGCTAGAGGCGATGCTTTACCTGTTTTCGCTGATGTTCTTTATTACGCAAGGCATGTTCGTTATCGGTTCACCCAGCGAAGCCTGGATGTTGTTTTGGCTGCCGCTGGCGGTTGCGATGGCCAGCCGTCGTGTCGCAGATTAATGTCCGGGCTGCGTAATTAAGCCCTTTATCAGCGACTGGATCTGAGCGAACACAGATTCAGCGCTGATCTTGCGCAGCGGCAACATCTTGTCATCGCCAGCCTCAGGCTCAATGCGCAGAATTTTATGCAGATGTGGATCCTGATAAGGACCCGTATGACGAGGATTCGCCCCGACGTATAAGCTGAGCGTTGGCGTGCGTGCGGTAATAGCAAGGTGCAGCGGACCAGTGTCGCCAGTAACCAACAGCGTAAACGTACCGATCTGCTGGATAAGCTCCGTCAGGCTGGTCTTGCCGATAAGCGAGGTCACCCTGGCGTGCAGCGTGCCAGGCAACAGCGCAAGAAAGTCGCGCGCCAGTCCGCTATCCTGACCGGCACCCGTCAGCACGATTTCCGTCTGCGGATCCGCAGCTAAAATAAGGGTCGCCAGCTCGGCGAAACGTTCAACCGGCCAACAGCGATCGGGCTTCGACGCTCCCATTTGAAAGCCGATGCGGCGCCTGTCTACGGGTTTCGGCGGCAAAGGTATCTCAAGTGGGAAGGTCATGCTGATATCCGTCGTATCGCAACCTAAATATGCCAGCGTATTGAGTTTACGCTGGATAATATGCGTATCTTCAAACCGAGAGTAGTGGTCCAGCCAGCGGTTGAGGTTGGTTGGATCCTGGGCGAAATTGTCGCGCACAATGTAAGTTGAGCCTGAAAGCTTAGCGCACAGCACATCGTAATAAATATTTGAGTGCAGGATAAAGGTGATTTCTGGTTTGAACGCCCACAGCTTTTTCAACAGGCGATGCATATTTTTTACTTTATTATCCCAAACTTCCACTTTGTCAAACCAGGGACTGCCGTTTACCAGCGCACTGTTCTTCTGGCTGGTAACGAATGCTATTTTCGCCTGCGGATAGCGTTTTCTGATCGCTTTGATTGCTGGCGTATTAAATAAAAGATCGCCTAGCGCCGTAGTTGAGTAAATAGCGATACGTTGGAATTCAAGATCCTTGCTCAGAACCGCTTTATTCCGGTGTCCGTTAAACAGCGAATATAAAGCGATAGCGGCATTAATAACAAATATCTTTTTTTTCGGTTTCATTGAGATTGAGCGTAGTGGTCTTTACAAAAAAATAGCAAGGAATCGCCTTTCGGGCGCCTGAAATTGCGCATCCATCATAGGGGATGCGCAACGGATAACAAGTCACGTGAGCATTTATTACGCTTTCTGGCCGATATCAAAACAGTTGCCTGATTGTTGTCGCCAGCACGCCTGACGCTACACTCTCCCACACCGCATCAAGCGCCTTCGTCGCCGGAACCGGCTGCGGCTGCACTTTACAAATGCCTGGCGGCTGGAAGCCCGGCTTATGCGGGCGCGGCTGCGGCTGCGGTTTCGCTGGCGACGCTGCGCCGTGCAGCGGTTCGTTCAGCAGCTGGCTTGGGCGCACCAGCGTAATATCCGCAGGCAGCGTCGGCAGCATCTGCTGCAGCACGCGCACCGTATTGGGATGCGGATGGCCGATAGCGATGGCGTAGCCGTCGCGCTGCGCCAGCTTCACGGCGCGCGTAAACTGCTGGCGAATCGCGTTGATATCCTGGCTGTCGTCCAGGAATACGCGGCGCTTCAGCACCTTCACGCGCGTGCCTTGCGCGGCGGGCACCGACTGGCTGTTGCCGATGGTCATGCTGTCGAGAAAGTAAAAATTGTACTGATTAAGCGCCTGCATCATCTTTACCATGCCGGGCAGGCTGGAGGTCATTTTGCTGCCCATATGGTTGTTCAGGCCGACGGCGTAAGGCACGCTGTTGACCGCGCTGCGCAGGATGCGCGCGATCTCTTCGCTGCTCATCTCCGGCGTCAAGGTATCCTTCTCCAGCGGCTGTTTGCTGAGCGGCGCCATAGGGAGATGGATCAGTACCTCATGGCCGCTTTGATGCGCTTTCGTTGCCATCTGGCGCGCGCCGGGCGCATCAGGCAGCACCGCGACGGAGATCGCGGCGGGCATCTGCAGCACTTTGTTCTCTTCAGAAGGGCGATAGCCGAAGTCGTCGATAACGATGGCGAGTTTGCCCGCATGGGCGGCGCAGCTTAACAGCAATCCGCCGATAGCGGCGGCGAGATGGCGACGTTGAAAAAACACTTATCTTCCTAACCACGGGAGTGGATTGACGGCCTGTCCCTGACGTCGGATTTCAAAATAGAGCGACGGCGTACCGCGTCCGCCGCTGGTGCCCACCAGGGCGATAGGCTGTCCTGCCTTCACCTGGGCGCCAACGCTAACCAGCGCGCTCTGGTTATAGCCGTAGAGACTCATATCTCCTTTGCCGTGCTCAAGCACCACGACGAGCCCGTAACCCTGCAGCCAGTCGGCCATCAGCACGCGCCCGTCGGCAATCGCTTTGACTTCGGCGCCTTCCGGCGCATCGATCACCAGCCCTTTCCAGCGCAGTTCGCCCTGAAGCTGTTCGCCGAAGCGATGTTCGATACGACCGCGCACCGGCCACAGCGCCTGGCCGCCTGCGCGGCCCAGACCGCCGGTTCGCGCCACCAGCTCGCGCTCGCTCTGGGTAGGCTGGTAGGTCGAGCCTTTGGCTTTCGCCTGCGCCTGACGCTGGCGCACTTTTTCCGCTTCCCGCGCCTCGCGCGCCGCGCGCTCTCGCGCTTCGCGTTCCGCCCGGGCGATTTTGTCCTGCAGGCGGCTTTCGTTCTGCCGCATCTCCACCAGATCGGCCTGGTCTTTTTCCAGCGCGTTCTCCAGTTCGCTCAGCGTTTTCTTACGTGCCGCGCTCGCCTGCTGCAGCTTCTCCTGCTGGCCTTGCTGCTGCGCCAGCAGCGTTTTTTGCTGCTGCTGTTTCTGCTCCAGCGACGCTTTTTGCTCACCCAGCGTTTGACGCGTTTTTTGCAGCGCGTCGATGCTCTGCTGACGCGCGTCGTTAAGGTAGCCGAAGTAGGCGAGAATACGTTCGCTGCGCTGGCTCTCTTCGCCGCCCAGCAGGAGCTGCACGCCGTTATGCTTGCCCTGACGGAAAGCCGCATCCAGCTGCTGAGCCAGCAAGGTTTCCTGCTGCGTCTGCTGCTTTTCAAGCCGCGCGATAGAGGCGGTGAGCTGGCTGACTTCGCGGCTGAGCGCGCTCAGGCTGTTGCGAGTATCGCGCAACTGACGGCTGGCCTGCGCAATGATCTTTTCCTGGCTCTGCAGCTGATCGAGCAGCTTGCTGCGCGCAAGCTTCTGCGCCTTAACGCTTTTCTCTTTTTCGGCGATATTTTGCTGAATGGATTTCAACTGCGATTTGCTGTCGTCGGCGCTGTGCGCGGCCGCAGGCAATAACAGAACGCCCGCGCAGAGCAGGCTGAAGGAGAGAGTGGACAGGTGTGCAGGCAACGGGCGTTTCTTTCCGCTGTGACGAGTCCTTGTGGCTAAAACAGTCGCTTTTCCCTTCATAGGCCAGTGATTATTCCACGATGAACAGCCGCTTACCAGCGCAACGCCGCGGGATTTCCTTTTCCAAAGATGTCGGTATTTATCCTGATGCCGAATAAGGGTTGCGTCATTTTTGCGATACGGCAATTTTTTTTAGAAAATGACGCACAAATCGTAACTCTGGCCGCTTAGCGTCTGTACATGAGAAGTGGCGCAGGTATACTCAGAACCCTTGTTTTTAGCTTAATTAGCCCGGTCTGGAGTCTTTACCCCTCATGCAAGAAATTATGCAGTTTGCAAGCAATCACACCATCCTCAGTCTGGCATGGGTCGTTTTACTGGTTTTGGTGATTGTTACCACCTTTAAAGGGATGTTTTCTAAGGTGAAAGTTATCAGCCGCGGCGAAGCGACCCGCCTGATTAACAAAGAAGAGGCGGTAGTAGTGGACGTGCGGTCGCGTGACGATTACCGCAGAGGACATATTTCGGGCGCGCTGAACGTTGCGGCGGCGGACATCAAAAAAGGCAGCTTCGGCGAGCTGGAAAAGCATAAAGCTCAGCCCATAATTGTGGTGTGCGCCACCGGCCAGAGCGCGAGCGAGCCGGCTGAAAAACTGAGCGCCGCTGGCTTTAGCCAGGTGACCGTTCTGAAAGACGGCATCAGCGGCTGGAGCGGAGACAACCTTCCGCTGGTGCGCGGAAAATAACATCTACCGAGGTACGTAACATGGCTAATGTTGAGATTTACACCAAGGCGACCTGTCCTTTCTGCCACCGGGCGAAGGCGCTGTTGAGTCAAAAAGGTGTGTCGTTTCAGGAGATCCCTATCGACGGGAACGCCGCGAAACGCGAAGAGATGATCAAACGCAGCGGCCGCACCACCGTGCCTCAGATTTTCATTGACGCGCAGCACATCGGCGGCTGCGACGACCTTTACGCGCTGGACAGTCGTGAAGGATTAGATCCGCTACTGCAGGCGTAAGAGCGGCGCAGGATTTTTCAACTCACAGGACTTAGTCAGATGTCAGAACAAAACACCAACGAAATGCAATTCCAGATTCAACGCGTTTACACCAAAGACGTTTCTTTCGAAGCGCCGAACGCGCCGCAGGTTTTCCAGAAAGAGTGGGAACCGGAAGTGAAGCTGGATCTGGATACTGCGTCATCACAACTGGCTGACGAAGTGTATGAAGTGGTGCTGCGCGTGACCGTGACCGCCAGCGTTGGCGAAGAAACCGCATTCCTGTGCGAAGTTCAGCAGGCGGGCATCTTCACCATCAGCGGCATCGAAGGCACGCAGATGGCGCACTGCCTGGGCGCTTACTGCCCGAACATCCTGTTCCCGTACGCGCGCGAATGCATCACCAGCCTGGTGTCTCGCGGCACCTTCCCGCAGCTTAACCTGGCGCCGGTAAACTTTGACGCGCTGTTCATGAACTACCTGCAGCAGCAAGGCGAAGGTGCCGAACCACATCAGGATGCCTGATGACTACACACGCTTCGATTAGCGTCATCGGTGCCGGCTCGTACGGCACCGCTCTGGCCATTACCTTAGCCCGCAACGGCCATCCCGTGCTGCTGTGGGGACACAATCCCGCGCATCTGGCGCAGCTGCAGGCCGAACGCTGCAACAGCGCTTTTCTCCCCGACGTGCCTTTTCCCGACAACCTTGAACTTGAACCCGATTTAGCCCGCGCCATTGCGGCCAGCCGCGATCTGCTGGTGGTGGTGCCGAGCCATGTGTTCGGCGACGTGCTGAAGCAAATCAAACCGCATTTGCGTTCTGAGTCGCGCATCGTCTGGGCGACCAAAGGGCTGGAGAGAGAGACCGGAAGACTGCTGCAGGATGTGGCGCGCGATATCCTCGGCAACGCGACGCCGCTCGCAGTAATCTCCGGACCGACCTTTGCCAAAGAGCTGGCGGCGGGCCTGCCGACCGCGATCGCGCTGGCGGCGACCGATGCCACTTTCGCCGACGATTTGCAGCAAAAGCTGCACTGCGGCAAGAGCTTCCGCGTTTACAACAATCCTGATTTTATCGGCGTGCAGCTTGGCGGCGCGGTGAAAAACGTCATCGCCATCGGCGCGGGCATCTCCGACGGCATCGGCTTCGGCGCTAATGCGCGTACCGCGCTGATTACGCGCGGCCTGGCGGAAATGAGTCGTCTCGGCGCCGCGCTGGGGGCCGATGCCACCACCTTTATGGGTATGGCCGGCTTAGGCGATCTGGTGCTGACCTGTACCGATAATCAGTCGCGCAACCGTCGTTTCGGCCTGATGCTGGGCCAGGGCGAAGAGGTGGATAACGCGCAACGCATTATCGGACAAGTTGTAGAAGGCTATAGAAACACCAAAGAAGTCAAGGTGTTGGCTGAGCGTGTCGGCGTTGAAATGCCGATTACCGAGCAAATCTATCAGGTGCTCTATTGCGGAAAACCGGCGCGAGAGGCAGCATTGAGCCTGTTAGGCCGTACAAGGAAGGACGAAAACGGTTCAGGCTGATGCGGGATGCGCAGCATGGTCACCTGTAGCGCCATTCAGGCGCTTTTTTTTTCGGGAGAAAACTGCAATGTCGTCTGATGAGTTAGAACTGGTCTGGAACAACATCAAAGCGGAAGCGCGCGCGCTGGCCGATTGCGAGCCGATGCTGGCCAGCTTTTATCATGCGACTTTGTTGAAACACGAAAATCTCGGCAGCGCCCTGAGCTATATGCTGGCCAACAAGCTCGCCAATCCCATTATGCCCGCTATCGCCATTCGCGAAATCGTCGAAGAGGCCTATCGCCAGGATCCTTCGATGATCGCTTCGGCCGCGCTCGACATCCAGGCGGTGCGCCAGCGCGACCCGGCGGTAGATAAATACTCTACGCCGCTGCTCTACCTGAAAGGCTTTCATGCGCTGCAGGCCTATCGCATCGGCCACTGGCTGTGGAACGAAGGGCGTCGCGCGTTAGCGGTCTATCTGCAAAACGAAATTTCCGTCTCCTTCGCCGTGGATATTCATCCGGCGGCGAACATCGGGCACGGTATTATGCTTGACCACGCCACCGGCATCGTTATCGGCGAAACGGCGGTCGTGGAGAACGACGTCTCAATCCTGCAGTCGGTGACGCTGGGCGGTACCGGCAAAACCAGCGGCGATCGCCATCCGAAAATCCGCGAGGGCGTGATGATCGGCGCAGGGGCGAAGATCCTCGGCAATATCGAGGTCGGGCGCGGCGCGAAGATCGGCGCAGGTTCGGTGGTATTGCAGCCGGTGCCCCCGCATACCACCGCCGCAGGCGTGCCGGCGCGCATCGTCGGCAAACCGGCGAGCGACAAACCCTCGATGGACATGGATCAACACTTCAACGGCACCGTGCCGGGCTTTGAGTTCGGCGACGGGATCTAACTGAGCCGCGCGCCTGCGTAATCAAGCTGGCGCCAGGCTTCATATACCACCACCGATACCGCATTCGACAGATTCATGCTGCGGCTCTCCGCGCGCATCGGGATGCGGATTTTCTGCGCTGGCGGCAGCGCGTCGAGGATCTCGGCAGGCAGTCCGCGGCTCTCCGGGCCGAACAGCAGATAGTCGCCCGCCTGGTAGCTCACTGCGCTGTGCGCCGGCGTTCCCTTAGTGGTGAGCGCAAACAGCCGCGCCGGCTGCTCGGCGCGCAGAAACGCCTCATAGCTTTCATGCTTCTGAATCGCGGTAAATTCGTGATAGTCGAGACCGGCGCGGCGCAGCCGTTTGTCGTCCCATGCGAAACCGAGCGGCTCAATCAGATGCAGCCTGAAGCCGGAGTTGGCGCAGAGGCGAATAATATTGCCGGTATTCGGCGGGATTTCTGGTTCAAATAAGACGATGTTAAGCATAAGGCCCCCGATAACAGGGGCCGAAGCATAGCAAATTATTGGCGGCTGGAGGAGTAGAACGGCAGCCAGAGCGTCAGGCGCAGCCCGCCGAGCGGGCTGTCGTCGGCCTTCACCCAGCCGCGGTGCTGCTGGATGGCGGTTTCGACAATCGCCAGACCGAGCCCCGTGCCGCCTGACTCACGGTCGCGCGCCTCATCGGTGCGGTAGAAAGGACGGAATATCTGCTCGCGATCTTCCGGGCTGACGCCTGGGCCGTCATCGTCGACATGCACCGTCAGGCCGCTGATATCTACCGAAAAGCTGACGCTGATATGCGAGTGCGAGTAGCGTAGCGCGTTGCGCACGATGTTCTCCAGCGCGCTCTCCAGCGCATGCGGGTTGCCGTAAAGCGGCCAGGGGCCGGGCGGATAGGGCACGTCGAGCTGCTTGCCCATCTGTTCGGCTTCGAACTTCGCATCTTCCAGCACGTCGTTCCAGAGCTGATTCGCTTTCATCGCCTCGCTGACTAGCGCGTTCTTGTGCTGGGTGCGCGACAGCACCAGCAGATCGTTGATCATGCCGTCCAGACGCTGCGCTTCCATCTCGATACGCTCCAGCTCTTTGCCTTCGCCGTGGCGGCGGCGCAGCAGCGCCGTGGCCAGCTGCAGACGCGTCAGCGGCGTGCGCAGCTCATGGCTGATATCTGACAGCAGACGCTGCTGCGAGGTCATCATGCGCTCGAGCGCGCTCACCATCTGGTTGAAGCTGGAGCCGGCGGCGAGAAACTCCTGCGGCCCCGATTCCAGTTCCGGATGCTGGCGCAAATTACCGCTGGCGACTTCATCCGCCGCGTATTTCAGCTTGCGCGCCGGACGCGCCAGGCTCCACGCCAGCCACAGCAGCAGCGGCGAACTGATCAGCATGGTGACGATCAGCAGCAGCAGCGGCCGGTCAAATAGCAAATTGATAAAATCGAGCTGCGAGCTGGTCGCCGGTCGAATCAAGTAGAGCTGATAGTTATCTTCGCCGTCGCGCACTGCGAAGGGGCCGACCATTTCGATACGGCCATACTTCTTTTTCTGGGGGTGATCGGCATTGTCGGACTGTCCGATAAAGTTGCGGATCACCTGCATTTCATTATGCTGCGCGCCAATGACGCGGCCTTCGCTGGTGACCAGCAGCAGGCGCTGGCCCGGCGGCGCCCATTTGTCGATAGCGCGTGAGAGCCGACGCCACCACATCAAATCGTTGGGCGGATCCTGCGCCAGTTCAACTTCGACATGCTGTTCAATCATGGTGCCCTGGCGCTGCTCGCTATCGAGCAGCGAAACCATCTGGCGGGAATCGAGCTTGGGCACCATCAATACCAGCATCAACACCAGCGCCAGGGTTAGCCAGAAAATGGCGAAGATGCGGGTGGTGAGGCTGCCAATCATGAAGCCGAGACCATCAGATAGCCGCGACCACGTAAGGTTTTGAACCAGGGATGGCCGTCGCGGCGCTCAGGCAGTTTGCGGCGCAGGTTAGAGATATGCATATCGATAGCGCGGTCGAACGGCGTCAAACGCTTGCCAAGCACCTCCTGGCTCAGATGCTCGCGCGAGACGACCTGGCCGAGATGCTGCGCCAGCAGGTAGAGCAGGGTGAACTCGGTGCCGGTAAGATCCAGCGTCTGATTGTCGAAACTCGCTTCCTGACGGCCTGGGTTCAGGCGCAGGCAGTCTACTTCCAGCGTCGGCGAACTGCTGTCGTGCTGCTGTTGCTGCTCGCTCCAGTTGGAACGGCGCAGAATCGCGCGTATACGCGCCACCAGTTCGCGATCGTTAAACGGCTTGGGCAGATAGTCATCTGCGCCCAGTTCAAGCCCCAGCACGCGATCCAGCTCGCTGCCGCGCGCGGTCAACATGATAACGGGCGTCTGATGTTGCTGGCGTAGCTCTTTCAGCGTGTCGATACCGTTCTTTTTCGGCATCATCACATCGAGCAAAAGTAGATCAATAGAGGTATCCAGCAGGCTTAACGCCTGTTCGCCGTCGCTGGCTACCACCACCTCAAACCCTTCCATTTCTAACAGTTCTTTAAGCAGCGAAGTCAATTCGCGGTCATCGTCAACCAACAGGATTTTATTCATTTTTTATTGCCCTCCGCAGGCAAAATACCGTGTTCCTGACTTGTCAATCCAACGCTTTACGTAGTTTTACACCCCCTGACGGATGTTTGCAGCTGTCGCCGTACACTGGTCCTCGTTGAATCGCAAAACGGAACGGACTGGAGTAAACGATGCGCACAGTAACCGCCGTCGTCATTGCCTCAGCGATGGTTCTCAATCACGCCAGCGCAGGAGTGGCAGACACGACGACGATTGACGAAATGCATCACGGCGGATTGACGACAGGCAGTATGACGCAAAATCCGCAAAGCCACATGTTCGACGGCATCGAGTTGACGGAAGAACAGCGTCAACAGATGCGAGACCTGATGACACAGGCGCGATATGAACGTTCTCCTGTCAGCATCGGCGATATCGAAAACATGCATGGCCTGATTACGGCGGACACTTTTAACGAAGCGGCTATCCGCGCCCAGGCTGAGAAAATCGCTCAGGCGCAGATCGAACAGCATGTCGAGATGGCGCGCATTCGCAACCAGATGTATCACTTGCTTACGCCGGCTCAGCAGGCCGCGTTGCAGAAGAATTACGAGCGGCGGCTTGCCGAGCTGCGCAAGCTCTCAAATTTGCAGTCGGCTTCATCGCTGCAAGCAGTGAGTAGTACCAGCAGTAACCAGTAACATAGTATCCCTGTTTTCCTTGCCATAGACACCATCCCTGTCTTCCCCGCCATGATGGCGGGGTTTTTTTTGCCTTCTTGCGCGTTTCCAGCCGTAGTGTCAACTTTGACATGCCGATCTCTCTTCAGCATTCACCCTTTATTTATGAAAGGCACTAACCCCTTAAATCTTCAGGCATTTAGCAAACTATTGTTCTTTATCGTCTCGTTTATTTTTTTATAAGGCATATGTTATGGCGTGAAAATATATCTACAAGCGAAGCGGATTTAAATAAAAAAGCGAAGCGACTATTTATTTAAATATATGATAAGAAAAAACTAAGCTTTACGATTATATTTAAAGTTAATAATTATCAATAAGTTAATTATTTTGCCATTTTCTTGAATTCTTCTGGCTTACCTCTACACTTAATTTTGTCGCAGCAAGGAAAGCGCACACCCCGGGAATTTAAATGGAGTGCAGTAACCACATTACGTAAACAATCTGAATATATATTAACGGAGTAAGTTATGGCAGAACATCGTGGTGGTTCAGGCAATTTCGCAGACAATCCGCAAAAAGCCTCTGAAGCCGGTAAAAAAGGCGGCAAAAGCAGCGGCGGTAGCGGTAATTTCAAAAACGATCGTGAAAAAGCCTCTGAAGCAGGCAAAAAAGGCGGTCAGAACAGCCACGGCGGCGGCCGTAGCTCTTCCTGACGAGGTTAGAGCTTAGCGGTAAACCGTGCGTTTCCCACGCGGGAAACGGTACCCCGTCCTCTTTGAGGGCGGGGTTTGTTTTTTCTGGCATTCTGCCAGCTTTTCTCTTCTGATGACGCAGGGTTTATGCGCAGCGACAATCTGGATGTTAAACTTTAGCCATTCCTTTGTTTCGGGTGCATGCCTGTAATGGCTGAGGGAGCACACTATGCAACCCACCTATGCTCGTCTGGTCAAGCGCGCGGCGCTGGCGGCGACGATGCTGGCGACCTGTCTGCTTATCGTCAAAATTTTTGCCTGGTGGTATACCGGTTCGGTTAGTCTGCTGGCGGGCCTGGTCGACTCACTGGTGGACATCGCCGCCTCGCTAACTAATCTTTTAGTCGTGCGCTACGCGCTGCAACCTGCTGACGCTAACCATACTTTTGGTCACGGCAAGGCGGAATCACTGGCGGCGCTGGCGCAAAGCATGTTTATCTCTGGTTCGGCGCTGTTCTTGTTTTTAACCGGCATTCAGCATCTGGCTTCGCCGAATACGCTGCGCGCGCCGCTGGTCGGGGTGGTGGTTACTGTGGTGGCGCTCTGTTCGACGCTGCTGCTGGTAGCGTTTCAACGCTGGGTCGTGCGCCACACGCACAGCCAGGCGATTCGCGCCGACATGCTGCACTATCAGTCCGATGTAGTGATGAACGGCGCTATTCTGATCGCCCTGGGCTTAAGCAGCTATGGCTTCGCTCGCGCAGACGCGCTGTTCGCGTTAGGCATCGGCGTCTACATCTTGTACAGCGCATTGCGGATGGGCTATGACGCCGTGCAGTCGCTGCTGGATCGCGCGCTGCCGGAGGAAGAGCACAATATCATTCTCGATCTGGCGCTGAACTGGCCGGGCGTGGAGGGCGTGCATGACGTGCGTACGCGTCAGTCGGGGCCGACTAAATTCATCCAGCTGCATCTGGAACTTAATGACGATTTGCCGCTGGTGCAGGCGCATCGCGTAGCGGATCAGGTAGAGAAGGCGCTGCGTCAGCGTTTCCCCGGCTCGGACGTGATTATTCATCAGGATCCCTGCTCTGTCGTGCCGATTGAACAGCAGAATTCACCCGGCTTTTAACCTGATTGAATCAATTTAATCTATTTAAAATGACGAAGCGCTAACATTACTGCAAAAAAATTAGTGAAAACTTGTCTGACCTGAATCAATTCAGCAGCAAGCCTTTGATATACTATCTGCCATCACGGGTCGCGCATAGGGTATGCCGCTTAGCGGCGCACGACAGGCAGGATTAACTTTTCGTTTTAACAATCCAGAGGTTGTCATGATCAAAAAAATTGGTGTATTGACCAGCGGCGGCGACGCCCCCGGCATGAACGCAGCCATTCGCGGCGTTGTGCGATCAGCGCTGAGCGAAGGACTGGAAGTTTTTGGTATCTATGACGGCTATCTGGGACTGTACGAAGATCGGATGATCAATCTCGACCGCTACAGCGTATCGGACATGATTAACCGCGGCGGCACCTTCCTGGGTTCGGCGCGTTTCCCTGAGTTCCGCAACGATGAAGTGCGCCAGGTCGCGATTGAGAATATGAAAAAGCGCGGCATCGATGCGCTGGTTGTCATCGGCGGCGACGGCTCCTATATGGGCGCGAAGCGTCTGACCGAAATGGGCTTCCCGTGCATTGGCCTGCCAGGCACCATCGATAACGACGTTGCGGGTACTGACTACACTATCGGCTACTTCACCGCGCTGGAAACCGTGGTCGAGGCGATTGACCGCCTGCGCGACACCTCCTCTTCGCACCAGCGCATCTCTATTGTCGAGGTGATGGGACGCTACTGCGGCGACCTGACTCTGGCGGCGGCGATTGCGGGCGGTTGCGAATTTATCGTGCTGCCGGAAATTCCTTACACCCGCGAAGAGCTGGTCATGGAGATCAAAGCGGGCATCGCCAAGGGCAAAAAGCACGCCATCGTGGCGATCACCGAACATATCTGCGATATCGACGACCTGGCGAAGTACATCGAAGCGGAAACTAAACGCGAAACGCGCGCGACCGTGCTCGGTCATATTCAGCGCGGCGGCGCGCCCTGCGCTTACGACCGTATCCTCGCGTCTCGCATGGGCGCCTATGCCATTGAGCTGCTGCTGCAGGGCTACGGCGGCCGCTGCGTCGGCATCCAGAACGAGAAGATGGTGCATCACGACATCATCGACGCTATCGAAAACATGAAGCGTCCGTTTAAGCGCGACTGGCTGGAAACCGCGAAAAAACTCTATTGATCCTAAACACGCTTCAGGCGCGCCTCTCAGGCGCGCTTTTATTTTAGTTGTCTATATTCCTGCCAGTTATAAATGCTTATTTTTAATTCTTTTAGCTCTAAAATGGTTTATGTCACGCTACCGGCATAATGACATCGGGAGCGTGCATAATGAACAAGTGGAGTATCGGTATTACCCTTCTGCTGGCCTCTGCCAGCGTTCTGGCAAAGGATTACCAGCTGTTAAACGTCTCTTACGATCCGACGCGCGAGCTGTACGAGCAGTACAACAAAGCCTTTGCGGCGCACTACAAGCAGGAAACCGGCGACAACGTGGTAATCCGCCAGTCGCATGGCGGCTCAGGCAAGCAGGCGACCTCGGTTATTAACGGCATTCGCGCCGATGTCGTGACGCTGGCGCTGCAATCCGATGTCGATGCCATCGCCGAACGCGGCCGTATCGATAAGAACTGGCTCAAGCGTCTGCCGGATAACTCCGCGCCTTACACCTCCACCATCGTTTTCCTGGTGCGCAAAGGCAATCCCAAAGGCATTCACGACTGGTCCGATTTAATTAAGCCAGGCGTTTCAGTCATTACCCCGAATCCGAAAACCTCAGGCGGCGCGCGCTGGAACTATCTGGCGGCATGGGGCTGGGCGCTGGATCAAAACAACGGCGATCAGGCGAAGGCGCAGGCTTACGTAAAAGCGCTGTTTAAAAACGTCGAGGTACAGGACTCCGGTGCGCGCGGCGCAACCAATACCTTTGTAGAGCGCGGTATCGGCGATGTGCTGATCGCCTGGGAAAACGAAGCCTATCTGGCAGTCGATAAGCTGGGCAAAGACAAATTTGAAATCGTCACGCCGAGCGAATCCATTCTGGCTGAACCCACCGTTTCCGTGGTGGATAAAGTGGTGGACGATCAGGGGACGCGCGCAGTTGCGGACGCCTACCTGAAGTATCTCTACTCGCCGGAAGGCCAGACTATCGCAGCGCAAAACTACTATCGCCCGCGCGATGCGGAAGTGGCGAAGAAATTCGCCAGCACTTTCGCGCCGGTGAAGCTGTTTACCATCGATAATAAGTTCGGCGGCTGGACGCAGGCGCAGAAAACGCACTTTGCCGATGGCGGCACCTACGATCAGGTGATGAAGCCTTAATCGCGCCAGCGCAGTTAAGACGGCCAGCCAGCGTGCTGGCCGTTTTTATTTGTGCGTGACATTGCGCGGCAGCCAGGCGAGGATGCGCAAAAAAAGCGGAAAGAGGAGTCTTGCTATGCAGGGACGTCGCCGTGCGCTGGGCCTGATTGCGCTGCTGCTGTTGATCCTGATAAGCGGTTTAGCGATTGCCGCCTTCCACCTGCATAAAAACAGCGATGCGCTGTGGCACATCGTCAGTGAAAAGTGCGAGCCGAATCAGCGCGCAACGGGCAAGCCCACGCCTTGCCAGCGCGTCGAGCTTGAGCAAGGCTATGCGCTGCTCAAAGATCTGAACGGGCCGCTGCAGTATCTGCTGATCCCGCTGGCGAAAATCACCGGTATGGAAAGCCCGGCGCTGCTCAATCCGGCGACGCCCAATTTCTTCGCCTTCGCCTGGCAGGCGCGCACGCAGCTGGCGGCAAAGCGCGGCTCGCCCATCGCCGACAGCGCGCTGTCGCTGGCGATCAACGCCGAATATGGCCGCACCCAGAATCAGCTGCATATCCATATCTCCTGCCTGCGTCCCGATGTGCGCCGCGCGCTGGACCGCCTTGCACCCGCGCTCTCCAGCCGCTGGCAGACGGAACAGCTGCGCCAGCACGCTTACCGGATACGCGCGCTCAGCCTGCCGGAGCTGACGCAGCAGAGCCTGTTTATCCGCGTGGCCAACGAAATCCCCAACGCGCGCAGCGGGATGGGCAAATACGGGCTGGCGCTGGCGGCGCTGCCGGATGGACGCCTGGCGGCAATGGCGCTTGAACGAAACTGGCTATTGCTAAATCGCGGCTCGGCGGAAGAGCTACAGGACCACAGCTGCGAGATTTTGCGGCAATAAAAAAGGCGGCCATCAGGCCGCCTTTTTTGCGTATCGAAGGTTACGCTTTTTTCGCTTCCGCCGCCGCTTTAACGATAACGGCGAAGGCGTCAGCCTTCAGCGAGGCGCCGCCGACCAGCGCGCCATCGATATCCGGCTGGGTAAAGAGTTCAGCCGCGTTCTTGTCGTTAACAGAACCGCCGTACTGAATGATCACCTGCTCGGCGACCGCAGCGTCTTTCTTCGCGATGTGCTGGCGAATAAATTTGTGTACCGCCTGCGCCTGCGCCGGGGTCGCTGATTTTCCGGTGCCGATAGCCCAGACCGGCTCATAGGCGATAACCACGCCGTTAAAGGCTTCCGCGCCCTGGGTTTCCAGCACCGCGTCGATCTGGCGCGCGCAGACTTCTTCAGTCTGACCCGCTTCGTTTTCCGCTTCGGTTTCACCAATGCACAGCACCGGCACCAGGCCAGCTGCTTTCAGCACGGCGAATTTCTTCGCGATGAACTCGTCGCTCTCTTTGTGGTAGGTACGACGCTCAGAGTGGCCGATGATGATATATTTCGCGCCGATATCTTTCAGCATGTCCGCGGAGGTTTCGCCGGTGAAAGCGCCCGAGAGGTTGACGTCGACGTTCTGCGCGCCCAGAGCGATGTGGCTGCCGGAGATGGCGTGTTTCGCCTGGTCGAGATAGATAGTCGGCGGGGCGATCGCCACGCCGCAACCGTCAACGCCGGAGAGCGCTTTGCGCAGGCCTTCGATCAGCTCGCCTGTCATCTGCTTGCTGCCATTCAGTTTCCAGTTACCCATAACCAATGGATGTCGCATTCTATCCTCCGCGTTACGCGATTCATTAAATTGCACTGCCGTCAGGCAGCGTAGACTGCCAGACAGTATAGAGATCTATCAGGTCAATGGCTTTGCTTTTCGTCATTTTTGCCGCCCTGATCGGCAGGCGGCAGCGCCAGTTTTATGGGCTCGACGGCGAAGGTCAGGCCCTTGTCGCCGTTGTCCGCGACCACGAAACGCAGCGCCCCTTCAGTGCGGGAAAAATAGCGCGCGCCTTTGCCTTCGCTCAGCAGCGCGTTCAGCTTTTGCCGCGCTTCGTCCGGGGAAAGACCGGGTACAAAAAAGCGCAGCAGCGCCGTCATGTAGGCGAGCGCTTTCTCCTGCGACGCTTTCTGATCCGGTCCCGGCACCGGCAGCCAGGTCAGCTGTAGCGTCTTCACTTTTCCGGTTCCCTGTTCCAGCGCGGTGGAGGCGTAGAGCGTTTCGCTGATTTTACTCGCCGCGCGCGTCAGGCGGCTGCTGTCGTTTCTGTTATCGATGGCGCGATACTCCATCAGCGGCAGGGCGGCGTTGGCGGCGTTATACCTTTCGCGGAACTGGCCGATGGTCATATCAAAGGTAGGCGCGCCCGGCAGCAAATAGGGTGCGGCAGGCACGGATTCGCTGCGCTCGCGCAGCGTGGGATCGGCGGCAAATGCCGGGGCCGTTAGCGCAAGGCTCAGCAGCAGCGCGCCAGGCAAATTCTTCATTTCGTAGGCTCGACCAGTAAACTCTGCGCCAAATTAGAACGGGTTTTACCTGCGAAAGTCAAAAGCGCGACGGGCAAAACTTGCCCCAGGATAAGAATTATCTCATCCCATCGCAGCTTACCAGTAGTGCTCGCTGGTGATATGCCCGGGTTTACGCTTCAGATGCTTGCGCATATCGCGCGTCTCTTTCAGCATCTGCTGAGTATCACGCACCATCTGCGGGTTGCCGCACAGCATAATATGGCCCGACTCCGCCTCTATCGGCAGGCCCACCGCGCGCTCCAGTTCGCCGCTTTCGATAAGCGCCGGCACGCGGCCGGTAAGGGATCCCTCTGCGTTTTCGCGACTCACCACCGTCTGAATGCGCAGCTTGCCGTTGTAGATCTGCTGCAGCGACTGCATCAGCGGCAGGTAGCTGAGATCGGCGGCATAGCGCACCGCGTGCACCAGCACGATATGGTCGAAGCGATCCAGCCCTTCGCCCTGTTGCAGAATAGAGAGGTAAGGCCCAATCGCCGTGCCGGTCGCCAGCATCCATAGCGTTTTGCACGGCGGGATCTCATCCAGCACAAAAAAGCCGGCGGCCTCTTTCGTTACCATCACGGTGTCGCCCGGCCTGAGCGCCTGCAGACGCGGGCTCAGTTTGCCCTCCGGCACCGTGACCAGATAGAACTCCAGTAAAGGATCGCTGGGCGCGTTCACGTAAGAGTAAGCGCGCTGCACGCGTTCGCCGTCTATCTCCAGCGCCAGCTTGGCGAACTGACCGGCGGTGAATGCATCGATCGGCGCATGCACGCGCAGACTGAACAGCGCGTCCGTCCAGTTCTTCACTTCCTTTACTTGCGCATTGACCCATTCAGCCATCGTTACTCTCCTGGTCGTTGATTTTTCAGGCACAGTGTTATCATCGCGGCTGCTCGACGCTTTTTCCACCCGCGCGCCCCTTTTTTGGCTCTAATCGACAAATGCGCCGCACGTCTCAACACGCCGTTGTCCGCGGTTGACAAGGTGGTACGAAAACTTGACGCCTTTACGGCAGCCTCTTTACGCCCGTCTCTCGATTTGTCACGTAATCCTGATATTTTTCCCGCCATTAACCCGATGCAGCGCATTTTGCTGCTGAATTAACTTTATTTCCCAGACCGAGATGTCGATGAAGAAGATGGAAAATCGTCCGCTGTTGCTGATGTTGATTTTAATGCTGGCGGTTGGGCAAATGGCGCAGACGATCTATGTCCCGGCGATGGCCCAGATGGCGGACGCGCTCAACGTGCACGACGGCACGCTGCAGCGCGTGATGGCGGCCTATCTGATGACCTATGGCGGATCGCAGCTGATCTATGGTCCGCTCTCCGACAGCATCGGGCGCCGTCCGGTGATCCTCGCCGGCATGACGATCTTTATGATCGGCGCCGTAACCGCGATGCTGGCGCCATCGCTGAACGTGCTGGTGCTGGGCAGCGCCATTCAGGGGCTGGGCACCGGCGTGGCGGGCGTGATGGCGCGCACCATGCCGCGCGACCTCTATGCGGGCGTCGCGCTGCGTCAGGCCAATAGCCTGCTCAATATGGGGCTGCTGGTCAGTCCGCTGCTGGCACCGGTCATCGGCGCGCTGCTGACGAAGCTGTTCGGCTGGCACGCCTGTTTTGCTTTCCTGCTGCTGCTCTGCGTCGCGGTGACCGGCGCGATGATGCGCTGGCTGCCGGAGACGCGTCCGCAAGGCGGCGAAGTCACGCCTTTTTTTCGCCGCTATCAGCGACTGCTGCGCGACGCCAGCTTTGTACGCTTTATTGTGCTGCTGATCGGCGCGCTGGCGGGCATTGCGGTCTTCGAAGCGAGCTGCGGCGTGCTGCTGGGCGGCGTGCTGGGGCTGGATGCCTTTACCGTCAGCATTCTGTTTATTCTGCCGATCCCCGCCGCCTTTTTCGGCGCCTGGTTCGCCGGACGCGAGGCGCGCTCCTGGCATAGCCTGATGTGGACCGGCGTCAACAGTTGCCTGCTGGCGGGCGCGCTGATGTGGATCCCGGCGTGGTTCGGCATCATGAATATCTGGACCCTGCTGGTGCCCGCGGCGCTCTTCTTCTTCGGCGCGGGCATGCTGTTCCCGCTGGCGACCTCAGGCGCGATGGAGCCCTACGCGTGGCTGGCCGGCAGCGCCGGCGCGCTGATTGGGGGATTGCAAAACCTGGGATCGGGCGTGGTCGCCTGGGCGTCTGCGCTGCTGCCGCAGCGCGATCAGTTCAGCCTGGGCATGCTGATGTTCGCCACCGCGCTGGTAATGTTGCTCTGCTGGCTGCCGCTGTCGCGACAGCCAGAAAGCCAGAGCGGCACGGTTACAGGATAAAGGGATGCAGCGCCGCGTCTTTGCGGTCCAGATAGTGGATCGACTGGATGCGGCGAATAGTGCGCGATTTACCGCGGATCAGCAGGGTTTCGCTGGTGGCGATATTGCCCTGACGCGTAATGCCTTTCAGCAGATCGCCGCTGGTAATGCCGGTGGCGGCGAAGATGACGTTGTCGTTGCGCGCCATTCGCGCCAGCGGCAACACCTCGCCCGCTTTAATGCCCATCTCGTCGCAGCGCGCCAGCTCCTGCTCGCCGATGCGGCGATTCTCTTCGCTCTCGCCCTTAACCTCATGACGCGGCAGCAGACGGCCCTGCATATCGCCATCCAGTGCGCGGATCACCGCCGCCGACACCACGCCCTCTGGCGCGCCGCCGATGCCGTAGAGCACGTCGACTTCGCTGTCGGGCATACAGGTCAGGATAGAGGCCGCCACGTCGCCGTCCGGGAAAGCGAAGACGCGCACGCCAAGCTGCTGTAGCTGCGCGATAACCGCGTCGTGGCGCGGTTTCGCCAGAATAGAGACCGTCAGCTGCGCCAGCGGCTTACCCAGCGCTGCGGCGATATTACGCAGGTTAGTTTCCAGCGGCAGATTGAGATCGATATGGCCGCGCGCCGCAGGGCCGACGATCAGCTTCTCCATATACATATCTGGCGCGTGCAGAAAGCTGCCCTTGTCGCCGACCGCCAGCACCGCCAGCGCGTTGGCCTGGCCCATGGCGGTCATCCGCGTGCCCTCGATCGGATCCACCGCGATATCGACCGCGTCGCCGCGCCCGCTGCCGACTTTTTCGCCGATATAGAGCATCGGCGCTTCGTCGATCTCCCCTTCGCCGATCACAATCTGACCGTCGATATCAATGGTATTCAGGACGTGTCGCATCGCGTGGACGGCAGCGCCGTCGGCGCCGTTTTTATCGCCGCGCCCCAGCCAGCGGTAGCCAGCTAAAGCCGCCGCTTCGGTTACGCGGGAAAATTCTATGGCAAGTTCTCGTTTCATGGCCTGCACCTGCTGAAAAAAGGGCAGTGTAGCATAGCGGGGAAGGGCAAAAAAAAGCCCGCGACAGCGTCGCGGGCCCGGAAGGTTGAGATGTTTGCCAGCGGCTGCTGGCGTACGCTCATATTACTCGTCGTGATCTTCCCACGCCTGCGCGCGCGCCACCGCTTTTCTCCAGCCGGCATAGCGAACGTTGCGCTCGGTGGTCTCGATGCTCGGGCGGAATTCGCGCTCGATAACCGCCTTAGCGCGCACCTCTTCCAGGTCGCCCCAGAAGCCTACCGCCAGACCCGCCAGATAGGCGGCGCCCAGCGCGGTGACTTCGCGCACTTCCGGACGCTCAACGCGCGTGCCGAGAATGTCCGACTGGAACTGCATCAGGAAGTTGTTCGCGACTGCGCCGCCGTCCACGCGCAGCGACTGCAGGCGGGTATCGGCGTCGTTCTGCATCGCTTCCAGCACGTCGCGCGTCTGGTAGGCGATAGACTCCAGCGTGGCGCGAATAATGTGGTTGGCGTTAGCGCCGCGCGTCAGGCCGAAAATCGCGCCGCGCGCATAGGGATCCCAGTAAGGCGCGCCCAGGCCGGTAAAGGCCGGAACCATATAAACGCCGTTGGTATCCTTCACCTTAAGGGCGAAGTACTCCGAGTCGGTCGAGTCGCTAATCAGCTTCATCTCGTCGCGCAGCCATTGAATCGAGGCGCCGCCGATAAACACTGCGCCTTCCAGCGCGTAGTTCACTTCGCCGCGCGGACCGCAGGCGATGGTGGTCAGCAGGCCGTGCGAAGAGGTCACCGCTTCGGTGCCGGTGTTCATCAGCATAAAGCAGCCGGTGCCGTAGGTATTTTTCGCCATGCCCGGCTGAACGCAGAGCTGGCCGTAAAGCGCCGCCTGCTGGTCACCTGCGATACCGGCGATAGGAATACGCGTGCCGCCTTTACCACCGATGTTGGTCTGACCGTACACTTCTGAAGAGCCTTTCACTTCCGGCAGCATTTCACGCGGGATATCGAGGATTTCCAGCATGCGCTGATCCCACTCCAGCTTGTGAATGTTGTACATCATGGTACGCGAGGCGTTGGTGTGATCGGTCACATGCACGCGCCCCTGGGTCATTTTCCAGATCAGCCAGGTATCGACGGTGCCGAACAGCAGCTCGCCGCGCTTCGCGCGTTCGCGCGCCCCTTCCACATGGTCGAGGATCCACTTCACTTTGGTGCCGGAGAAGTAGGGGTTAATCACCAGGCCGGTGGTGTGCTGGATATACTCTTCCAGCCCCTCTTTTTTCAGCTTGTTGCAGTAGTCCGCGGTGCGCGGATCCTGCCAGACGATGGCGTTATAGATCGGCTTGCCGGTCTCTTTGTCCCAGACGATGGCGGTTTCGCGCTGGTTGGTGATGCCGATCGCGGCGATCTCATCGGAACGGATGTCGGCGTGCGCCAGCACCTCTACCAGCGTCGAGCTTTGCGATGCCCAGATGTCCATCGGGTCATGTTCAACCCAGCCCGCTTTCGGGTAGATCTGGGTAAATTCGCGCTGCGATACCGCAACGATGTTGGCGTCGTGATCCAGCACGACGGCGCGTGAGCTGGTGGTGCCCTGGTCGAGCGCAACAATATATTTTTTATCAGTGGTAGTCGTCATAATGCATTCCCGATGAAAAGGTGAAACTTACGCTTTACGCTGCTCAGCGCGTGCGACCGGTTTTTCTGTTTTGCTGCTAGCCAGTACGGCGCCAGGCAGGTGGCGGCCAATCAGCGCGCGATAGCCGAAGGCGCCCAGACAGGCTCCCACTAACGGGCCAAAGATCGGTACCAGGAAGTAGGGGATATCTTTACCGCCCGTGAAGGCCACGTTACCCCAACCCGCAAAGAAGGCGAACAGCTTGGGTCCGAAATCGCGCGCCGGGTTCAGGGCGAAGCCGGTCAGCGGACCCATTGCGCCGCCGATAACGGCAACCAGCAGGCCGATCAACAGCGGCGCCAGCGGACCACGCGGTACGCCGTTGCCATCGTCGGTCAGCGCCATAATTACCGCCATCAGCACCGCCGTGATCACCATTTCAACCAGGAACGCCTGGCCTACGCTGATGTGCGGATTAGGGTAGGTTGAGAAGATACCGGCCAGATCCAGACTCTGAACCGTGCCGCGCACCATCTGATGGCTTTGCTCGTAATCGAAGAACAGATTGTAATAAAGGCCGTAAACCAGCGCGGCAGCGCAGAATGCGCCAGCGACCTGCGCCAGGATATAAGGCACCACCTTGCGCCCTTCAAAGTTGGCGAACAGACAAAGCGCCACCGTGACGGCAGGGTTAAGATGAGCGCCAGATACGCCGGCGGTAAGGTAGACGGCCATGGAGACGGCGAGTCCCCAGATAATACAGATTTCCCATTGCCCGAAGGCGGCGCCGGCGACTTTCAGCGCGGCTACGCAGCCTGCGCCAAAGAAGATAATCAGGCCGGTTCCGATAAATTCGGCGATGCACTGCCCTTTCAGTGTGTTCGATGTCTGACTCATAATGGTATTCCTGAAGCGAGGTTAAATTTTATCAGTTTTTGTTCTCAATCCATGAGTCACCCAGCTCTCTTGTAGGGCTGGTGTAAATTTATCGTTAACGAGCATAAACGAGAAATAGCGAAATCTAAATCTGTGTGCTGAGTCAAAAAAATGCGCGTTTTCGCGCCTTTTCACTTTCATGAAACATCATTTCAACTTTTCCGCCGCCTCGTTTTCCGCCGCGCGCATGCGCAGCGGCAAGCAGCCAGGTATAAGCCGAAAAGTGTTACAGACTGCGCCCGCAGTGCCCGCGTCGCTGGACTTGCGCTATCAGGCTACATACAATCGGAAACATTGTTGCTGGCCTGGCTGATACAGGGCGTCACGCGCTAAGGCTGGCATCATCAACGCCCTGCGAGAATTTAGGAGAGGTCAGAAAGATGTCATTTGAAGTATTCGAGAAACTGGAAGCGAAAGTACAGCAGGCGATTGATACCATCACCCTGCTGCAGATGGAAATCGAAGAGCTGAAAGAGCAGAACAACGCGCTGAAAAACGAAGCGCAACAGGCGGCGGGCAATCATGACTCGCTGGTGCGTGAAAATCAGCAGCTAAAGGAAGAGCAGCATCTGTGGCAGGATCGCCTGCGTGCGCTGCTGGGAAAAATGGAAGAGGTGTAAGCGCCTCATTAGAATGAAAAACGGGAGCGCATCGCTCCCGTTTTCGTTTTCGGCATTACTCGATATCGAGCGGATCTTCGGAGAGGATTATGCCGGTATTGTCGGCGTAGAGATGGTCGCCGGAAAAGAAGGTGACGCCGCCGAAGTTAACGCGCACATCGCTCTCGCCAATGCCTTCGCCCGCCGCGCCCGCCGGCACAGCGGCAATCGCCTGAATGCCGATCTCCAGCTCCTCCAGGTCATCTACCTGACGCACGGAGCCATAAACCACTAAGCCTTCCCATTCGCTTTCGACCGCCAGACGCGCCAGCTGCGCATCCACCAGCGCGCGACGCACCGAACCGCCGCCGTCAATCACCAGCACGCGGCCCCGGCCGTTCTCTTCCAGCAGATCGTAGAGCAGGCCGTTGTCTTCAAAACATTTCACTGTGGTTATCTGACCACCAAATGAGGTGCGGCCACCAAAGTTTGAAAAAAGCGGTTCAACAACGTTCACTTCTTCATGGTAGATGTCGCAGAGTTCAGAGGTATCGTATTTCATGATGGGTTCATCTGTTTGCCACAGGAGGGGTAAGTATACCGCCAGTTGCGGATTGTTGGCAAAATCATCAGCGGAAAAAAAGGCGCTGCATCAGCAGCATGCAGAAAAAAAAAGCCCGGCGCAGTGGCCGGGCTTTGCGCAAGCGCATAGAAAAAACGGAATTACAGGATAAAGCGGCTAAGATCTTCGTCCGCTACCAGCTCATCCAGATGCTTGCTGACATACTCCGCGTCGATGGTGACGGAATCGCCGTGGCGATCGCTGGCGTCATAGGAGATATCTTCCATCAGACGCTCCAGCACGGTATGCAGACGGCGCGCGCCGATATTCTCGGTGGTTTCGTTGACCTGCCATGCCGCTTCAGCGATGCGGCGAATACCGTCCTCGGTGAACTCGACGTTAACCCCTTCAGTGCCCATCAGCGCTTTGTACTGCACGGTCACAGAAGCGTTCGGCTCGGTGAGAATGCGCTCGAAATCATTTACGGTCAGCGCCTGTAGCTCAACGCGGATCGGCAGACGGCCCTGCAGTTCCGGGATCAGATCCGACGGGCTGGCGACCTGGAACGCGCCTGAGGCGATAAACAGAATGTGATCGGTTTTCACCATGCCGTGCTTGGTCGATACGGTACAGCCTTCTACCAGCGGCAGCAGATCGCGCTGTACGCCTTCGCGCGACACGTCCGGGCCGGACGACTGGCCGCGCTTACAGATTTTGTCGATCTCGTCGATAAACACGATGCCGTGCTGCTCTACCGCTTCGATCGCGTCCTGCTTCAGCTCTTCCGGATTGACCAGCTTGGCCGCTTCTTCTTCAATCAGCAGCTTCATCGCGTCTTTGATTTTCAGCTTGCGCGGCTTCTGTTTCTGGCCGCCCAGATTCTGGAACATCGACTGAAGCTGGTTGGTCATCTCTTCCATGCCCGGAGGCGCCATGATTTCGACGCCAGCCGGCGCGGCCGCGAGGTCGATCTCAATCTCTTTATCGTCCAGCTGGCCTTCGCGCAGCTTCTTGCGGAACGACTGGCGCGCGGCGGAAGGTTCGCTGCTCTGCTCCGGCTGGCCCCAGTTGTTCTTGGCCGGCGGGATCAGCACGTCGAGGATGCGCTCTTCCGCCATCTCTTCGGCACGGTATTTGTTCTTTTCAATCGCCTGGCTGCGCACCATTTTCACGGCGGCGTCGGTCAGGTCGCGAATAATGGAGTCGACTTCTTTACCGACGTAACCCACTTCGGTGAATTTGGTCGCTTCCACCTTGATAAACGGCGCGTTGGCGAGTTTCGCCAGGCGACGGGCGATTTCGGTTTTACCGACGCCGGTCGGGCCGATCATCAGAATATTTTTCGGCGTCACCTCGTGGCGCAGCTCTTCGTCGAGCTGCATACGGCGCCAGCGGTTACGCAGCGCAATGGCGACGGCTTTTTTTGCGCCGTCCTGGCCGATGATAAAGCGATTCAGTTCGCTGACGATTTCGCGGGGAGTCATCTCAGACATCTTTAATCCTTACGCCCTGGACGGCAGTTCTTCGAAGTTAACATTGTGGTTGGTGTAGATGCAGATGTCGCCTGCGATATCTAAGGATTTCGCGACGATGTCATGCGCGCCCAGCTCGGTATTCTCCAGCAGCGCACGCGCCGCTGCCTGAGCGAAGGGGCCACCGGAACCAATGGCGATGAGATCGTTTTCGGGCTGGATAACGTCGCCGTTGCCGCTGATGATCAGCGAAGCGTTTTCATCGGCGACCGCCAGCAGCGCTTCAAGACGGCGCAGCATGCGATCGGTGCGCCAGTCTTTCGCCAGCTCGACGGCGGCTTTCACCAGGTGACCCTGATGCATTTCCAGTTTACGTTCGAAGAGTTCAAAGAGCGTGAAGGCATCTGCAGTGCCGCCAGCGAAACCGGCAATTACCTTATCGTTGTAAAGACGACGCACTTTTTTCACGTTGCCTTTCATCACGGTATTGCCGAGCGTTGCCTGGCCATCACCGCCGATAACGACTCGTCCGTTGCGTCGTACGCTTACTATTGTTGTCACGGGCAGACCCCTTGTTGCAGTAGAAAAAAAGCGCCGCGCGGCAAGGCGCGGCGCATCATGCAACCAGATATGGGGCGGCTTTGGCGGGTTTCAACCCCCGACGGCGAGCGGAATACAGTTTGAATGGCCGTTGCCGCGCAGCCGCTTCAGGGTGCTGTCGGCGGCGCTGCGATCCTTAAATGGACCTATCACCACGCGATTCCAGCCGCCGCCGGTGGTGATGCGGCTTTCGAAACCTTCGAACGCCAGACCGGCGCGCACCGATTCCGCCTGGTCGGAGCCTTTGAACGAACCGCACTGCACCATCCAGCGCTGCGAAGAGGCCGGTTTTTCCGCCGTTTTCTTCGCCGTCTCCTGCGCAGGTTCGCGCGTGACGGGCGCAGGCTGCTGCGTCTGCGTCTGCGTCTGCGTCTGGCGCGGCTGCGGTGCCGGACGCGCGCTCGGCTGCTGCTGCTGCGGCGGCTGAGACTGATGCGTGGTCTGCGTCTGACGCGCAGGCTGGCTCGGCTGCGTGGTCTGTTGACGCGCCGGCGCGCTTTGCGTCGCCTGCTGCTGCTGACGCGACTGCATCTGAAGCTGCTGCTGGCGCTGCAGGGTCTGCTGACGCTGCGCCGGCGTCTGTTCGTTCCACGGCACTTCATTCAGCTGCGTCGGCGACTGGCGCATATCCGCCTGCATCTGCTCCAGCAGCTGGCGCTGTTCGTCGGTGAGCTGCGTATGCGACTGGACCTCGCCGCCCGCCGAAGGTTCGGTCGGCGTCGGCACCGTCACCTGACGGTTCTCCAGCTCTTTAATATATTTCCAGCGCTCTTCAGGTTTCGGCGGCAGGCCGTTGCCGTTGGCTTTATGATCCGGGATCACCGGCACATCTTCTTTTTTATGATGCGCAAGGAACCATAAACCACCGGCAAAGGTCACCAGCACCGCGACGGCCAGCCCTATCATGAGTTTGGAAACACCTGAACCGCCTTTGCTTTTCTTTCCACGGCTGGTGCTGCTTTTTTTGCGACGCGTCCCTGTTGAACGCCCGCGGCCTACGTAATCTCTCTGTGCCACTCTCGTTCTGATACCCTTCAAAAAATCGTGCCAACGGGGCGAAAACGCCTGAAAAGACCGCCCGGCAAGGAGTCCGCCATGTTACTTAAGGGTTGGAACTTTGACCAGCAGTGTTCGCCTTAAGAATCTACTGAAAATAACCCAAAAGTGCGGCTATTTCTCGCGCTTCTTCTCAGGCGCGGTGCTGCCGCGCACGGTGAGTTCGGCGTCCAGCAGACGCGAACCGTTATTCACGCGCTTGCCCTGCAGCTCATCCAGCAGCAGCAGCATCGCTTCGCGCCCAATCTGATAGCGCGGCTGCGTCACGGTGGTGAGCGGCGGCTCACAGTAGCGCGAGAGCTCGATATCGTCGAAGCCGACAATCGAGAGATCCTGCGGCACGCGCAGGCCGAGGCGTTTAGCCTGATTCATCGCGCCGAGCGCCAGCATATCGCTGTGACAGAAGAGCGCGCGCGGCGGTTGCGGCAGCGCCATCAGCTGTTTCAGCGCCTGCGCGCCCGCTTCAAAGCTGAAGTCGCCGCGCACGATATAGGTGGGATCGACGGTGAGATTGCTGCGGCGCAACGCCTGAATATAGCCCTGGGTGCGGTACTGGCACAGCGGCATCGCTTCTGGCCCGGCGATGCAGGCGATCTGGCGATGGCCCAGCTGCAGCAGATGGTTGACCGCCTCGAAAGCGGCCGTCAGGTTGTCGATATGCACGGTAGGCAGCGCCATCTCCGGGGCGAACTCGTTCGCCATCACCATCGGCGGCAGATTGCGATGCTCCTCGTGAACGGGATCGAACGGGATCTGCGAGCCAAGCAGCACCATGCCGTCGATCTGGCGCGTCAGCAGCAGATCGAGAAAGGTTTTCTCCTGCTGGTTCTGGTGCGCGCAGTCGCCAATCAGCACCAGATAGCCTTCCTGCGCCGCCGTCACTTCGACGCCGCGAATAATTTCGCTAAAGAAGGGGTCGCAGATATCGGGGACAATTACCAGGATGGTCTGCGTGTCGCCGCGACGAGCGTTGCGCGTCAGGCCGTGCGACGCATAGCCGACGGCGATCACCGCCTGTTCGACTTTTTGCCGCGTCGCCGCCGACACTTTTTCAGGATTCATCAGCGCACGTGAGACGGTGGCGGTCGAAACGCCGGCCTTTTCAGCCACATCTTTCATGGTGGCGGGCGCTTGAGGGTTCTGCTCCAACACTCTACTCCTGACGCATTCAAAGGATAGTTGTGGCCGAAAAAAGCCACGCCGCGCACATTGTTAACGATTGCGCGGCTGTGTTGTTACTTAATTTGCATAAAAATTGTGACTTGTGCGACTTTTTTCGATCTGGCTCGCAGGCTCAGCTTTCGGTGGGGTCGATATCAAGCGTCCATTTAACTTTGCGCGCGGCGGGCAGGGTCGCGATCAGCGGCAGCGAGCCGTCGAGCAGCTGCTGTAGCCGCTTACGCGAGGCGTGCTGCACCAGCAGCTGCCATCGCCAGCGTCCGCCGCGCTTCGGCTGCAGCGCCGGTACCGGGCCCATGAGCCACATCGCGGTATCCTTCAACGGGCTGGCGTCGAGCAGATTGCGCAGCTGCTGCAAGAATTCAGCAGCCTGCTGGTTGTCGTGATCTTCGGCGCGAAACAGCGCGTGGCTGGTCCAGGGCGGCAACATAACCGACTGGCGCTCCAGCAGCGTCTGCTGGGCGAAGGCGAAATAGCCCTGGTGCAGCAGCGTTTGCAACAGCGGATGTTCCGGATGGTGGGTCTGCAACAGCACTTCGCCCTGTTTGCCCGCGCGGCCGGCGCGACCGGCGACTTGCGTATAAAGCTGCGCGAAGCGCTCGGCGGCGCGGAAGTCGGCGGAAAAAAGCGCGCCGTCGACATCCAGCAGCGACACCAGCGTCACGTCCGGGAAGTGGTGGCCTTTCGCCAGCATCTGCGTGCCCACCAGGATGCGCGCGCCGCCGCGATGCACGTCGGCCAGATGCTGCTCCAGCGCGCCTTTGCGGCTAGTGGTGTCGCGGTCGATACGCGATATCGGCACGCCAGGGAAGAGCGTGCCGAGCTGCTGCTCCAGCTGCTCCGTGCCGACGCCGACCGGCAGCAGATGGGTCGAGCCGCACTGCGGGCACTGATTGGGCAGCGGTCGCTGGCTGTCGCAATGGTGGCAGCGCAGCTGGCGCTGCTGCTGGTGCAGGGTGTAGTAACGTTCGCAGCGCTGACACTCCGCAATCCAGCCGCAATCATGGCAGAGCAGCGCGGGCGAATAGCCGCGGCGGTTGAGAAACAGCAGCACCTGATTATTCGCCTGCAGATGCTGACGCATTTTGCCGATCAGCGCGGGTGCCAGCCCGCCAATAAGCTGCTGGCCTTTGAGATCCACCAGCTGCTGCAGGGCCGGTTTCGCATTACCGGCGCGCTTCGTCAGGTCCAGCTGGCGATATTTGCCGCTGTGCACGTTGTGCAGCGTCTCCAGCGCGGGCGTCGCCGAGCCCATCACGATCGGGATATCCTCTTCGCGCGCGCGGAATACCGCCAGGTCGCGCGCCTGATAGCGCCAGCCTTCCTGCTGTTTATAAGAGCTGTCGTGCTCTTCGTCGATAATGATCACGCCCGGACGCGCCAGCGGCGTAAACAGCGCCGACCGCGTGCCGATGATAATGGCGTTTTCGCCCTGGCGCGCGCGCAGCCAGACGGCAAGGCGTTCGCTGTCGTTGAGCGCGGAGTGCAGCACGTCGACCGGCGCGTCGAAGCGCTCGCGGAAGCGGGCGATGGTCTGCGGCGTCAGGCCGATCTCCGGCACCAGCACCAGCGCCTGCTTGCCGCGCGCCAGCACATTTTCCAGCACGCTAAGATAGACTTCGGTTTTGCCGGAGCCGGTGATGCCGGCCAGCAGCCAGGCGGCGTAGTGCTCATCTTCGCTGCGGATAGCGCCGACCGCCATCGCCTGATCGGTATTGAGCCGTAGTCGCTCGCCTTTAACGGCGTAGTGCGTGCGCCAGTCCAGCCGCTGCGGCTGGTGTTCGCGCAGGTCGCACAAGCCTTTCGCACGCAGCGCCTGAAAAGCGGTTTCGGTAAGATCCTGCTCCGCGACCTGATGGCGATAGAGCGGCTGATGACGCAATGCCGCCAGCGCCTGCTGCTGTTTCGGCGCGCGCTTCAGGCTCTCCGGCGTGGTCGCCTGACCCTGTTCGGTGATGATCCATTGCCACAGCGGCGCCTCCTGCGCCGGCTTGCCCTGGCGCAGCAGCACCGGCAGCGCGTGGCTCAGCACCTCGCCCACGGGCGAATGGTAGTAGCCCGCCGCCCAGTTGAGCAGTCGCCATAGCGAAGGCGGATAGAGCGATTCGTTGTCCAGCACGTCGGCGACGCGCTTGAGCTGCGCCTCCGGCAGATCGCTCTGGTCGCGGAAACCCACCACGACGCCGACCATTTTCCGGTTGCCGAACGGCACGCTGACGCGTCCGCCCAGCACCGGCTGCGCGCCGTGCGGCAGTAGATAGTCAAACAGACGGGGTAGCGGAACGGGCAGGGCAACCTGAACGACGGGCATGGCGATCTCTTTCCGGTTCAACGATTCATAGCGGGACGCCTAGTGTACACGCTGGCGCGACCAGCGGGTATCTTGCAGAAGATTTGCTAAAAGCGGTTATTTTCTGTATAGTATGCCGCCTTTGGTGAGAAAGGTCTCGCCAGAGCTTAAACATTAATGTTCAACCGCGTGTGGTGCTGTGCAGGTTTTTAGCCTGGCACGGAGAGCGACACGGCCTTTTATGAGGTTCTCCCATGAAACAAGGTATTCACCCGAAATACGAAGCTGTGACCATCACCTGCACCTGCGGTAACGTGATTCACACTCGCTCTACTATGGCTCACGACATGAACCTGGACGTCTGCGGTAAATGTCACCCGTTCTACACTGGTAAGCAGCGTGAAGTTGCCACCGGTGGCCGCGTTGACCGCTTCAACAAGCGTTTCAGCGTACCGGGCGCTAAAAAATAAGTTTTCTGAGCGGAATGATTCGCGCCTGGCGCTGAGTCATTCCGCTCTGCTGTTTTCCCTCGCATTATCTCTCTGACTCTCTCCGTTCTGTATTCCCTGATAAAAATCCTTTTACTGCCTCTATGCGCAGCGCACGCTTACGCCTTTATTCATACGGACGCGGAATAACCTGACCATTCAGGCTTTTTTTATTTTCTGTTCCTTAAAATGCCAGAGAATGTCGCAAAGATAGTTCTGCAAAGAAAAGACAATAATTAAACAGGGAAGGGACTCTGGTGCCGAAAAAATTAAGTTTTGATGAGACCAGGCAGAAAATTAAGAAGAGGGCGGGAGAAAACTATGGCAGCAGAGTCTCAAACGATAATCTGCTGCCAGCGGCAGGCTATGCTATTAATATTCCCAGGTGTCGGGATCGACGCCTTTTTCGCGCATGATTTTTTTCGCTTCTTCCGGAATTTCATCGCTGCGTTCTTTACGCAGATCGACATCGTCCGGCAGCGGCTGTCCGGTGAAGGCATGCAGAAAGGCTTCACACAGCAGTTCGCTGTTTGTGGCGTGACGCAGGTTGTTCACCTGACGACGAGTGCGCTCATCCGTTAAAATTTTCAGCACGCTCAACGGGATAGAGACAGTGATTTTTTTAACCTGCTCACTCTTCTTACCGTGTTCAGCGTAGGGGCTGATATATTCGCCGTTCCATTCAGCCATGGGTTACCTTAATCAAAAGTTGAAAGTGGGAAATCCGTGGATTATGCCCGATTTTACCGTGCCTGACCTCTTGAACTGCGGGGTTTCTTCATCCTGGCCGCAAAAGCGGACGCAAAACGCAGGCAATGAGGGGTAATTTTAGCGGGTTATAGCATTCTGCTCAATCTATACGCAAAGACATTTAGATGTCCAGATGTATTGACGTCCAATTGTGGAATGTTATCCTGATGCCTCTTTATTACTCTCTTCAGGAACAAAAAGCACCATGACGCGTAAACAGGCAACCATCGCAGTCCGCAGCGGTTTGAATGATGACGAGCAATATGGCTGCGTTGTCCCGCCGATTCACCTCTCCAGCACCTATAACTTCCTCGATTTTAACGAACCGCGCGCGCATGACTATTCGCGCCGCGGCAACCCGACGCGCGACGTGGTGCAGCGCGCGCTGGCGGAGCTGGAGGGCGGGGCGGGCGCGGTGCTGACCAATACCGGCATGTCGGCGATCCATCTGGTGACGACGGTGTTCCTGAAGCCGGGCGATCTGCTTGTCGCCCCGCACGACTGCTATGGCGGCAGCTATCGCCTGTTCGACAGCATGGCGAAGCGCGGCGCTTACCGCGTGAAGTTCGTCGATCAGGGCGATCGCGCGGCGCTGGATGCGGCGCTGGCGGAAAAACCGAAGCTGGTGCTGGTGGAGAGTCCGAGCAATCCGCTGCTGCGCGTGGTGGATATCGCCGCTATCTGCGAGGCAGCGCGCGGCGCAGGCGCCGTCAGCGTGGTCGACAATACGTTCCTCAGCCCGGCGCTGCAAAACCCGCTGGCGCTGGGCGCGGACCTGGTGATCCACTCCTGCACCAAATATCTCAACGGCCACTCCGACGTGGTGGCGGGCGCGGTGATTGCGAAAGATCCGGCGCGGGTAACCGAACTCGCCTGGTGGGCGAATAATATCGGCGTCACCGGCGCCGCTTTCGACAGCTACCTACTGCTGCGCGGTCTGCGCACGCTGGCGCCGCGTATGGCGGCGGCGCAGCGCAACGCGCTGGCGATTGTGAGCTATCTGCAACAGCAGCCGCTGGTGAAAAAGCTGTATCATCCTTCGCTGCCGGAAAACGCCGGACACGAATACGCGGCGCGTCAACAGCGCGGCTTCGGCGCGATGCTGAGTTTCGAGCTGGACGGCGACGAAGCCTTGCTGCGTCGTTTTCTCAAAGCGCTGCAGCTGTTTACGCTGGCGGAATCGCTCGGCGGCGTAGAAAGCCTGATTTCCCACACGGCGACCATGACGCACGCCGGCATGTCGGCGGAAGCGCGCGCGGCGGCGGGCATTTCCGAGACGCTGCTGCGCGTCTCGGTGGGCATTGAGGATCATGATGATTTAATTGCCGATCTGGATAATGCGTTCCGGACGGCATCCGAGGGTTAAAAATGACGATTTCAGCCGGCGCGGCAACGCCGAATAGTAAGCAGTTGCACAAATTTGGCGGCAGCAGCCTGGCGGATGCGCGCTGTTATCAGCGCGTCGCCAGCATTATGGCGGATTACAGCCAGCCGGGCGATTTGATGGTGGTGTCCGCGGCTGGCTCTACCACTAACCAGCTGATTAGCTGGCTAAAACTCAGCCAGAGCGATCGCCTGGCCGCGCATCAGGTGCAGCAGGCTTTACGGCGTTATCACAGCGAGCTGATCGCCGGACTGCTGCCGGTTGAATATGCCGAGCCGCTCATGGCGAATTTTATTCGCGATCTGGAAAAGCTCGCCGCGCTGCTCGACGGCGCTATCAGCGACGCGGTCTACGCCGAAGTGGTCGGCCACGGCGAAGTGTGGTCGGCGCGGCTGATGGCGGCGGTGCTGAGCCAGCGCGAGATCGATGCCTGCTGGCTCGACGCGCGCGACTTCCTGCGGGCAGAGCGCGCCGCGCAGCCGCAGGTCGACGAAGGCAAATCCTGGCCGCTGCTGCAAACGTTGCTGGCGCAGCATCCGCACCAGCGTATCGTGGTGACCGGCTTTATTAGCCGCAACGACGCGGGCGAGACCGTGCTGCTGGGGCGCAACGGTTCCGACTACTCCGCCACGCAGATCGGCGCGCTGGCGGGCGTCGGCCGCGTCACCATCTGGAGCGACGTGGCCGGCGTCTATAGCGCCGATCCGCGCAAAGTTTCCGACGCCTGTCTGCTGCCGCTGCTGCGCCTCGACGAAGCGAGCGAGCTGGCGCGCCTCGCCGCGCCGGTGCTGCATACGCGCACGCTGCAGCCGGTGTCCGGCAGCGATATCGATCTGCAGCTGCGCTGCAGCTATCAGCCGGAGCAGGGCTCGACGCGCATCGAGCGCGTGCTGGCATCCGGTACCGGCGCGCGCATCGTCACCAGCCATGACGATGTCTGCCTGATTGAAGTTCAGGTGCCGGATCAACACGATTTCGCGGCGCTGCATAAAGAGGTCGAGCTTCACCTTAAGCGGGCGCAGCTACGTCCGCTGGCGACCGGCGTGCATCCGGATCGCCAGCTGCTGCAGCTCTGCTATACCGCCGAAGTGGTCAACAGCGTGTTTCAGCTGCTGCAGGATGCGGGCCTTCCCGCTCATCTGCAGCTGCGCGAAGGGCTGGCGCTGGTGGCGCTGGTCGGCGCGGGCGTCACGCGCAATCCGCTGCACAGCCACCGTTTCTGGCAGGAGATCCAGGACCAGCCGGTCGAGTTCGTCTGGCAGTCGGAAGATCACATCAGTCTGGTAGCGGTGCTGCGCGTCGGGCCGACGCAGTCGCTGGTGCAGGGGCTGCATCAGTCGCTGTTTCGCGCGGAAAAACGTATCGGCCTGATGCTGTTCGGCAAAGGCAATATCGGCTCGCGCTGGCTGGAGCTGTTCGCGCGCGAGCAGGAAGCGCTGTCGGCACGCACCGGCTTTGAATATGTGCTGGCGGGCGTGGCGGACAGTCGTCGCAGTCTGCTGAGCTATGAGGGGCTTGACGCCAGCCGCGCGCTCGCCTTCTTCGATGACGAAGCGGAGGAGCGCGACGAAGAGTCGCTGTTCCTGTGGATGCGCGCGCATCCGTTCGACGATTTGGTGGTGCTCGACGTCACCGCCAGCACGCCGCTGGCGCAGCAGTACCTCGATTTCGCCAGCCACGGCTTTCACGTCATCAGCGCGAATAAAGTCGCCGGGGCGTCCGACAGCCAGACCTGGCGGCAGATCCGCGACGCCTTTACCAAAACCGGACGACACTGGCTCTATAACGCCACGGTCGGCGCCGGTTTGCCGATTAACCACACGGTGCGCGATCTGCGCGACAGCGGCGACACCATTTTAGCCATTAGCGGCATCTTCTCCGGCACGCTCTCCTGGCTGTTCCTGCAGTTCGACGGTACGGTGCCCTTTACCGAGCTGGTAGACCAGGCGTGGCAGCAGGGCCTGACCGAACCCGATCCGCGCGTCGACCTGTCGGGACAGGACGTGAAGCGCAAGCTGGTGATCCTCGCGCGCGAGGCGGGCTACAACATCGAGCCTGACCAGGTGCGCGTCGAGTCGCTGGTGCCGGCCGGCTGCGAGGCGGGATCGATCGACGACTTCTTCGAGCATGGCGAGGCGCTTAACGAGCAGATGCTACAGCGTCTGGAAGCGGCGCAGGAGATGGGGCTGGTGCTGCGCTACGTGGCGCGTTTCGACGCCAGCGGTAAAGCGCGTGTCGGCGTCGAAGCGGTGCGGCCCGAGCATCCGCTGGCGTCGCTGCTGCCGTGCGATAACGTCTTCGCAATCGAAAGCCGCTGGTATCGCGACAATCCGCTGGTAATCCGCGGTCCTGGCGCGGGACGCGACGTCACCGCCGGCGCAATTCAGTCTGATATTCATCGACTTGCTCAACTGCTGTAATATTTTGCGCGCCTGCCCCGTTGGCAGGCGCTCAACGCCACTTTTTCATCCGCATGAATTTCCCTCACTATGTTTGAATATTTGTCACGCCGCTTTATCACTTTTCAGTTGACGACTCCCTGAGATTGGGTCATTTTGTGCATCTGGACGTCTAAACGTATGGATGTTCGCAGGCCGCAAATTAACCCGACGTTTTTGATGAGGTAAGCAGGATGAGTTTCTTTCATGCCAACCAGCGCGAAGCGCTGAATCAGAGCCTGGCGGAGCTGAACGGGCAAATTAATGTCTCATTCGAGTTTTTTCCGCCTCGTACCAGCGAAATGGAAGAGACCCTGTGGCACTCGATCGATCGTCTCAGCAGCCTGAAGCCGAAATTCGTCTCCGTCACCTACGGCGCCAACTCCGGCGAGCGCGACCGCACCCACAGCATTATCAAAGGCATTAAAGATCGCACTGGCCTCGAAGCCGCACCGCACCTGACCTGCATTGACGCCTCGCGCGACGAGCTGCGCGCGATTGCGGAAGATTACTGGAAAAACGGTATTCGCCACATTGTGGCGCTGCGCGGCGATCTGCCGGCGAACGGCGGCAAACCCGATATGTACGCCTGCGATCTGGTGTCGCTGCTGAAAGAGGTCGGGGATTTTGATATCTCGGTGGCCGCCTATCCGGAAGTGCATCCCGAGGCGAAAAGCGCGCAGGCCGATCTCATCAACCTGAAGCGCAAAATCGATGCGGGCGCCAGCCGCGCGATCACCCAGTTCTTTTTCGATGTCGAGAGCTACCTGCGGTTTCGTGACCGCTGCGTCGCCACCGGCATCGACGTCGAGATCGTGCCAGGCATTCTGCCGGTGTCGAACTTTAAACAGCTAACGCGCTTCGCCACCATGACTAACGTGCGTGTGCCGGGCTGGATGAACGCGATGTTCGAGGGGCTGGATGATGACCCGGAAACGCGCAAAATGGTGGGTGCCAATATCGCCATGGACATGGTGAAAATCCTGTCGCGTGAAGGAGTGAAGGATTTCCACTTCTATACGCTGAACCGTGCGGAAATGAGCTACGCCATTTGTCATACGCTGGGCGTACGGCCGGTGCTGGCCGCCTGAGCGGCCTGAGGGGGGCAGCGCTGCTGCCCCATGTATCGCTAAAACACCACCGCCTGACCATCCTTTCTGCTCTCTGTCGCCGCGATATAGAACCCCTGCGGGTCGCGAACGATCGCCTGCGCGCCGCCGAAGTTATAGCCCTGCAGCGGATCCTCCAGCGTCACCTGATGTCCTAGCCGACGCAGCGCCGCCAGCGTATTGCGCTCAAGCGCGGATTCGAACACCACGTGACGACCCTGCTCCACGCGCCAGCGCGGCGCGTCGATTGCCGCCTGCGGATTCTGTTTGTGCAGCATAATACGCAGCGCCAGCTGCAGGTGGCCCTGCGCCTGCATCGGCCCGCCCATAACGCCGAACGACATGAGCGGCGCGCCCTGCGCGTCGAGCGCGAAAGCCGGGATAATGGTATGGAAAGGGCGCTTGCCGCCCGCCACCACGTTGGGATGCGCGGGATCGAGCGAGAAGCCCGCGCCGCGATTTTGCAAACTGATGCCGGTGCCAGGCACCACCACGCCGGAGCCAAAGCCCATAAAGTTCGACTGAATAAAAGAGACCATCATGCCGCTGGCATCGGCGGCGCTGAGATAGACGGTGCCGCTCTGCTGCGGCGCGCCGAAGACGAAGTCGCCCGCGCGTTGAGGATCGATGAGCGCCGCGCGTTGACGCAGATAGCCCTCGCTCAGCAGCCGCTGCGCCGGAAACTCAAGATGATCTTCATCGCTGACGTAACGCGCCAGATCCACCAGCGCCAGCTTCATCGCCTCAATAGAGAGGTGCAGCCAGGGAACGGAGTCGGGCGCGTAGCGGCCGATATCGAGCTGCTCGAGAATGCCCAGCGCAATCAGCGTGGCGATCCCCTGGCCGTTGGGCGGCAACTCCTGTACCGAACCGCCGGCAAACGGCTGCGACAGCACGCTGACCCAGTCGGCTCGATGTCTGTCGAGATCCTCCAGCGTCAGCGCGGCGTTATGCTGGCGGGCGAAGGCGACCATTTTTTCCGCCAGCTCGCCGCGATAAAAACTCTCTCCGTTGCTTTCGGCGATCTTTTGCAGCGTGTCGGCCTGTGCCGGATTGCGAAACAGTTCGCCAGCGCGCGGCGGCCTGCCGTCGGGCGCAAAACATGCGCCAAAGCCGGGCTGATGCTGGAGCTTGTCGAAACCGCGCTGCCAGAGTTCGGCGATCAGCGGCGAGACCGGAAAACCGTTGCGCGCGTAATCGATGGCAGGCTGTGCCAGCGTGGTCAGCGGCAGGGTGCCGAAGCGCTGCGCCAGCGCCGCCCAGGCCGATACCGCGCCCGGCACGGTGACCGCTTCCCAGCCGATCTCCGGCATACGGCTGCGGCCGACGAAGCGCCCGGGATGCCAGGCGGCCGGCGCGCGGCCCGACGCGTTCAGACCGTGCAGCCGACTGCCGTCCCAGATGATGGCGAAGGCGTCGCTGCCGATGCCGTTGCCGGTCGGCTCCAGCACCGTTAGCGCCATGGCGGTGGCGATCGCCGCGTCCACCGCGTTGCCGCCCTGCAGCAGCATACGCAAACCTGCCTGCGACGCCAGCGGCTGAGAAGTGGCCACCGCGTTGCGGCCCATCACCGGCACGCGATGCGACGCGTAGCTGGCGTGAAAATCGAACTCAGAATGCATTTCCCGTTCCTTAGCTGAGTGCAGCTGCGCCATACCGATGCGCCGAGGTGGTGCAATGTCTATCCTGTCGCAGGCCGGGGGAGAGGTGAAACAAGAAAAAATCACAGGCTTTGCATCCTGGCGCGATTTTTGCCTGATTATTAGACAGAAAGCTTTACAGTAGCAGTGTAAACGGTGCGCATTTTTTGCAATTTTTGCGCTTTTTTTAAGCGCAGCGCGGTGGGTTTGCCTTTTGTGATCAAGGGCTTGTTTTGCTTATAGCAAAAAGGACAGCTTTAGCTAAAAAAATAATCGATATTCCCGCAGCAAATCGTCAGGTCTCTATCCATACTTAGAATCCCGGCGAGATGACCCATTGCTCTGACAAACTTATCAGACAGTGGGCATCAGGCTGTGTCCCGTAGGGGTTTCACTAACGATAACCATAAACCCTTGCGGGATACAGCCTGCAAAGATCGGTGTGTGAACCATTTGGTTTTTACCTCTACTTTCACGTGATTCATAGTGAGTTTTAAGGAGTTCTCTATGGAAGTAAAAGATCCTGTTTTTGAATTGCTCAGCAGCCTTGAGCAGATTGTACTGACACGTGATGCAACACCTGCCACAACTGAAATTCAGCTTCAGCCCGCCATGCCAGAGCCGCAGCGCCTGCGTGAGTTAACCGGAATGAAAGTAGATGAATTTGCCAAAGTGATGGGCGTCAGCGTCTCCTCGGTAAAAAGCTGGGAAGCGCGCCGTACACGTCCTTCCGCGACGGCGCAGAAACTGATGAAATTGCTGCATGCCAATCCCTATCTCGGACGGCAGTTACTGGACTAAAAACAAGAACAAAAGATAACCCGCCGCGGCGGGTTTTTTTTTAGCTCAGCCCGCTATATTTCGCCGCCTGTTTAACGAACCAGCTTTCCGGCACGCTGTAGGGCGGTTGGCCGAGCTGCGCGATCCCCTGTTCGATAACGGCGCTGGCCTGCTGCCATAGCTGGGCGTCGCCCTGCTTAAGCAGCTGGATCTGAACGCGTTTCTCCACCAGATAGATGCGGGCGAAGTGGGGATCGAAGCGTACGATGGCGCGCGTATTATCGATAATATCGGCTAGCTTGACGGTTTGCGCCTCGGGCGACGCCTCGGCGGTATGGCGAAAGTGCGCCAGCTTGCGCGCGGCGCGGTTTTTCGCCTGCGGCTGGGCGCTATCGGTCAGCATCCCGACCAGCTGTGCCACGCGCGAACCGAAGTGCAATTCAATGTCGGCCAGCGTGGTGGCGGTATCTTCAACCGTATCGTGCAGCCAGGCGGTCGCCAGCAGGGCGTCGTCTGCGCTGACGCTGCGCACCAGCTCCGCCACGGCGGCGGGATGAACGATATAGGGTTCGTCGGTATATTTGCGCCGTTGACCGGCTTCAGCATGAGCGCGCGTCGCGTAGCGTCGCGCCTGCTCTTCCAGAGATTCCAGCATGCAAAAGCCCTCCTGGTTAAAAGTTGCTTGCAATTGTCTAGCGCGCTATTTATATTGATTGCCATGAACAGTAACCAAAATGACAAAAAAGCGAAGGCGGCGCCACTGTTGGTCAATCAACAGCTTTGCTTCGCACTCTATTCCGCCAACCTGGCGATGAATAAAGTCTATCGGCAACTGCTGTCGCAGGTCGACCTCACCTATCCGCAATATCTGGTGATGCTGGTGCTGTGGGCGCAGGACGATCTCACCGTCTCGGAAATCGGCGAGCAGCTGTTTCTCGATTCCGCCACGCTGACGCCCCTGCTGAAGCGGCTGGAAAGCGCAGGGTTGATTAACCGCCAGCGTTCGCGTCAGGATGAACGTCAGGTGGTCGTGACGCTGACGGATCAGGGCCGCGAGCTGCAAAGCCAGGCGAGCGCCATTCCGGAGTCGATTCAGTGCGCCACGGCCTGCGACGAAGAGACGCTGCTGGCGCTGAAGAACGGGCTCGATTTACTGCGCGACAATCTCAACCGGTCGCGCTAAAGATTTAGCGGGCGCTCGCGCCCGTCGAAACATCGGCTACACTTTTATTAATCGCGTACGATTAAATCGTTTATAAAGAGAGGAAGTTATGTCTTTAGAGAAAGTTGTTTATACCGCAAAAGCCAAAGCAACCGGCGGCCGTGATGGTCGTGCAACCTCTTCTGACGGCGTGCTGGACGTGAAGCTGGGCGTGCCGAAAGAGATGGGCGGCGCCGGCGGCGAAGTCACCAACCCGGAGCAGCTGTTCGCTGCCGGCTATTCCGCCTGTTTCCTCGGCGCGATGAAATTTGTAGCGGGCCGCGACAAAATCGCGATGCCGAAAGACGCATGGATTGAAGGCGAGGTCGGTATCGGTCCGATTCCGAACGGTTTCGGCATCGAAGCCAAACTGAATATTCACCTGCCGGAGATGGACGAAGCGGAAGCGCAGAAGCTGGTTGACGCCGCGCATATCGTTTGTCCGTACTCTAACGCCACGCGCAACAACATCGACGTGACGCTGAATATCATTCGCTAAGCTTTACGGGCCCGGCAGCGGGCCCACTTTCATTTTCCCCGCTTTTCTGGCACCTGTTCGCTGCCGTCTTTTCTGGCCTGCCTGGTTATTTTATGTTCTACTGTGCAGCCTCGTGAAAGAGCCGTCCGATCCCGTTCAGATTCTTCTTGTTCGCCTGACAATCGTTATGTCTCTGCGCTAATTCAGCGAACTCTTCCGCGTTGCGATAGTCACAATAGCGTTCAACATCGTGCTTAAGTCCCGGGAAAACCCTTTAAGATGAATTATATTAAGACCATAACTCAGCAAAAGCTGTCGCTGCTGCTGGCGTTATACATCGGCATCCTGCTGAATTTGCCGATTTTTTACCGTCGTTTTGACGGCTTTCTTATCAAATCCACACCCACCAACTGGCTGACGGCTTTCACGGAAGTGATGGCTATCGTCGTGCTGACTTTTTTCCTGATGCGTCTGCTGTCGCTGGGCGGCAAGCGGCTCTATCGCATACTCGCGACGCTGCTGGTACTGATTTCCGTCGCTGCGGCCTACTATATGGCCTTTTTTAACGTGGTTATCGGCTACGGCATCGTCGCCTCGGTGATGACCACCGACGTCGATCTGTCGAAAGAGGTGGTCGGCCTGCACTTCGTGCTCTGGATGGTCGGCGTCAGCGCGCTGCCGCTGCTGATGATCTGGCGTAATAACCTCAGCCAGACGCTGATGGAGCAGCTGCGCACGCCGGGACAGCGCCTTAAGCCTGCGCTGTTGATGCTGTTGTGCGTGGCGCTGGTGTGGCTGCCGATCCGCTATTTCGACAAGCTGCAAAAGGCTAATGAAGAGATTACCAATATCGATCTGCCGAGCTACGGCGGCGTGGTGGCGCACTCTTATTTGCCGTCAAACTGGCTGGCAGCGGTAGGGCTGTTTGCCTGGACGCGCATTGATGAGACGCTGGACAGTCAGGAGCTGCTCGATCCGGCGAAGAAGTTTACCTATGTCGCGCCGCCGGGCATTGACGATACCTATGTGGTGTTCGTGATCGGCGAGACCACGCGCTGGGATCATATGGGCATGCTGGGCTACGATCGCGATACCACGCCGAAGCTTTCTAAAGAGAAGAATCTGGTGGCGTTCCGTGGCGAGTCGTGCGACACCGCCACCAAGCTGTCGCTGCGCTGTATGTTCGTGCGCGAAGGCGGCACCGAGGATAGTCCGGGACGTACGCTGAAAGAGAAGAATATTTTTGCCGTGATGAAGGAGCTGGGCTTTTCGTCCGAGCTGTTCGCCATGCAGAGCGAGGTCTGGTTTTACGATAACGCGGAGGTTAATAATTTCGCTTTCCGCGAGCAGATTGGCTCTGAGCCGCGCAATGCCGGCAAGTCGGTAGACGATATGCTGCTGGTGCCGGAACTGAAGGCGTCGCTGGATCGCTATCCGCACGGCAAGCATCTGGTGGTGCTGCATACCAAAGGTTCGCACTATCTCTATTCGCAGCGCTATCCGCGCAGTTTCGCGCGCTATCAGCCAGAGTGTATGGGCGTCGATGAGACCTGCAGCAAGGCGCAGCTGATTAACGCCTACGATAACTCGATTCTTTACGTGGATAGCATGCTCGATAGCGTGTTCGATCAGCTGCGCGATAAGAAAGCGATTGTGTTTTATGCCGCCGACCACGGCGAGTCGATTAGCGAGAATATGCACCTGCACGGTACGCCGCGCGAGCTGGCGCCGCCGGAGCAGTTCCGCGTGCCGATGATGGTGTGGGCGTCGGATAAGTATCTGGCCGATGCCAATAACCGCGCTAATTTCGAGCGTCTGCAGGCGCAGCAGCGCGTCGGTAAGACGCATCGCCACGTTGAGCTGTTCGATACGATTCTGGGTTGTCTGGGCTACAGTTCGCCGAACGGCGGTATTAAAGCGGCGAATAACTGGTGTCAGGCGCCGGTTTCGTCGCACAGCGACGCGCGGGATGTGACTGAGAAGCACCAGAATTTTGGCGGGCAGGCTGCTTTCCAGGCGAACGCGGCTAAACCGCTAAAAAGCGGTTGACGCTGACAATCGGGCGCAGTAACATGCGCCCCCATCGGTGAGTGGCGCAGCCTGGTAGCGCACTTCGTTCGGGACGAAGGGGTCGGAGGTTCGAATCCTCTCTCACCGACCAGATTTAAGAAACCTGCTTGAAAAAGCAGGTTTTTTTTCGTCTGCAGGAAAACGACGCTGTAAGACTCGTGCTCACGCGGATGGTATGGACGGATCGCAAAGTCGCTGTACGCATCCCTGCGCGCTCGGCCCGCGACGGCCCTGTCGCGGGACGCTTTGCTCTTCCGTCCATACCATCCGCGTTTCGACTGAGGCGCTGTCTGTTTGAAAAGAGATTGCTCACGACTCGTGTTTCTCCGCCCATGCCATCCGCGTTTCGACTGAGGCGCTGTCTGTTTGAAAAGAGATTGCTCGCAACTCGTGTTTCTCCGTGCATGCCATCCGCGTTTAAGCTCAGGTGCGGCCTGTTTGAAACATATGTCGCCTAAGAACTTTAATGCAGCATATTGGCACTTGTTTTAATGTCATTCTCTTCATGCTCGAATGCGCTATCCAATAAAAAGCAGGCATGATTAAACTGTCATTCGCATAAGTTTTTGTGAGGCGTTAACCGCGCGTATCGAACAATTTCGCTGGCTCTTTTTTCGATATAATATCGCCTGTGATTGTTTCTGCTTTTTCCCTCAGTTTTATTAAAAACTTCACTAAATTCCCCATTGCCGCCGTTCAGGCGGGTTTCATCTGATTATTGCCGTTTTCAACGCGCTAATGCGCGCCGCATCAGGCCCAGACGCTTATTTCGCATCGCGTTTTTCTTATGACCTTTTTTATCGTCATGCGGATTGCTTATGCCTGAATCCCAGCATTTTCTACTGCCTGGACGCGATAACGCACGCTGGATCGTTCAGTTATTCAACATTTATCGCGCAAGCGCCGATGTTTTTTAGCGGTGAGAATCACTGTCAATTATCGTCAGGCTTAGTGAGATATATGGTCTGGCAGCGAAAAGCGCTGTGCAATATCTGGCGATTAAGTGAGAAGGCTTTTTTTTACCGTTGCTTGCTATTCCTCACACTCTGTGTAAATAACTCGCGGCTGTATTGACGTTCATTGCAACTGTTGACAAATTGATGCGTCAATAAAGTTGCAGAAGCGGCGTGATCCGGCAGTTTCCACGGCGTCGGGAAAACACAACAAGAACGCTCCGCACTTTCGACCACGTCAGTGGTCCGCCTGAACCGCATAAAAAAAACAGAGGTCGGGCAATACACACAACATCACATCACAATGGAGCAAAAGCATGATCAACTCCCTGGCCAAATCCAGGATGCTGAAGGTCGGTCTGAGCCTGATTGCTATGACCGTCGCCGCAGGTGTTCAGGCAAAAACCCTCGTTTACTGTTCAGAAGGCTCGCCGGAAGGCTTTAACCCGCAACTGTTCACCTCTGGCACCACCTATGACGCCAGCTCCGTGCCGATCTATAACCGTCTGGTTGAGTTCAAAATAGGCACCACCGAGCTGCAGCCTGGCCTGGCGGAGAAGTGGGACGTCAGCGATGACGGCAAAACCTACACTTTCCACCTGCGTAAAGGCGTGAAGTGGCAGACCACCAAAGAGTTTAAGCCGACGCGTGAATTCAACGCCGACGACGTCGTGTTCTCGTTCGAGCGCCAGCTGGATAAAAACAACAGCTTCCACAACGTTTCCGGCGGCAGCTACGAATATTTCGAAGGCATGGATATGCCGAAGCTGATCGGCAAAATCGAGAAAGTCGACGACTACACCGTGCGCTTTACCCTGACGCGCCCGGAAGCGCCGTTCCTTGCCGACCTCGGCATGGATTTCGCGTCGATTCTGTCGAAAGAGTATGCGGACAAGATGCAGAAAGCCGGTACGCCGGAGAAGCTGGATCTGAACCCGGTCGGCACCGGTCCGTTCGTGCTGCAGCAGTACCAGAAAGATTCGCGCATTCTCTATAAGGCCAACCCGGACTTCTGGGGCACCAAGCCGAAAATCGATCGTCTGGTCTTCTCTATCACGCCGGATGCCTCCGTGCGTTATGCCAAGCTGCAGAAGGGCGAGTGCCAGGTGATGCCGTACCCGAACCCGGCCGACATCGCCAGCATGAAGAAAGACACCAAGATCAACCTGATGGAGCAGCCGGGCCTGAACGTTGGCTACCTCTCGTTCAACACCGAGAAGAAGCCGATGGATAACGTCAAGGTACGCCAGGCGCTGACTATGGCGGTGAATAAGCAAGCGATTATCGACGCTGTTTATCAGGGCGCAGGCCAGGCCGCGAAGAACCTGATCCCGCCGACCATGTGGGGCTACAACGACGCGATTCAGGACTACGCCTACGATCCGGAAAAAGCCAAAGCGCTGCTGAAAGAAGCGGGTATGGCTGACGGCTTCTCTATTGACCTGTGGGCGATGCCGGTTCAGCGTCCTTACAACCCGAACGCGCGCCGTATGGCGGAAATGGTTCAGGCTGACTGGGCGAAAATCGGCGTGAAAGCCAAAATCGTGACCTACGAGTGGGGTGAATACCTGAAGCGCGCGAAAGCGGGCGAACACCAGTCGGTGATGATGGGCTGGACCGGCGACAACGGGGATCCGGACAACTTCTTCGCCACGCTGTTTAGCTGCGCGGCGGCAAAAGATGGCTCCAACTACTCGCGCTGGTGCTACAAGCCGTTTGAAGATCTGATCCAGCCGGCGCGTGCGGAGTCGGACCACAATAAACGTATCGAGCTTTATAAGCAGGCGCAGGTAGTGATGCATGACCAGGCGCCGGCGCTGATTATCGCGCACTCTACGGTGTTTGAGCCGGTGAGCAAAAAAGTCTCTGGCTACGTGGTCGATCCGTTAGGTAAACACCATTTCGAAAACGTCGATATCCAGGAATAACTCCTGTGGTGCGGGCCGACCTGTTCGGCCCCTGAGCGGGCGCTTGCCCGCTCGGTCGACGCGCATTTTCGGCTAACTTCTTCGAATAAAACCCAACATCTTCGCGCTGCAGGAAAGCGGCGAGCCGACCAGTCTCCGACATTTGCCGCGGTAAACGTCGGGCCGGGGCCCTCGCGCCTGCGCAGCGAAAGATGACGGTTAACGCACTTTGCGTCGCGCCCGCGATTTTTTTCGGGAGCGAGTTGTGAGCAATAGATCCCGCAGCTTACCGCGGCGGGAAAAGACTGAGAATCCGGCTTATGCTGCAGTTCATACTCCGACGTCTGGGACTTGTCATCCCGACATTTATCGGCATTACCCTGTTGACCTTCGCATTCGTGCATATGATCCCCGGCGATCCGGTGCTGATCATGGCGGGCGAACGCGGGATCTCCCCGGAACGTCACGCCCAGCTGATGGCGGCCTTTGGCCTCGACCAGCCGCTGTGGAAACAGTACGTTCACTACATTTACGGCGTGCTGCATGGCGATCTGGGCATTTCGCTCAAGAGCCGCATCCCGGTATGGGATGAGTTCGTACCGCGCTTTAAAGCCACGCTGGAACTCGGCATCTGCGCCATGATCTTCGCCGTTGCCGTGGGTATCCCGGTAGGCGTTCTTGCGGCGGTGAAGCGCGGCTCTATCTTCGACCATACTGCGGTCGGCATCTCCCTGACCGGCTACTCCATGCCGATTTTCTGGTGGGGCATCATGCTGATCATGCTGGTGTCGGTGCAGCTTAACCTGACGCCGGTTTCCGGGCGCGTCAGCGACACCGTGTTCCTGGACGACAGCAATCCGCTTACCGGCTTTATGCTGATCGACACCTTCTTCTGGGGCGAGGCGGGCGACTTCAAGGATGCGGTGATGCATATGATCCTGCCCGCTATCGTGCTCGGCACTATCCCGCTGGCGGTGATTGTGCGTATGACGCGTTCAGCAATGCTGGAAGTGTTGGGCGAAGATTATATCCGCACCGCGCGTGCGAAAGGCCTGACGCGCATGCGCGTTATCGTGGTTCATGCGCTGCGTAACGCCATGCTGCCGGTGGTCACGGTGATCGGCCTGCAGGTCGGCACGCTGCTGGCGGGCGCTATCCTGACGGAAACCATCTTCTCCTGGCCTGGCCTCGGCCGCTGGCTGATCGAAGCGCTGCAACGCCGCGACTATCCGGTAGTGCAGGGCGGCGTGCTGCTGACTGCGGTGCTGATTATCCTGGTCAACCTGCTGGTTGATCTGCTGTACGGCGTGGTCAATCCGCGCATACGACATAAGAAATAAGGGGGCGTCATGTCTGTTGTTGATCCCGCAAGCGTACCCGCTGCACCCAAGCCGATGACCCCCATTCAGGAGTTCTGGCACTATTTTAAACGCAATAAAGGCGCGGTCATCGGCCTGGTCTATGTAGTGTTAATGCTGCTGATCGCCATCTTCGCCGGCGCGCTGGCGCCGCATGCGCCCGCAGAGCAGTTCCGCGATGCGCTACTGCATCCGCCGGTCTGGCAGGAAGGCGGCAGCTGGAGCTATATCCTTGGCACCGACGATGTGGGCCGCGACGTGCTGTCGCGTCTGATGTATGGCGCGCGCCTGTCGCTGCTGGTGGGCTGTATGGTGGTGGTGCTGTCGCTGATCCTCGGCGTGGTGTTCGGCCTGCTGGCGGGCTACCTCGGCGGCGTGGTGGACGCCATTATCATGCGCATCGTGGATATTATGCTGGCGCTGCCGAGCCTGCTGCTGGCGCTGGTGCTGGTGGCGATCTTCGGTCCGTCGATCGTCAACGCCTCTATCGCGCTGACCTTTGTCGCGCTGCCGCACTATATCCGTCTTACCCGCGCCGCGGTGCTGGTTGAGGTTAACCGCGACTACGTCACCGCTTCCGGCGTGGCGGGTGCGGGCATGCTGCGTCAGATGTTCGTCAACATTCTGCCTAACTGTCTGGCGCCGCTGATCGTGCAGGCGTCGCTGGGCTTCTCCAACGCCATTCTCGATATGGCGGCGTTGGGCTTTCTCGGTATGGGTGCGCAGCCGCCGACGCCGGAGTGGGGCACCATGCTCTCCGACGTACTGCAGTATGCGCAAAGCGCCTGGTGGGTGGTGACCTTTCCCGGTCTGACCATTCTGCTCACCGTGCTGGCCTTTAACCTGATGGGCGACGGCTTACGCGACGCCCTCGACCCGAAACTCAAGCAGTAAGAGGCACCGAGATGGCGTTATTAAATGTAGATAAATTATCGGTGCATTTTGGCGACGATAAGACACCGTTCCGCGCGGTCGACCGCATCAGCTATCAGGTTGAGCAGGGGCAGGTCGTGGGGATCGTCGGCGAGTCCGGCTCGGGCAAATCGGTCAGTTCGCTGGCGATTATGGGCCTGATCGACTTTCCCGGCAAAGTAATGGCGGAGAAGCTGGAGTTCAACCAGCGCGACCTGAAACGCATCTCCGAAAAAGAGCGCCGCCAGCTGGTGGGCGCGGAAGTGGCGATGATTTTCCAGGATCCCATGACCAGCCTGAACCCCTGCTACACCGTCGGCTACCAGATCATGGAAGCGATTAAGGTGCATCAGGGCGGCAACCGCCGCACCCGCCGTCAGCGCGCTATCGATCTGCTGACGCAGGTCGGCATTCCCGACCCGGCGTCGCGACTGGATGTCTATCCGCACCAGCTGTCGGGCGGCATGAGCCAGCGCGTGATGATCGCCATGGCGATCGCCTGTCGGCCAAAGCTGCTGATCGCCGACGAGCCGACCACGGCGCTGGACGTGACCATTCAGGCGCAGATTATCGAGCTGCTGCTGGAGCTGCAGCAGCAGGAGAATATGGCGCTGATCCTGATTACGCACGATCTGGCGCTGGTGGCGGAAGCCGCGCACCACATCATCGTGATGTATGCGGGTCAGGTGGTCGAGAGCGGCAAGGCGAGCGATATCTTTAAAGCGCCGCGCCACCCCTATACGCAGGCGCTGCTGCGCGCGCTGCCGGAGTTCGCCGCCGATAAGGCGCGTCTGGCGTCGCTGCCGGGCGTGGTGCCGGGCAAATATGACCGTCCTGTCGGCTGTTTGCTGAATCCGCGCTGCCCCTACGCCACCGATCGCTGCCGTAAAGAAGAACCTGCCTTACGCGACATTCCGGGGCGTCAGTCCAAATGTCACTATCCGCTGGATGATGCCGGGAGACCGACCTATGAGTCTTGATAATACCAGGCAGGATTACCTGCTGCAGGCGATTGACCTGAAAAAACACTATCCGGTGAAGAAAGGCCTGTTCGGCCAGGAGCGCCTGGTGAAAGCGCTGGACGGCGTCTCCTTTAATCTGGAGCGCGGCAAAACGCTGGCGGTGGTCGGCGAGTCCGGCTGCGGGAAATCGACGCTCGGCCGCCTGCTGACCATGATTGAAACGCCGACCGAAGGTCAGCTCTTCTGGCACGGTCAGGATCTGCTGAAGCACGATCCGCAGGCGCAGAAGCTGCGTCGTCAGAAAATCCAGATTGTGTTCCAGAACCCCTACGGTTCGCTTAATCCGCGCAAGAAAGTCAGCCAGATCCTTGAGGAACCGCTGCTGATTAACACCGCGCTGAGCAAGGCGGAGCGTAAAGAGAAGACGCTGGAGATGATGGCGAAGGTCGGCCTGAAAACCGAGCATTACGATCGCTATCCCCATATGTTCTCCGGCGGCCAGCGTCAGCGTATCGCCATCGCGCGCGGGCTGATGCTCGAACCCGACGTGTTGATCGCCGACGAACCGGTCTCGGCGCTCGACGTCTCCGTGCGCGCGCAGGTGCTTAACCTGATGATGGATTTGCAGCAGGAGATGGGGCTCTCTTACGTCTTTATCTCGCACGATCTCTCGGTGGTGGAGCACATTGCGGACGAGGTCATGGTGATGTATCTGGGCCGCTGCGTGGAGAAGGGCAGCAAAGAGGCGATCTTCAGCAATCCGCGCCATCCCTATACTCAGGCGCTGCTGTCGGCCACGCCGCGTCTTAATCCAGACGACCGGCGCGAACGCATCAAGCTGACCGGCGAACTGCCCAGCCCGCTCAATCCGCCGCCGGGCTGCGCCTTTAACGCGCGCTGCCGTCGCCGCTTCGGGACCTGCGTGCAGCTACAGCCGAAGCTGAAGCGCTACGGCGATCAGCAAATCGCCTGCTTCGCCGTCGACCAGGATGAAAACCAGCCGATCGGCGCGGCGGAAGGGATTGTTTAAACACAGAGGCTCCGTAAGGAGCCTTTTTATTGCCCACTCTTCATGTCATCTGATACATCTTCAGCTGCCGTAATAACATTTAGGTAAAAGATTATCGTCGCTGACGTGAGCGGCTGTCGCGACGCTTTGTCTAAAGCGTAAAACGCCTGTCAGCTTTGCATTAAGAAAAAACGCAAAAAAGTCTCTATACGCTATTGGCAGCGCCATCAAAGGGTAAGGCGTAACTTTTATTATTGGACCCCCAATAATTGCTTATCTATTTCAGTTAAGGCTAATTAATTAATTTATTAACAAAACCGACAAGAACGGCTTGTGAGAGTTTTAAATCAATCATAAAGATAAAACTCTTTTATTGAATGTGCGTCTTTTATAATCAGATTTTTCTCACCGGGCCTAAATGAATGTGATATATTCCTGGCAAATTTTTTCCTGAATGCAGGCCATGGCCCGATGAAAAATTACGACGATTTGCAGCGTTTCAAAGAAAAAACGCAAACGCTCGATATCGCCTTTAAAGATATGTCAGGCCAGCTGCAGGAACCCGCTGAAAATAGCCAGTGGGCGCTTATTCGCCAGCTGGCAAATGAAGACGCCTCAACGCCGTTCAGCGGCAGCCAGCGTATCGATTTGCCACAGCCGCAGCCGCTGCGCGGCGATGAGTTTCGCGCGTCAGCCGCCTCGCCGCTGATGCGTCAGCCTGCGGCGTCGCAGCCTGTCGGCGCACGCAGCAGCATTCTCGATAGCCTGACGGATCGCGCGCCTGCTGCTTCGTCGCCCCGATCTTCGCTCTTTCCGGCGCCGCCTGAAGCCGTCGCACCGCCCGCCGTCGCGCCCGTTTCCCCGTCGCCTGTTCCGCCGCTTAGCGTACCCGCCGCATCCGTTTCCGCGCCGCCCGTTCAGGCGTTTAGCCTGCCCGCGGCCGCGCCCGTGCGCCGCTTTGGCGGCCTGTTTCGCGCGCGCCACAGCGAGCCGGTCAGCCTGCCGAAAGAAACCCTGCTCAAACCGTTACTGGAGAAGATTGCGCTATGCCGTTAGTTTGTGTGTGCTCGCCAAAAGGGGGAGTCGGGAAAACCACGCTGGCAGCCAATCTGGCCTGGGGATTAGCGCGGGCGGGCAGCAAGGTATTAGCGATCGATTTTGACGTGCAGAACGCCCTGCGTCTGCATTTCGGCGTGCCGCTCAACGACGGCCGCGGCTTTGTCGCGCGCTCGGAAGAGCAGGCGGACTGGAGCCAGTCGATCCTTACCACCGGCGGCAACATTTTTGTCTTGCCCTACGGCGACGTGACCGAGCCGCAGCGCGAGCGTTTTGAAGAGAACCTGGCGAAAGATCCCCACTTCCTGCGGCGCGGGCTGGATACGGTGCTGAACTATCCCGGTCTGGTGATCGTTGCCGACTTTCCGCCCGGCCCCGGCCCGGCGCTAAAAGCGATGAGCGCGCTGGCGCAAATGCATCTGGTGGTGATGCTGGCCGATACCGCCTCGGTTTCGCTGTTACCGCAAATTGAAAATAACCGCATGATTGGCCAGCCGCTAAATAATCAGCTGGGTCACTACTTCGTGCTGAACCAGAGCGATAACCGCCGCAATATTAGCCGCGACGTCACCGCTTTTATGCAGCAGCGGCTGGGCGACAGCTTACTGGGCGTGGTGCATCGCGATGAGAGCGTGGCGGAAGCCAACGCCTCACAGCAGTCGGTTTACGATTTCAGCCCTGCGTCCGCCGCCGCGTTCGATATTGAACTGATTGGAAAACGCGTGGCGAATATCCTCAATATTTCCGTCGGCAATGGCGAAGTTCAGGCGCCGATCCGCAGCAGCCACTACTAATTGCCTGGCGTCGCCGGGCTATAAAAAACAGCGCTTTTCCAGGGTGAATCATGAATAAGATCGGGTTTTACCTGTTGCTGCTGGTGCTTGCGCCGGCGGCCGCGGTAATCGTCATTACGCCGATGGACAGCCAGAAACAATATATATTTGGCTTAATCAGTATTTTGATGATGTTTTTACTGGGGTTCAGCAAAAGCCGTAAAATAACGGTGGTGATGGTTATTCTCTCTGCCCTGATGTCCACCCGATATATCTGGTGGCGCACTACGGAGACGCTCCATTTTAATTCCGAAACGGAAGCGATCCTCGGCATCGGCTTATATCTTGCTGAAATCTATGTCTGGCTGATTCTAATTCTCGGCTTTCTGCAAACCACCTGGCCGCTAAAGCGCACCATCGAACCGCTGCCGGACGACGTCACCCTCTGGCCGACCGTTGATGTCTACGTGCCGACCTATAACGAAAGCCTCGACGTGGTGCGCGATACGGTGCTGGCGGCGCAGTGTATCGACTACCCGCGCGACAAGCTGAAGGTCTATCTGCTGGATGACGGCAAGCGGCCGGAGTTTGCGGTTTTCGCCGCCGACGTCGGCGTCGGCTATATTACGCGCGACGACAACAGCCACGCCAAAGCGGGCAACCTGAACCACGCCATGAAGATCACCAAAGGCGAACTGATCTGCGTGTTTGACTGCGACCACGTCGCCACGCGCACCTTTCTGCAGGCCACCGTCGGCCCATTCCTGTCCGATCCGAAGCTGGCGCTGCTGCAGACGCCGCACTACTTCTATTCGCCCGATCCCTTCGAACGCAACCTGCGCGCGGCGCGCACCATTCCCAACGAAGGCGCGCTGTTCTATGGCCCGGTACAGCAGGGCAACGACAACTGGAACGCCACCTTTTTCTGCGGCTCCTGCGCGGTGATCCGTCGCGCGGCGCTGGAGGAGATCGGCGGCTTTGCGGTGGAAACGGTGACGGAAGATGCCCATACCGCGCTGAAAATGCAGCGGCGCGGCTGGGGCTCGGCGTTTCTAGCGATCCCGCTGGCGGCCGGTCTGGCGACTGAGCGTCTGGGTCTGCACGTGGTGCAGCGTACGCGCTGGGCGCGCGGTATGACGCAGATTTTCCGCGTCGACAATCCGCTGCTGGGACGCGGCCTGAAGTGGCAGCAGCGCCTCTGCTACCTCAACGCCATGCTGCACTTTCAGTTCGGCCTGCCGCGGGTGGTGTTCCTGACCGCGCCGCTCGCCTATCTGCTGTTCAATCTCAATATCATTCACTCGTCGGCGTCGCTGATCTTCGCCTATGTGCTGCCGCACCTGGTGATGTCGCTCTACGTCAACTCGCGCATGAACGGCCGCTTTCGCTACACCTTCTGGGGCGAAATCTACGAAACTGTGATGTGTTTCCACCTGGTGATCCCGACGCTGCTGACTCTGCTGTCGCCCAGGCACGGCAAATTTAACGTGACCGACAAAGGCGGCCTGCTCGATCAGGGCTTCTTCGATTTTCACATTGTGCGTCCGCACGTCATCGTGGCGGCGCTGCTGGGCATCGGCATCGCCGCAGGCGTGGGGCGCGCGGTGATGCACGACTACTTCGGCGTCGACCCTTACGTGATTGCCCTGAACGTCGGCTGGGCGCTCTTTAGCCTGATTATCCTGATGGCGGCGATCGCGGTGGCGCGTGAAACGCGGCAGGTGCGTAAAACCATCCGCATCGAGGTAGAGATCCCGGCGATTATCCACTACGCCAGCGGCATTTCGTCGCGTACCCGCACCAGCGATCTCTCCATGGGCGGCGCGCAGCTGGATGCGCCGGATAACCGTCATGAAACCGATGAGATTGAAGAGATCGATCTGCTGCTGCAGTCGGGCGCTATTACCATTCCGGTGAGCAAAATTTCCGGCGACGACAAGTCGATTCGCCTGCGCTTCGCCGCGATGCCGCTGGCGCGTCGGCGCGAGCTGGTACGCGTTGTGCTGGCGCGCGCCGACGCCTGGCTTCAGCCGGAGTACAAAAAAGACAATGCGCTACTCTCGCTGGGCACCATTATTCGCACCGTGTTCGAGCTGTTCTGGCTGACCTGGAAGGATCGACGCGCCAAAGGCCGCGCGCCTGCCGCGGCAAAAGAGGACGGCGCAGCATGAAAATCATGACTCACTCTCTGCTGGCGTCATCGCTGGCGGCAGCGCTGTGGCTGAACGCAGGCTGGGCGGAAGCGCCCGATAATTCTGCCGCGCCGGTCAACAGCGCCGCGCCCGCCGCGCCGGAGCCGGCTGTGCCTGTCGCGCCGCAATTGAGCGCGCCTGCTGCGCCGCAGCCGACCGCGCCTGCTGCACCGGAACCGACCGCGCCCGCTGCGCCGCAATTGAGCGCGCCTGCTGCGCCAGAATCGAGCGTGCCTGCTGCACTGGAACCGACCGTGCCCGCCATACAGCAGGAGAGCGCGCTGACGGATCTGCCGCCGCCGGCGGGACTGGAGCAGGCCGATCCGCAGCTTTCGTCCGCCGCCGCCGCCGCGCCCTTTGTGCCGGGCCAGCCGGTAATTGCGCCTGCGCCAGCCGCAGCGCTGAACCAGCCGATCAGCAGCACCATTTCCGTCGCGCAGATGGGCCAGCAGCAGGGCATTATCCTGAGCGGCGGCCAGCTGCAGTCCGGCATCGTTTTTACCCTGCCGGGTGATGAGGTAATCACCAACGCGCACCTCAACTTGTCGCTGCGCGTCTCTCAGGCGCTGGCGGCGCGCAACACCTCGCTGCAGCTGATGCTCAACGGCCAGCCGCTCGGCACGCTGCCCCTTGGCGCCAGCGATAGCGACGTCAGCGACTAGCAGCTGGAGATCCCCGCCGCGATGGTGGTTGCCAGCAATAACCTCAGCTTTAAAATCAACGATGCGGATAAGCTGCTGTGCGAGAAAGAGAGCGCGCAGAACTATCAGGTCACGATCCTGCCGCAGACGACGCTGAGCCTGGAAGGGCAGCAGCTCAATATCGGCACGCGCCTGCGCAACTTCCCGCGTCCGTTTATCGATCCACTGCGCATGACGCCCGCGTCGGTCGCCATGGGCTTCGCCAGCAACGTCGCGCCGGACGCGATTAGCGCCGCCGCGCTGGTGGCGTCGTGGCTCGGCATTCAGAGCGACTACCGCACCATCCGCTTCCCGGTATCGCGCGGCGAGCTGCCCGAGCAAAACGGCATCCTGTTTGGTCATCCGGGCGATCGTATCGGCGCTCTGACTCTGCCGCAGGCGAGCGGCCCGCAGCTGACGCTAGTGGATAACCCTAATAACCCGGTCTATAAGCTGCTGCTGGTGACGGGCGAGGATGACGCCCAGCTGCGTCAGGCGGCGCTGCGCCTCACCACGCAGCCGCTGAATACCGACGCCAGCAGCCTCGCCGTTCAGCCGCAGCCTCTCGCCAGCCGCAAACCCTACGACGCGCCGCGCTGGATCAACACCAGCCGCCCGGTGCGTCTCAACGAACTGCTGGACCCGAATCAGAGCCTGACGTCGACCGGCCTCTGGCACGACGCGCTGCGCGTTAATTTTCGCGCCGCGCCGGATCTCTTCCTGTGGGACGGCGATACCGTGCCGGTAAACCTGAACTATCGCTTTCCGTCAGAGAGCTGGATCGACGAGAACAGCTCTTTCCTCAACGTGATGCTGAACGGCACCTTCCTGCGCAACCTGACGGTAAACAAAGTCGGCCTGCTCGAACAGGCGTGGCACCGTCTGGGCGGCGACGCGCGTCAGGAGCAGTATCAGCTGCATCTCGATCCCTGGCTGATCTACGGCGATAACCAGCTCTCGCTCTACTTCAATATCCGGCCGAAAGCGGACGCGCCCTGCGGCGTGCTGCTCAGCAACAACATCAAAAGCCGCATTGAAGAGGCGTCATGGATCGACCTGAGCCACACGCGCCACTTCACGCTGCTGCCAAATCTCTCCTACTTCGTCGGCGCTTCCTTTCCCTTTACGCGGCTGGCGGACTTCAGCCAGACCACGCTGCTGATGCCGGAGAAACCGAGCAATGCCGAAATCGCCACGCTGCTCGATCTGGCGGCGCGCGCGGGCAACGCCACCGGCGCGGCGCTGACGCAGAACCAGGTGATGTTCGGCCTGCCCAGCGGCGGCACTCACCTGGCGCGGCTGGCGAAGAGCGACGTGCTGGCGATCAGCACCACCGGCGACAGCCGCTTTAACCAGCAGATGCTGGCGCGGTCGCCGTTCGAGGCTAACGGCGCCACCTTCGGCGTGAAAACGCCCTCTACCCTGGACAACGTGCGCAGCTGGCTGACCGGCGACTGGTATCGCCAGCCGCTGGATGCCGATCGCTACTTCTCCTCGAACGAGGCGTGGCGCGGCTTTGTCAGCTACCGCTCGCCCTGGAATCCCGATCGCACCGTGGTAATGACGGTTGCGACCAGCGACGAACAGCTGCTGCGGCTGCATGGCGATTTGAACTCGGCGCGCATTAACGCGGCGATCCGTGGCGATACCGCCATCATCACCGACGAGAACGGCATTCGCAGCTTCCGCGTCGGCCCGCAGTATCCGAGCGGCGAGATGCCCTGGTACATGATGGTGGTGTGGTACGCCAGCCAGCATTCGGTGCTGATGGCGCTGGCGGCGCTGATCCTTGCCGGGCTGGCGGGCGCGGCGATTTTCGCCATGCTGCAGCGCCATGCGCGGCGTCGACTTACCCCGCCCAACGCGCGCGACTCCGGTAAGAGGTCAGGATGAACACAATGAAAACAACGATAAGCACCGGTATCCGTCGCGCGCTGCTGCTGGGCGGCGCGCTTTCTCTCTCTCTGCCGCTGCTGGCGGCGGAAAGCGCCAATCCGGCGCTGCAGGCGCTGTTCGATCAGGCGGCCTACTGGCATCAGAAAGCGCATGACGATTTAGCGAAATCCGCGCTGCAAAAAGTGTTGATGGTGGAACCGAGCAACGCGCAGGCGCTCTATCTGCTGGCGCTCTACTCGCAGCAGGGCGGCGACGTCGAAGGCGCGGCGCGCTACCGCCAGCAGTTGAGCAGCGTCTCGCCGCAGGACGCGCGCCTGAGCGAGCTGGATAACGCGCGCCAGCTGCAAACCATCCCGCAGGCGCAGCTGTCGCTGGCGCGTCAGCAGGCGCGCAGCGGCAATATCGCCGCGTCGCTGCAGACGTGGCGCAACACCTTTAACGGCAACGAGCCGCCCGCCAGCGTGGCGGCGGAGTACTACCTGACGATGGCGGGCGACCGCACCCTGCTGCCGCAGGCGGTCGACGCGCTGCGGCAGTTCTCGGCGGCGCATCCGCAGGATGTCAGCGCCAGGCTGGCGCTGGGCAAAGCCCTGACCTATCAGGACGCCACGCGCCGCGAGGGCGTGGATCTGCTCGGCACGCTGGCGGACGGCAGCGCGGAGGCCGATCGTTCGCTGCGCCAGGCGCTGCTGTGGCTCGGCCCGCAGCCGTCGGACGCCGCGCGCTATCAGAGCTGGCAGCAGCGCCATCCGCAGGACGTGGCGGTAATGGATTACTACCGTAAAAATGTCGGCGGCGCCGAGAAGGGCGCGGGTTTTAACGCGCTTAACAGCGGCGACGTCAGCGGCGCGCAAAACAGTTTTGAGAAAGTGCTGAGCGCCAGTCCGCAGGATGCCGACGCGCTGGCGGGCATGGGCTACGTCGCGCAGCGCGGCGGCCGCTACGGTGAAGCGGCGGACTACCTGCAACGCTCGGCCCAGCTTGGTGGCGAGCGCGGCGCCGAACGGCAGCAGCAGGCCAACGATGCGCGCTTCTATGCGCAGCTGGCGGCGGCGCAGCAGGCGCTGAAAAACGGCGACAGCGTCCAGGCGCTCTCGCTCAGCGCGCCGCTGACGCAGGCTGACGGGGAAAAAGGCGTCGCCGCGCAGCTGTTCCGCGCCGACGTGCTGCGCCGCGGCAGCCAGTTCAGCGAGGCGGAGCGCGCCTATCGCGCCATCCTGCAAAACGATGCGGATAACCGCAGCGCGAAAGAGGGGCTGTTCTATGTTCTGCGCCAGCAAAACCGCAGCGCCGAGGCGAGTACGCTGCTGGCGTCGCTGCCCGACAGCGTGCGCCAGAGCGTGGCGCCGCGCGTCAGCAATGGCGGCAGCGATCCGATTCGCCAGCAGGCGAAACGCGAGCTGAAGGCAGGCGACGCCAGTGCGGCGATCGCCACGCTGCAGCAAGGCATTCAGCGCTACCCCAGCGACGGCTGGCTGCGCCTGGACCTGGCGCGCCTCTACCGCGCGCAGGGCGACACGCCGCAGGCCGCAGGCGTGATGCAGTTTGCGATGCGCGATGGCGCGGGCGTCAGCGAGCGCTACGCCGCCGCTATCAACGCCAGCGAGAGCGGCGGCTGGCAGCAGGCCAGCGCGCTGCTGGCGCGTATTCCCGCCAGCGCCCAGACGCGCGACATGCGCGAGCTGGCACAGCGCGTTAACTTCAATCTGCAGATGGCGACCGCCGACAGCTATCTGGCGCAGGGCGCGAACGCCGCCGCTGTTAACACGCTAAAAGCGCTGGCGCAGACGCCGCCCGCTAATCCGGCGGATGCAGGCAATCTGGCGCAAAAGCTCGCCAGAGCGGGCGACGTCGCGACAGCCGTCGCGATCGTGCGCGGCAACATGCAGCGCGGCGTGCAGGGCAATGCAGGCGACTACGCGGCGCAGGTCGCCGTGCTGAACCAGGCGGGACTGGCCAGCGAAGCGCAGCGCTTCCTCGACGCGCCAGAGCTGCAGGCGCGCAGCACGCCGACGCAGCTGGCAGGTATTCGCAACGGCTACGTGATTAACGAGGTAGATCGCCTGCGCGAGCAGAAGCAGTACGCCGCCGCCTATGACAAGCTCATCGGCGCCCTGCAGCACGACCCGCAGAATCGCGATCTGATGTTCGCTATGGCCCGTCTCTATCAGGACGGCAAGATGAACAAAGAAGCGGGCGTGGTGTATGACTACCTGTTGACCCAGGACACCGCGACCCAGGACGCGCGCGTCGGCGCGATTAACGTGGCGCTGGCGCAGAACAACCTGGCGCGCGCCAACGATCTGTCGCGCGGTCTGCAGGCGCAGCAAACGCCAGAGCGCTTGCTGCTGCTGGCGCGCGTCGCCGATGCGAACGGCGATCGCGCCCAGGCGATGCGCTACCTTCGCAGCGCGCGCGGACAGCTGACTGGTTTGCAGGGCGCACAAAACGGCGAGACGCCGACCGTCGGCGGCCTGGCGCTGGCGGACAATCCCTTTATCGACCGCAGCGCCTCGCCGGTGGGACGCTCGCCATCCAGCTACGGCAGCGTGCTGCCGTGGCAGAGCGCACCGGCTGGCGTGACCAGCAGCGCCGAAGGCGTCGTCCTGGCGAGCGGCGATAACCTGCCGCTGCAGCAGGCGCGCACCCTGCATCAGATCGACAGCATGATGGAGGGGCTGCAGGAGAAAACCGGCACCTGGACGCAGGGTCAGGTGCAGGTGCGCGCGCGCGACGGCGAGTCGGGCCTCAGTAATCTGACCGAGGCGAAAGCGCCGCTGACCTTCTCAACCGTGCCCTTCGGCGACGCACGCTTCGATTTTATGATGACGCCGCTTTCGCTGACGGCGGGCAGCGCGGCAGGCGATGCATGGCGTCGCTTCGGCAGCAACGCGCTTGAGCAGGCGAAGGTGGTTGCCGCCGGCGGCGCGAAGGCCACCGACGTGCCGAGCGCCTCGACCGATTCGCAGCGAGCATCCGGCGTGGAGCTGAACCTGGCGCTGAAAGGCGACAGCTATAAAATCGACCTTGGCAGCACGCCGCTGGGCCAGGATCTCAGCACGCTGGTGGGCGGGGTGCAGTGGTCGCCGAAACTCACCGACTTCCTGACGCTGATCCTTACCGGAGAGCGCCGCGCGATGACCGACAGCCTGCTCTCTTACGTCGGCGTACAGGATAAAGCGAGCGGCAAACGCTGGGGCGGCGTCACTAAAAACGGCGGCAATGCGCTGCTGAGCTATGACAACGGCGATGCGGGCTTCTACGTCGGCGGCGGCGCCTACAGCTATATCGGCGAGAACGTGGCGAGCAACGACAGTCTCAACGCCACGGCGGGCGCTTACGTACGGCCTTTCCACCGCGACGACCGCGAACTGAAGGTCGGCATGAGCCTGTCGTGGATGGATTTCTCGAAAAACCTCAGCTATTTCAGCTACGGTCAGGGCGGCTACTTCAGCCCGCAGAACTATACGGCGGTGTCATTTCCCATCGATTTTACGCGCAAGTTTGATGACCTGAGCGTAAAGGTCGGCGGCTCGGTCGGCTATCAGTCTTACAGCCAGGATCGCAGCGCATACTTCCCGAACGATCCCGCTATGCAGGCGCAGCTGGAATCCTATGCGGCGAGCGGCGCGGTAAAGAGCGCTTACTATAGCGGCGACAGCAAAAACGGCATCGGCTACAACCTGCACGCCGGCGCGGATTACAAAGTGAATAAAGCGGTCACGGTCGGCGGCCAGCTGGGCTACGACACCTTCGGCGACTACAGCGAAAGCACGGCGCAGCTCTACTTCCGCTATCTGTTTGGAGACAACTAATGAGTGAGCATACGGGCGCGGCAAGCCATACGCATCAGCCGGGCTGGTTCGATCTGGTCAGCGTGATGATGGAGGGCATGCTCGCCAATGCGGGCAAAGAAGAGGCGGAGGCGTTTCTCTACGACATGGGCGATTCGCTGGCGGCGCGCTATCCTTTGCCTGACGCGCGCACCGTGCAGGATCTGGAGCGCGAAATGAATTTGCAGCTGGCTCGCTTTAACTGGGGTTTTGTTCAGCTGCAGCCGCAGGACGCGGCGATTTTACTGAAGCACCATGCGCTGCCTGCGGGCGACGGCGCGCTGGATGCGAAAAGCTGGCAGTCGGCGCTGGCCGCCGTGCTGGCGGGACTTTACGGCGGCTGGCTGCGCGCGCAGGGCGGCGGCGCGGCGGTTGCGGTGGCGCTGGAGCTTAACGACGGCAATACGCTGCACTATCGGTACTAACGGAGCGATAAGATGACAAAGCCAGCCTGGCTCAGATGGGTGATTTTTTTCATGGTGATGATGGTAAGCGCGCAGGCGTCGGCCGATGGCTGGAGCACCTTCAAGAGCCGCTTTTCAACGCCGGAAGGACGTATTGTCGATAACGCCAACAATAACGTCAGCCATACCGAAGGGCAGGGCTACGGCATGCTGCTGGCGGTGGCGAACGACGATCGCGCGACCTTCGATAAGCTGTGGAGCTGGACGCGCCAGCATCTGCTGAATACGCAAAACGATCTCTTCTACTGGCGCTATACGCCGGACGTCGCCGAACCGGTGGCAGACAAAAACAACGCCTCCGACGGCGACGTGCTGATTGCCTGGGCGCTGCAGCGCGCGGCCGATAAGTGGTCGTCGCAGGCCTATCAGCAGGCGTCGGATCGCATTCAGCGCGCCATCGTGAAACACAATGTGGTGACCTACGCGGGACGTACGGTGATGCTGCCGGGCGTGCAGGGGTTCAACAAGACCAGCTATGTAGTGCTGAACCCCTCCTATTTTATTTTCGAGGCCTGGCGCGAATTTGCCGAACACAGCCATCTCAAGGTGTGGAACGCCCTGATTGACGACGGCATGGATCTGCTGGGCGAGATGCATTTCGGCAAAACGGGCCTGCCGCTCGACTGGGTGGCGCTGAACGCGGACGGCTCGGTGGCGCCCGCGGTGGGCTACTCGAACCGTTTTAGCTACGACGCGGTGCGCGTGCCGCTCTATATCTGGTGGTACGACCCGCAGAGCCTGCGTCTGGTGCCGTTCCAGAACGTCTGGCAGCGCTACGGTCGCCTGACGACGCCCGCCTGGTTCGACGTGCTGGGCAACAGCAACGCCCCTTATAATCTCGATGGCGGCCTGCTGGCGATCCGCGATCTGACGCTGAACGAGACCGGCTATATCAGCGATCGGCTTGCGCCGGACCAGAATTATTTTTCCGCCAGCTTGCAGTTGCTGGTGTGGCTGGCGCTTCAGGAGAAGCGTTGACGGGTGAGGTTCGCCGCGGCGAACGTTCACCTGACAGCGGTGCGGGTTTCGTTCGCCTGACAGCGAGGGAGTTTCATTTCGCCCGCTGCGGGCGACCGAGCAGGGCCGGTAGGCGCCGGCCCTGCACCCGCGCCCCGGGCCAGCTCACCCGCCCGCTGCGCGGGTCCCTTCGCTCTCTCAGGATTTCTGACGGACCGGCTGGATTCGCCATCCCTGGCTCATGCCAGCCTCTTCGCGGCATCCCTGCCGCTCGTCCTGAAATCCTTCCTCCGCTCAGCGGCTGCGATGGCCCCCACAACCCCGCTGTACGTCCCGATTCCTGAAGGCGCAACTTCGTCGCTGAAAGCATGAGACATGCATTCAGACGACGCCGTCGTTAATAAAAAACAAGGGAACTCACAGGCGGGCAGTCAGAGGCATCCGACACGCTGAGGCGCGCACGGCGGCCAGGACGAGCCGACAGGACGTCGGCGAGAGCGCGGCATGAGACAGGATGTCGAATCCGCGCGGTCCGTGCGGCCGACGTAAGCAACGAAGGGACCGCGCGGAGCGCGGCGTGGAGGCTGCCGGAAGCCGGGATTGTTAAGGGGCTGGCGAGCCCCTTAACACGCACGCCAGCAGCGGAGCGGCTGAAACTCCCTGCCGCCTGGCGGGCGGAACCCGCTCAGAGCCCATTCGCGCAGCGAACCTTGCCGCCTGGCGGGCGGAAACCGCTCAGAGCCTGTTCGCGCGCTCAGCGCCGCCTGCGCAGCAGGCAAAACCTACTGCGGATAAGCAACCCAGTCGCCGCCGTTCAGCCGGATCCACGGCTTGCCCTGATACATCATCACCACGGCATTGTCATTCTCCGACACCACCGGCGTCTGCGGCAGCTTGTCCGCCAGCACCGACATATTGACGTTTGGCGCGTTAAACACCTGCCCATCCACCACGCGGGAAACCAGCTCGGAAATCGCCAGCAGGCTGGTCGGCGCGTCGATGGCCAGCGGCTGGCCCTGATGCGGCGCTTTCATGCCGACAAACTTAATGCCCACCGGCACATGCGTAATGCTCGGGCTGGGAATATCACGCAGGCCCGACATCTGCATCTTGTCGCCCTGCAGCGCCGCGCCGTGCTCCGGCACCACCAGCACCATCACGCGTCGACCCGACTTCTCCAGATTAGTCAGGAACGCGTCGAGCTGGTCGAACAGCAGCTGCGCGCGCGGCTTCCACGGCGCGGTTTTGGTGCTGCCAAGATCGCGCGTGCCATCATGCAGCGGGATCAGGTTATAGAACGTGGCGCTGCGCGCGTCGCTGCTCTTGCTGCGGTCATCCAGCCAGCGCTGCATCAGCTGCGCATCGTTAAATACCGGCGAGCCGTCGAACGAGGTCAGCTCCGGCGCAATGCCCGCCTGCGACATCAGCGGCGCCTGCATGTCACCGTCATCACGCAGCTCCTTGAGATAGTTACCAAACACACCGGTATGGTCCATCATCAGCTGCTCTTTAAAGCCCAGCTTCGCCAGATTTTGAAACAGATAGCAGCTTGTGTCGGTCGGTTTATAGAGATCGCTGTGCGACGTCTGGCCGCAGCTGGCGCGCAGCAGACGAATCCCCGCCGGGCCGCTGTAGCCGGTAGCGGAGTTGTAGTTGTTCAGCACGATATCGAAGTGGCGCCACAGCGGATGGCTGCGCAGTTGCGAAACGTCGATATCGGACCAGGCGAGTGAACAGATATTCACCACCAGAATATCGAACGGCTGCGAATCTGCAGGCAGGCTGTCGGGAAAATGGGTCACGCGCTTGCGTTCGCTGTCGTAAAAACGGTTCAGCCAGGCGGTCAGGTTGGCGCTGGTGGGCGGCGCCGACTGATCGAGGCCGTCCGGCGCGGCGGCGGCCGGGCTCTGTCCGGCCGCTGGCGTCTGGTTAAGCACCACCTCCGGCGTGGCGGCTTTGGTCGGCAGCAGCGACAGCGCGGGGCCGGCGATGGTCAGCACGTTAAGCCAGATCAGCATCAGCGAGACCAGCACCGTTACGCGGATCCACTGCGAAACAAAGAGATAGAGCACCAGCAGCGCAAAGGCGGCGCCGACCATCTGCCAGTTAATGAAGCGGTTAACCAGATCGAGCAAATAGGCGCCGGAGAAGCCCGCCAGCTGGTCGCCCTGGCTGAGAATGCTCTCCAGCCCTGGCAGCCAGGTGTCGTGCCAAAAGAGGCCGAAGCCGATGGGAATCGATATCCAGCTGCGCAGGCGGTGCAGGCGCGGCGAGGGCAGCGGGAACAGCAGCCAGGCCAGGAACACCAGATTGCTCAAGGCGTGGAAGTTGAGATAGCCGTACCAAAGCAGGCCGAACTTGAGCAAAAAGTAGAAGTTCCAGCCGCCCAGCCCGCGCCAGTAAGACCATAAGCGGGAAGAGTGAGCGGAAGTCGGTTGATCGTTATTCATTAATGATTTGCATCCTTTTTCGAGGATTTACGCTGCCAGTGGCCTTCAGACTTTAACGCGCGCGCAGGCAGCAGGCGATTCAACATGCCGTTCCAGCGACGCGGCAGCCATTGCCGATATAACGGCTTTAGAAACAGTAAGATGACTAACGTCAGCAGCGCAATCTGCACCCAGTCCATCAGGTTCATCAGCTTTTCATCTCCGGCAGTAAAGTAATCGGCTGCGGCGCGCTGCGTTCGCGCGTTTCCGCCGGTTCGTCAGCGCTCTGCGTCGGCTGGATCTGCGGTGTGATATCCTGCAGCGCATTCGGCGTCAGATTTTTTATGTTATTGATTTCGGCGAGAATTTGATTGTCCTCAAACCAAACCATCCTGTTTGCGAAAAGCTCGTCGTGCGGCAGCGAAAAGATAAATTTCAGCGCTTTATCGAGATCGTTATAGCGGCAGGAAGAGAGAAACAGGATGACGCGATCGTCCAGCACCGTCACCAGATCGCCGAAGCGGCGCGGCTTGCACAGCGTCAGGATCTGCTGCGGTCTGAGCTGCGGCACCGGCCGCAGCGCCACCAGCAGACCTTTGTCGTTATCCGGCAGCAGGGTGTTGCCGATCAGCTGTCCCACCGCCTGACAGAAGGCGTCGAGGCGCAAATAGCCTTTCTCATGCAGCGGCTGCAGCGCGGCGGTCAGCGCGTCCAGGTTAGCCGGCACGCGGCGGTTGAAAACCTGGCCCTGCAGGCCTTCCAGCGTGGTCAAAAAGCGCGACATGGTGGCGCTGGCGGAGACGATGGCGCTGACGCCGCACGCCAGCAGCAGACGTTCGTCGCTGTAGCGCAGGCTGGTGCCCATTTCGCGCACCACGATTTTTAAGCCGTTGCCGCGCGCGCGGCGCAGGCTGTGCACCATTTTCGCCAGCTCGCCGATCAGGTCGCTGCGGCTCAGGCTGAAAATCACCGTCGCGGCGCTCGCCTGCTGGGCGCGCAAAAAGACCTGTTCATTATCGTCAAACAACTGCCACTGACGCGAAAGGGGCGGTGCGCCCTCCAGCACTATTTTATCGGCAAGATATTGTTGCTCGTCGTTTAAGCTGAGCGGCTCCTGCTTTTCATTTTCATTTACGGCGTAAAAGCGATCGTCTTTGCAGTCAAGACGAATGGCGCGGTCGGCGAGCAACCGATCGCCGGCATACCACCAGTTAATTCGATATTGCCAGCTATCCTGTTGAAAGGCTAAATGCGCCAGGCCGTCAAGCTGTCGAAAATAACGCTGAAGATTATTACGCAGGTTAATTATCGTGGCGCCAGAGGTGACCATTAAAAGCGTCATCTGTTTTTTAATCAGCACCCGGCGCATGCGCTTTATCCACGAGGTTAACTCGGCGTCGTCGAGTTTATCCCACTGCGCCGCGCTGCTGTTAAAAATCACCAGCCCGTTTTTACTGCCGAGCTTGCGGGAAAAGTCGCTCTCCAGATGCAGCAGGCTGCTTTTGTTTTTAGGCAAAGAAAACAAGGGAATACGGTCAGGCCCGCCCGCCGGGTCAGGCGTCAGCAGATCGCGCGGCTTTTCATCTGCGCTGATAAGGGTGACGGATTGCTGCGCCAGGATCGCCTGACGAATAAAAGCGCGCGCATCTTCCTGACGCGCGCAGGTTACCCAATAACAGCCGGGCGTTTGCAATACCGTTAATTCAGGCTGAACCTGCAACAGCCCCAGCGCAAAGGAATTTTTCATATTGAATTCGCGATTTGTTCAGTCCAGGCTAGCTTATTATAGACAGGGCAAGATGCAACCTGAGAAATTTAAAAATACGTTATGACAGACGGGTTCGCATTGATCTATCATCGCGCCGATTCAGGCAGCGTCGATTTAACGCCTGCGTGAATATAACCACCTTTTACCCGACGTTGTTTTATCCGTGGCGAAAAGTAATGAAAAATGAAAATGCTTATACTCTGGTCGCGTCCGACGGCCAACGTCAGGATGATATTAGCGCCTTGCGCGACGCTTTTTCTCTACAGGCTTTTCGCTATATCGACATCGCTCGCGAAGAGCGGCTGGCGAACATTGTCGCGCGCTGGCCGCTGTTAGCCGAAACGTCGGCGGAACAGCCGGGACGGTCGCGCTAATGCCGCTGATCGCGCTGCAAGGCGTACGCGGCGGTACGGGCGCCACCTCTATCGGCGCCGCGCTCGGCTGGGCGCTGACGGCGCTGGGCGAAGGCGTACTGCTGATTGACGGCTCTCCGGTGAGCCAGCTCGGCGCGCACTTTAATCTGCCCGCGCTGCCGGAAAAAGGCTGGATGCAGGCGCTGCTCGGCGGCGACGCCTGGCAGGGCGCTGCGCTGCGCTATCCCGATGGTCCTGATCTGCTGCCTCATGGCTCGCTTACTCATCAGAAAGATTTTACTTTGCTGCGTCAGGACGCCGCGATCGCCGCGCCGCTGCTCGACGCGCTGGCGGATCTGCAGCGCCGCTATCGCTGGATAATTTTTGATCTGCCCGCGGATTCGTTGCCCTGGCATGAGGCTCTCTATCCGCGGCTCGATGGCGTAATGCGCGTGCTGACACCTGACGCCAACTGTCATCTCCGTCTCTGTCAGCACTCTTTTACGCCGCATACGCGCTTTCTGATCAACCAGTTCAACGCCAACAGCCGGCTGCAGCAGGATCTGCATCAGCTATGGGTCGCGTCGCTGAATAACCTGATCCCGCTGCTTATCCATCGCGACGAAGCGCTGGCGGAAGCGCTGATGATGAAGCAGCCGGTAGGGGAGTATCGTCCGCATGCGCTGGTCAGCGAAGAGATCACCACGCTGGCGAACTGGCTGCTGCTCCATTTGAACGGAGAACAGCCGTGAATCCGCTGCGCTGGCTGCTGACCGCGCCGGTCTGGCAGGCGCTGCGTTCGCGTTACGTCACGGCGCGCGAGCGCGGCGCGTCCCGCTTCGCCAGCGGCCTGAATCTGTTCTGGTGCGCGCTGGGCTGGGCGCTGCTGCGTTTTGAGACGCCGGGATGGCAGCGCATTATTCAGGATCGCCGCCGTCTCTATCCGCATATCTCGCCGGAGCGCCCGCGCCCGCTGGATATTGTGCGCTATCTGGTGCAGACGCTGTGGCTGGTAGTTATTCTGCCGCAAGATGACAGCGGCCGCAGCGAGCGTCAGCGTTTTAAAGGCTTCCTGCCGCTGTTTCGCTGGCGGCAGCGCGGCTATCAGTGGCTCGATACGCTCTCCGCGCGAGTTCAGAATGGCAATGTCGACGCGCGTCTCGAACAGCGGCTGCAGCGGCTCTCGCCGCTGGCGCGTCGCCTCTTTTTTATCGGCGCGGCGCTGTTCGCTTCACTGCTGGCGCTGCTCTGTATCAGCCAGCCGTTCGGGCTGCTGACGCAGTTTATCTTCGTGGTGCTGCTCTGGAGCCTGGCGATGCTGGTGCGGCGCGTGCCGGGCCGCTTCCCGACCATGATGCTGATCGTGCTGTCGCTGACCGTCTCCTGCCGCTATCTGTGGTGGCGCTATACCTCGACGCTCAACTGGGACGATCCGCTTAGCCTGATATTCGGGCTACTGCTGATTGTGGCGGAAACCTACGCCTGGGTGGTGCTGGTGCTGGGCTATTTTCAGACGCTGTGGCCGCTTAACCGTCAGCCGGTCTCGATGCCTGCCACGCTCGATCAGTGGCCGAGCGTCGATCTGCTGGTGCCGACTTACAATGAGCCGCTCAGCGTGGTGAAGCCGACCATCTATGCGGCGATGGGCATCGACTGGCCGAAAGATCGTCTCAATATCTATCTGCTCGACGACGGCAGCCGCGAAGAGTTTCGCGAATTCGCCGCCAGCGTTGGCGTGAACTATGTAGTGCGACCGACGCACGAGCACGCCAAGGCGGGCAATATCAACCATGCGCTGAAAACGCGCTGCCGCAGCGAATTCGTCTCGATATTCGACTGTGACCACGTGCCGACGCGCGCCTTCCTGCAGATGACCATCGGCTGGTTTATCAAAGATCCGAAGCTGGCGATGCTGCAGACGCCGCACCACTTCTTCTCACCCGATCCCTTTGAACGCAACCTGGGCCGCTTCCGCCGCACGCCGAATGAAGGCTCGCTGTTTTACGGCCTGGTGCAGGACGGCAACGATACCTGGGATGCCACCTTCTTTTGCGGCTCCTGCGCCGTGCTGCGCCGCAGCGCGCTGGATGAGATCGGCGGCATCGCGGTGGAAACCGTGACCGAAGATGCGCACACCTCGCTGCGCCTGCACCGGCGCGGCTACGCCTCCGCCTATATCCGCATTCCTCAGGCGGCGGGGCTGGCGACCGAGAGCCTGTCGGCGCATATCGGCCAGCGCATCCGCTGGGCGCGCGGCATGGTGCAGATTTTCCGTCTTGATAATCCCTTGTTCGGCAAGGGGCTGAAGTGGGTGCAGCGCCTTTGCTACGCCAACGCCATGCTGCACTTTCTCTCCGGCATTCCGCGCCTGATCTTCCTGCTGGCGCCGCTGGCGTTTTTGCTCTGCCACGCCTACATCATCTACGCGCCCGCGTTGGCTATCGCTATCTACGTGCTGCCGCATATGCTGCACACCAGCCTGACCAACTCACGCATTCAAGGGCGCTGGCGTCACTCTTTCTGGAGCGAGGTGTATGAAACCGTGCTGGCCTGGTATATCGCCCGGCCGACCACCGTGGCCCTGTTCAATCCGCACAAAGGCAAATTCAACGTGACGGCGAAAGGCGGCCTGGTAGAAGAGCACCATCTCGACTGGGTGATCACCAAACCCTATATGTTCCTGGTGCTGCTCAACCTGGCGGGCGTGGCGATGGCCTTCTGGCGCATGAACTACGGCCCGGCCAACGAGGTGCTGACGGTCTGGGTGAGCCTGGTGTGGGTCATCTACAACATGGTGATCCTCGGCGGCGCGGTGGCGGTTTCCGTCGAGGCGCGGCAAATCCGCGAGGCGCACCGCGTGGAGATCGCCATGCCCGCCGCTATCGCGCGCGAAGATGGCCATATGCTGCCCTGTACGCTGCGCGACTACTCCGACGGCGGCGTCGGCGTCGAAATGCGTGAATCGAATGCGTTGAAGGAAGATGAAAAAGTCTGGCTGCTGCTGCGCCGCGGCCAGCAGGAGTTCAGCTTTCCGTGCCGCGTGCAGCGCGTCTTCGGCCTGCGCGCCGGTATTCGTCTGCATCAGCTGACGACCCAGCAACATATCGAATTTATCCAGTGCACCTTCGCCCGCGCCGATACCTGGGCGCTGTGGCAGGACGGTTTCCCGGAAGATAAACCGGTGCAGAGCCTCGCCGATATCATGATCCTCGGTTTTAAAGGCTATCTGCGCCTGGCGGAATATGGTCCGCCGCAGTTACGTCGGCTGTTTAACCTGCTTACCGCTGGGGTGAGCTGGCTGGCCTCGCTGTTGCCGCAGGGCATCGGGCGGACGCCCGCTTCAAAAAACGTATTGAGTTGATGATATGACGATGACGAGAGTGAACGGTTGGTTTACCGCCCTGCTGCTGGGCACCGCAACGCTAAGCTGTGCCGCCGCGCAGGACGCCGCGTCGGCGAATCCTGTCGATGCGGCGCTGGTTCAGACCGCACCGCAGGATCCCGGCGCGCCGGTGCGCGACAGCCGGCTCGACTTTACCAGTCTGGCGCCGCCGCCGGGCAGCATGACGCTGCGCGGCTCGCAGCCGAGCGGCCAGATTGAGTTCGGCGTGCGCAGCGACGAGGTGGTGACCCGCGCGCTGCTGAATCTCAGCTATCGTCCTTCGCCCGCGCTGCTGCCGACGCTATCGCAGCTTAAGGTCTATCTCAACGACGAGCTGATCGGCCTGATTACCGTTACGCCGGAGCAGCTCGGCAAAGAGACCCAGACCCAGCTGGCGATCGATCCCCGCTTTATCAGCGACTTCAACCGCGTACGCTTTGAGCTGGTGGGCCACTACACCAACGTGTGCGAGAACCCCGCCAACAGCACGATCTGGCTCGATATCGGCAAAGAGAGCGGCCTCGATTTAACGCTGCAAAAGCTGCCGCTGAAAAACGATCTGTCGCACTTTCCCGAGCCCTTCTTCGACGCGCGCGACAAGCGTCCGCTGACGCTGCCGGTAGTCTTCGCCGCGCAGCCGGACGTGGCGCAGCAGCGCGCCGCTGCGATGCTCGCCTCCTGGTTCGGCAGCAAAGCCGCGTGGCGCGGCCAGAACTTCCCGGTGCTCTACAACAAGCTGCCACAGCAGCAGCACGCCGTGGTGTTCGCCACCAACGACGCTCGTCCGGACTTTTTGAAAGATCTGCCGCCGGTGAACAAGCCCACGGTGGAAATCGTCAGCCAGCCCGACAATCCCTATGAAAAAATGCTGCTGATTTTGGGACGCAACGATGAGGATCTGCTGACGGCGGTGCAGGGCATCGCCCAGGGCGAACTGCTGCTGCGCGGCGATACCTCGACCATCTACAGCGTCAACCTGCAGGCGCCGCGTAAAGCCTACGACGCGCCAAACTGGGTGCGAACCGATCGACGCACCACTTTCGCCGAGCTGACGCAGTATGAAAACCAGCTGCAGTCCGACGGCATGCAGCCTAACCCCATCGGCCTGACGCTCAACCTGCCGCCCGATCTCTTCCTGGTGCGCGCGCGCGGCATCGATATGGATCTGAGCTATCGCTACACCGCGCCGTTCCAGGCGGACGGCTCGCGGCTGGCGGTCAACCTGAACAACCAGTTCATCCAGGACTATCCGCTGCCGCCGAAGAATACCGCCGGCCAGCAGCTGCTGCGTATTCCGCTGATTCAGGGACTGCAGGACAACAACCGTCAGCTGACGATTCCGGCGCTGCGTCTCGGCGTGGTTAACCAGCTGCGTTTCGACTTCGACTACGCCAACACTATCATCAGCGGCACCGCTGACGGGCGCTGCGAGAACGTGACGCCGGTCAGCCATCACGTGGTGGTAGACGACAGCTCCAGCGTCGATTTCTCCGGCTACCGTCACTATATCGAAATGCCGTCGCTGCGCGCGTTCGCGGGCGCGGGCTTCCCCTTCACGCGCTACGCCGATCTGGCGCAAACGCTGGTGCTGGTGCAGCCGAAACCTGACGCGCAGCAGGTCGGCACGCTGCTGAACGCGCTGGGCAATATCGGCGCGCAGACCGGCTATCCGGCGCTGCGGGTGCAGTTCAGCGACGACTGGAGCAAGGCGAAGTCGCAGGACGCCGATCTGCTGATGATCGGCGACATCCCAAAAGATCTGCAGGATGACCGCCGGATCGCTGCGCTGGTCGACGCCGCGGGCAGCTGGATAAAAACGCCGAAGCGCCAGGCGGCCATTGATGCCGGCAGCGTCAGCGAAGGCGATCGCGCGCCAGAGAGCACCACCGCCATCGGTTCGCGCGGCCCGCTGGCGACGGTGATCGGCTTCCAGTCGCCGTTCAACGATCAGCGCAGCGTGGTGGCGCTGCTGGCCGACGGCAGCCCTCGCAGCTGGCAGCTGCTGAACGAGGCGCTGACCGACAGCGGCAAGCGCGCCGCGATTTTCGGCTCCGCCGCCATTATTCGCGAGTCGGGCGTCAACAGCCTGCGCGTCGGCGACAACTATTTCGTTGGCCATCTCCCCTGGTGGGAGCGCCTGTGGACGATGCTGGCGACCCATCCGTTCTGGCTGGCGCTCTGCGCGGTGTTTGTCGTGGTGCTGTTTGCGCTGATGACCTGGCGCCTGATGCGCATCATTACGCGCCGCCGTCTGCTTGACGATGAAGATGAATAAAGCGAGCGCGCTGCGGGCGAGCCTGTTGCTGAGCGGCGTGCTGGGCGCGCTGCCGTGTCTGGCCGCGCCCGGCGCCGGACCGGAAGTCTCGCCGGTAGAGTGGCTGCTGTCGCAGGTCCGTACCGGCGAATCGACCAATAAATACGATCTGGTGCAGCAGGCGCTCTACCGGCTGGAGAAGATCGATCCCGATAATCCGCAGGTGCTGGCGGCGCGTCTGCGCCTGGCATTGCATCAGGGCGACGTTGCCGCCGCACAGACCCTGCTGACGCAGCTGCAAAAGGTCGCGCCCGATTCGGCGGCGACGCGCGAGTCCGCCGTCGGCCTGGCGCTTATCTCCGCTGAGGGACGGCAGAAGCTGCAGGAGGCGCGCCTGCTCGCCACGTCCGGCCGCCTCGCGGAAGCGAAAAGCGCCTACGACGCGCTGTTCAACGGCGTCTTTCCCGATGCGAATATCGCGCTGGAGTACTGGCGGCTGCTGGCGCGTATCCCGGGCCAGGACGGCGTGGCGTATCAGCAGCTTCAGGCGCTGGAACAGCGCTATCCCGGCAATATCGGCGTTGAGCTGCAGCTGGCCCGCATGGCGTTCGATCGCCAGCAGCCGGCCCAGGCGGTCGAGCAGCTGAAGCAGCTGGCGAAAAGCAGCGCCGGACGCGACGCCGCGGCAGAACTCTGGCTACAGCAGATCAATAATCAACCGGTGAGCGATAGCAGCGTGGCGCAGCTGAAAGCCTATCTGGAGGTGTTCTCCGACGGCGACGCGCAGAAGCAGGGCCAGGAGGCGCTGGCGAAGCAGCAGGCGCTGCTCGCCGATCCCGCCTATCGCGAGCGTATGCGCGGCCTGGCGCTGGTGGATGCGGGCGGCGGCGCCGAGGCTATCGCAGCGCTGAACGCCGCGCTCAAGGCGAACCCCAACGATGCCGACTTGATGGGCGCGATGGGCCAGGCGCAGGCGCGCGCCAATAACCGCGCTGCCGCCGTTCTCTGGCTGGAGCGCGCGATTCAGGCGGGTCAGCAGAGCACGCAGGTGGGCAAGTGGCAGTCGCTGCTGCAGAGCAACCGCTACTGGCAGGCGATCGACGAAGGCGACAAAGCGCTGGCGCAGCACGATCTCGACGGCGCGGAAAGGCATTATCGCGAGGCGCAGGCGCTCGATAGCAGCGACAGCTACGCCCTGATCGGCCTTGGCGATGTGGCGCTGGCGCGCAACAACGCGGAGAGCGCCGAGCAGCTCTGGCAGCGCGCGCTGCGGCTCGACGCCAGCAACACTACCGCGGTTCGCCGCCTGGCGGGACTTTATCAGACCCAGTCGCCGGCGCGCGCCATGGCCTTTATTAACGGTCTGCCCGCCGCGCAGCAGCGCGCGCTGGCCGACACGCTGCGATCTTTGCGCAGCGACAGCCTGCGCGCCGAAGCTGACGCGCTGGCGCAGCAGAGCCGCTGGCGCGAGGCGGCGGAGAAATATCGCCAGGCGCTGTCCCTGTCGCCGGACGACGTCTGGCTCAGCTACCGTCTGGCCGGCGCGCTGCGCAACGGCGGCGCGCCGCAGCAGGCGGACGCGGTTATAGCGACGCTGCAGCAGCAGCATCCGCAGGACGCGACCGCGCTCTATGCGTCGGCGCTCTATCTTTCCGGCAATGATAACGACGAGGCGGCGCTGGCGACCCTGCACCGTCTGCCGGAGGCGCAGTGGAGCAGCAATATGCGCGAACTGGCGGATCGCCTGACGCAGAATAAGCTGTTCGCGCGCGCCGAGGCGCTACGCGCGGCAGGGCAGGAGAGCGACGCCATCGCGCTGCTGCGCCAGCAGCCCGCCTCCAGCCGCCGCGACTTGACGCTGGCTGACTGGGCGCTGGCGCGGCGACGCGCAGCAGGCGCTTGAGGCTTATCAGCAGGTGCTTGAGCGGGATGCCGACAACGGCGACGCGTCGCTCGGGCGTATCGAAGCGCTGGTGGCGCTGAAGCGCAACAGCGAGGCGCGCACGGCGCTGAAGGCGCTGCCGCCCGCGCAGGCAAGCCTGAACGGCGATCGCCGCGTGGCGCTGGCGTGGCAGGCAGTCGGCGACGTCACGCAGGCCGCCGCGCAGTTCACGGGCCTGAAGCAGCGCGCCGCGGCGCAGCCGCCTTCGCAGGACAAAGCGCTGGTGTTTCGCGATGCGGCGCGGCTGGAACGCATGCAGCGGCAGCCTGACGCCGCGCTGGCCGATTATCAGCAGGCGATGGTCGCCAGCGGCATCGGCGACAGCAAGAACATCAGCCGGTTGACGCGCAATAATTCGCAGGATGACTGGCTGAAGCGCAGCATCCGCAGCGACACTGCCGATCTCTATCGCCAGCAGGACACCACGCTGATGCTGGAGCAGGATTATTCGCGCAACAAGGGCACCGCCGGCGTCTCCGATTTTACCGCGCATACCACCATGCTGCAGGCAGAAACGCCGCTTGCCGACGGGCGCGGCTTCTTCCGGCTCGATCGCGTTCAGATCTCGGCGGGCACCTTCTCTACCACCAACGGCACCTTTGACGAAACCTTCGGCAGCTGCGACGACGCCAACTCAGGCGGCTGCAGCCGCTACGCCAGCCAGCGCGACGAAGGCACCGCGCTGGGCGTCGGCTGGGGCAACGACGTCTGGTCGGCGGACCTTGGCACCACGCCGCTCGGCTTCGAGGTCACCAACTGGGTCGGCGGCGTCAGCTGGAAAACCGACGTTAAAGAGCTTGGCGTGACGCTCACCGCCTCGCGGCGCCCCATCTCCAGCTCGCTGCTCGCCTATGCGGGCGCACGCGATCCGGCGGCCAACGGCGGTAAAACCTGGGGCGGCGTGGTGGCGACCGGCGGCAGCGTCGGGCTGAGCTACGATCGCGGCGGCGCGCACGGCGTCTGGGCTGATATCAGCGCGCATCAGATCACCGGCGAGAACGTGGCGGACAATAGCCGCGAGCGGCTGATGGCGGGTTATTACTATAAGGTGATCAATAGCGATAATCGCCGCGCCACGGTGGGCCTCAACACCATGCTCTGGCATTATCAGAAGGATCTCAGCGACTACACCTTCGGCCAGGGCGGCTACTACAGCCCGCAGGAGTATCTCGCGCTTTCCGTGCCCGTTACCTGGCGGCAGCGCACCGAGAACTGGTCGTTCAATCTGGGCGGCTCGGTCTCCTGGTCGCACTCGAAAACTGACGCGCAGCAGCGCTATCCGGTTAATCCCGGCTTTGCTCTGGCGAGCAATCCGACCTCGGCGAGCAGCAGCGGAGGCGGCGTCGGCTATACTGTACAGGCCGTGGTCGAGCGCCGCGTGACGCCGCACTGGTTTATCGGCGCAGGCGTCGATATTCAGCAGGCGAAGGACTATACGCCAAGCCACGGACTGCTCTATGTGCGCTACTCTGCCGCCGGCTGGGACGGCGATCTCGATATGCCGCCGGAGCCGCTAATTCCTTACGCAGATTTCAAATAATCGTCGGCCCGCGCAAAACTCGGACTCTGACAGGCAGTAAAAAAAGTGAGTTCCAGGATATACTTGCTGCGCATTTTCCTGTCTGATAGCTGTGCTTTTTAGCCTGGAGAAGATTTTGCGCGTCAGCCGTTCACTTACGATAAAGCAAATGGCGACGGTATCCGCGGTGGCGCTGATTACCGTTTCTATCTTTATCGTCATTCAACTGTTTCATTTTGTGCAGCAGCGCAGGATCGACTATGCCCAGCAGATGGAGAATATCGCTCATACGGTGCGCCAGCCGCTCTCCGAGGCGGTGTTAAAGGCGGATATCGCCCAGGCTGAGCGGATTCTGCAAACCCTGAAGCCCGCCGGCGTCCTGTCGCGCGCCGACGTGGTGCTGCCCAACGCCTTTCAGGCGCTGCACGCCAGTTTCGAAAACGAAAAGCCGATCCCGCTGTTTATCGCCCGCCTGTTCGAACTGCCGGTACAGATCACCCTGCCGCTCTATTCGGTGGAGAGCAGCGGCTCGCCCAAGCCGCTCGCCTATCTGGTGTTGCAGGCGAATTCGACGCGCGTTTACCAGTTTATCCTCAGCACCGTTTCCACCATGGTCACTACCTATCTGCTGCTGGCGCTGATCCTGTCGGTGGCGATCAGCTGGTGCATCAACCGGCTGGTGGTTCATCCGCTGCGCAGCATCTCGCGCGAGCTGCAGGAGCTGCCGCCGCAGGCGATCCTGACTCACAAACTGGCGCTGCCCGCCAGCCATCGCGACGATGAAATCGGCATGCTGATCCGCAGCTATAACCGCAACCAGCAGGTGCTGGAGTCGGTGCATGACGAGATGAGCCGGCTGACCACCCATTATGCCGTTACCGATCTGCCCAATCGCGCGCTCTTTCTGGCGCTGCTCGACCAGCATATCCGCAGCCACAGCAAAGGGTTCGGGCTGATGGTGATCCGCATTGAAACGCTGCAGGAAGCCAACGGCGTACTGAGCGACGAGCAGCGCGATACTCTGATGCTGACGCTGGTCGAGAAGATCCGCAGCACCGTCGACGACCATACGCTGCTGGCGCAAACCGGGCCGAGCGACTTCGCGCTGCTGATGAAGCGCGCCGGTACGCCGTTTCGCGCCATGCGCCTGGCGCGCAATCTGATGATCCGTCTGAATCAGCCGGTGACGCTGCACCAGCTGCAGCTGCGGCCCAACGCCAGCATCGGCCTGGCGCTCTATGACGAAGAGCCGCTTTCCGCCAACGAGCAGCTCGACCGCGCTACCTCGGCGATGATGTCGGCGCGCCATTTAGGCAAGAACCAGATCCTCTTTTTCGACGCGGCGCTCACCGAGCGGGCGCAAAAGCGCCTGACGCAGGAGCATGACATTCTGCAGGGGCTGCAGGACGAGCAGTTCCGGCTCTTCCTGCAGCCGCAAATCAATATGCAGACCGGCGAACTGGCCGGCGCCGAGGCGCTATTGCGCATGCGCATGCCGGACGGCAGCTACGGCCTGACGGAAGAGTTTATCGCCAGCGCTGAAGAGATCGGCGTTATCGCCGCCATCGGACGCTGGGTGTTCGAAGAGGCGTGTCGCATTCTCGCCGGCTGGCAGAAGCGCGGCATACTTATCCCGCTCAGCGTTAACATCTCCGCCGTGCAGCTGCGCGACGCCAGCATGGTGCATCATCTGCAGGGCCTGCTGCAGCGCCATCAGATTGCGCCCGGCAGCTTTGTGCTGGAGATTACCGAAACCGCGCAGATGGGCGATGCCGAAATGGCGATGGCGCTGCTGCGCTCGCTGCAAACGGTGGGCGTTGCGGTGGCGCTGGACGATTTCGGCATGGGCTACTCCAATCTTAACTACCTGCACCAGTTTAAATCGCTGCCGGTCAGCAAGCTGAAGATGGACCGCAGCTTCGTCGCCGCGCTGCCGGATGACGACACCATGGTGCGCATCGTGGCGGCCATCGCCGAGATTATCGATCTCGACGTCATCGCCGAAGGGGTCGAGACCGCCGAGCAGCGCGACTGGCTGCTGGCGCGCGGCATTCATATCGGTCAGGGCTATCTCTATGCCGAGGCGCTGTCGCTGGAACGCTTTACTCAAACCTGGCTGCCGGCGTCGGTCGACAGCGAGGATGCGCCCGCAGCCGAAGAGTAGCCGAACTTTTGTCCCCTTTCTACCCACTCACTCGCGGGCGTAGATCACCCTCTGATTCATTGATTTTTCGCGTTTTTTAGTTACAAAAGGTCGTGCTGAAGCGTTTCAGTTCATAGTTGCGTTTCCAGAAATCCCCCGGCCTTTGTAAGCCTGTATTAATCCCGTTAACAGGGTGTTATTTTTTGCCAACCGCCAGCGCCGGGGCGCGCGCTGCTTGCGGACACAATAAAACGACAACCTCACAACCCTGTTGTAGTGGACACCTGTTATGAAAACCTCACTGTTTAAAAGCCTCTATTTTCAGGTGCTGTTAGCCATCGGCATCGGCGTTCTGTTAGGCCATTTCTATCCGGAGTTAGGCACGCAAATGAAGCCGCTTGGCGATGGCTTCGTCAAACTGATCAAGATGATCATCGCGCCCGTGATTTTCTGTACGGTCGTGACCGGGATCGCCGGCATGGAGAGCATGAAAGCGGTGGGGCGTACCGGTGCGGTCGCGCTGCTCTATTTTGAAATCGTCAGTACCATCGCCCTGATTATCGGTCTGGTGGTGGTCAACGTTCTGCAGCCGGGCGTCGGCATGAACGTCGATCCGGCGACGCTGGATGCGAAAGCGGTCGCGGTCTATGCCCAGCAGGCGGAACAGCAGGGCGTCATCGCCTTCCTGCTGGACGTTATCCCAGGCAGCGTTATCGGCGCCTTCGCCAGCGGCAACATCCTGCAGGTGCTGCTGTTCGCAATTCTGTTCGGCTTCGCGCTGCATCGCCTCGGCAGCTCCGGCACGCTGATCTTCAACGTGATTGAGAGCTTTTCGAAGGTGATCTTCGGCATCATCAATATGATTATGCGTCTCGCTCCTATCGGCGCGTTCGGTGCCATGGCCTTCACCATCGGTAAATATGGCGTCGGTTCGCTGGTGCAGCTCGGCCAGCTGATTGTCTGCTTCTATATTACCTGCGCACTGTTCGTCGTCATCGTGCTTGGGCTTATCGCACGCGTCGCCGGCTTCAATATCTTCCGCTTCGTCGCCTATATCAAAGAGGAGCTGCTGATCGTGCTCGGCACCTCTTCCTCTGAGTCGGCGCTGCCGCGCATGCTGGATAAGATGGAGAAGCTGGGCTGTAAGAAATCGGTGGTGGGGCTGGTAATCCCGACCGGCTACTCGTTTAATCTCGACGGCACCTCGATTTATCTGACTATGGCGGCGGTGTTTATCGCCCAGGCGACCAACGCGCACATGGACATCTTCCATCAGATTACCCTGCTGGTGGTGCTGCTGCTCTCGTCGAAGGGCGCGGCGGGCGTGACCGGCAGCGGCTTTATCGTGCTGGCGGCGACGCTGTCGGCGGTGGGCCATCTGCCGGTGGCGGGTCTGGCGCTGATCCTCGGCATCGACCGCTTTATGTCCGAAGCGCGCGCGCTGACCAACCTGATCGGCAACGGCGTGGCGACCGTGGTCGTAGCGAAGTGGGTTGGCCAGCTTGATGAAAACCAGCTGAAAGCGACGCTTTCCAGCAAGGCGAAAGCGAAAAAACTGCCGGAAACCTCCGCTTAAGTACAGCTTTACAGCAAAATCCCTCTAAATGCCCGCTGTCGCTTGCCCTGACAGCGGGCATTTGCATAATAATGCCCACTTATTTTTTTCATGGTTTTTCACTTCGTTGCGCGACTTCCTGGCCTTCACGTGGTCAAAGACTCTGTTGTCGAAAAACGACGCGGCTAAAACGAGAAAAACTCACCGCGTATTACAACGGCGAAACGTGCCAGTGATAACGACTTTTAGATTAGAGGTTCACATGCAGGGCACCAGAATTCGGCTTTTAGTTGGGGGGTTAGCGTGGGTGGCCGCCAGTTTTGGCGCCTGGGCCGAAACGCTGCAGCCCGATCCAGCCTGGCAAGAAGGGAAACTGGATAACGGATTAAGCTGGCAGCTGCTGACAACGCCGCAGCGCCCCAGCGATCGCATTGAACTGCGTATGGTGGTGAATACCGGCTCGCTGGTAGAGACTACCCAGCAGACCGGCTTCAGCCACCTGCTGCCGCGTCTGGCGATGGTGCATAACGCCGCGCTCGACACCAACCAGCAGCGCGCACTGTGGCAGCAGGCCATGGACCCGCAGCATCCGCTGCCGCCCGCCATCGTTTCCTACGACTTTACCCAGTACAACCTTAGCCTGCCCAACAACCGCCCGGAGCTGCTGAAAGAGGCGCTTAACTGGCTGGCAGCGACGGCGGGCAAAATGTCCATTAACGAGCAGGTGGTCAGCACCGCGCTGAGCGCCTCCGATCCTGCCGCGACCTGGCCCGCCAATACCCAGGATGTGCTGTGGCGCTATCGCCTGAAGGGCTCGACCCTGCTGGCGCACGACCCGGCCGAGCAGCCGCGCGCGCCGATCGACCTCAACGCGCTGAACGCCTTTTACCAGCAGTGGTATACGCCGGACGCCATGACGCTTTATGTGGTGGGCAACGTCGAGAGCCGCAGCCTGGCGGAGCAGATCAACAAAGCCTTCTCCTCGCTGACCGGCAAGCGCAGCAATCCCGCGCCGTTGCCGACGCTGTCGCCGCTGCCGCATCAGCCGATTAATCTGGTCAACGGCGCGATGAGCCAGGATCGCCTGGCCCTGATTTGGGATACGCCCTGGCAGCCGATTCGCGATTCGCAGAATCTGCAGCGTTACTGGCAGAGCGATCTGGCGCGCGAGGCGCTGTTCTGGCATCTGCAGCGCACGCTGGGTGACAGCAAAGCGCAGAACCTGCAGATCGGTTTCGACTGCCGCGTGCTCTACCAGCGCGCCCAGTGCTCGGTTAATCTCGACGCGCGCAACGACGCGCTGGAGTCAGGCCTGAACCTGGTGTCGCGCGAGCTGGCTGTGGTGCGCGACAAAGGGCTGCCGCAGGAGGAGTTTGACGCGCTGATGGCGCAGAAGCTGCTGGAGCTGAACAAGCTGTTCGCCACCTATGCGCGCACCGATACCGATGTGCTGATGAGCCAGCGCCTGCGTTCGCAGCAGAACGCCGTGGTAGATATCGCGCCGGAGCAGTATCAAAAGCTGCGTCAGGCGTTTCTGAGCGAGCTGACACGCGATCGGCTGAACCAGGAGCTGCGTCAGCAATTGTCGCAGGAGGTTACGCTGGTGCTGATGCAGCCGGAAGGCGAAGCGGAGACCAACGTGAAGAGTTTGCAGGCGATATGGGACAAGGTGATGGCGCCGCCAGCGGCCGCCGACGCCGCGCCGCAGGAGAGCAGCGCCAGCGACAGCGCGCCGCCTTCCTCCTGATCCGTCAGGTTTTCGCCCTGAGCCACTCGGTCACCAGCATCGGCCAGCTGGCAAGGGGCAGATCCGCCACGCCGCGGATGCCGAATCCGTGGCCGCCTTTCTGATAAAAGTGCAGCTCCGCGGGCACCTTGTGTTCGCGGAGCGCGCTGAAAAACGCCATGCTGTTGTTTACCGAGACCGTTTCATCATCCGCCGCGTGGATCAGCAGCGTCGGCGGCGTCTGCGCGTGTACGCGCGTCTCCAGCGAATAGGCTTCGATGGTTTTCGCATCGGGCCAGGCTCCGAGCAGGCGCGTGCGGGAACCCTCATGCGCCACGCCGTCGCGCATGCTGATAACCGGATAGACCAGCACCATCGCGTCGGGACGCGGCGAGAAGCTATCTGCGGCGTCCTGCACCGGGTAGATTTTTTCGCCAAAGCGCGTGCCCAGGCTGGCGGCGACGTGACCGCCCGCCGAGAAGCCCGTCATCACGATATATTTGCCGTTCAGGCCGCGCTGGGCGCGATCGCGCAGCACGCGCACCGCACGCTGCGCGTCGGCCAGCGGCGCGTCCGCGCCTTCGTGATGGCCGTCGTAGGGCAGGCGATAGGTCATTACCGCCAGGGTGTAGCCCATCGCAGTGAAAAAGGTCGCCAGCGCGCTGCCTTCGCGGTCGATCAGTACGCGCTGATAGCCGCCGCCCGGCGCCACCAGCAGCGTGATGCCGTTGGACTCTTCGGGATGCCAGATGGCGATCTCCGGACAGCGCACGCCGGTCGCCGCGCGATCGTAAGGCTCATACTCTTTCGCCAGATCGACGATTTGCGGCTGCGCGCGCGAATCGCTGGCGCCTGGCGCGTCGCCATTGGGCCAGATATTGATAATTTCTGTGTGCATAAAACGGTCCTGATGCGAGGAATGTTGTCGTTTTTTTATCGCGGCCGGCTAAACAGCGTCCTGCTGTTATTGAGGAAAAGATGGTCTTTTTTGCGGCGGTCGTCCATCCGAAAAGGGCCCTGAGCGGCGGATTCAGACTATGCCTGGAGTAAAGAATAAGCGGGATTTCAGGTGCAGAAAGCAGCCTGATACAGGCATGGAAATCAGTGCCAGCGTTAATTTTTCTCTTAACGGCAACTGGTCGTAGACTGTCAGGCGTTAAGGCAAATTTAAGGCGGTTTCGGCCATGCGTTCGCCGGGGAGAAATCGCACGCCCCGCAAAGCGGGGCGGACGTTATGCCGGCATCGCCTCCAGCGGAATAATCGCGCCGCGATGCTGGATCACCGTGCTGGCGGTCAGGTGGCCGCGCTCGGCGGCGGCCTGCGGCGAGCCGCCCGTCAGGCGCTGCGACAGATAGCCGGCGCTGAAAGAGTCGCCCGCCGCGGTGGTGTCGATGATACGCGCCGCATCGAGACGCACCGCTGGCACGTCAATCAGCGCGTCGTCACCGATCGCTACCAGACAGGAGTCCGCGCCGCGCTTAATCACGATTTCGCTGGCGCCTGCGGCGTGGGTGCGCTCAATCACTGCGCTTAATGGATGCTCGCCCCATAGCAGATGTTCGTCATCCAGCGTCAAAAAGGCGATATCGGTGCGCTGCAGCATCGCCCGATAGGCCTGCTGCGCGCTCGCCTTGTCGGCCCACAGGCGCGGACGATAGTTATTGTCGAAAATGACCTGGCCGCCGTTGGCGCGGCAGCGATCCAGCAGCGCCATCAGCTTATCGCGACTGTCGTCAGGCAGGATCGCCAGCGAAATGCCGCTCAGGTAGAGATAGTCATAGCGCGCCAGCTCGTCGACGATAGCGGCGGATTGCGGAGCATCTAGCCAGTAGCGCGCGGCGGCGTCGCTACGCCAGTACCAGAAGGTGCGTTCACCTTTATCATCGGTTTCAATGACATACAGGCCGGGCATTTTGTTTTCCAGCCGCTGGATTAGGCGGGTGTTTACCTTCTCCTGCTGCCAGGCGGCGATCATCTGATCGCTGAAGGAGTCGATGCCCAGCGCCGTCACATAGTCGACGCTGAGCTGCGTCTCATCTACCTGCCGCGCCAGATAGACCGCCGTGTTCAGCGTATCGCCGCCGAAGCCGCGTTTAATGCTCTCACCCTTCTCGGACAGCTCAATCATGCACTCGCCGATAATGGCTATTTTTTTATGCGTCATGGTCTTTGGCCTGTAGTGAAATAGTGCCTTAGTCTCGCGTCTGGTATGGCAGACGTCAATGATTTTTAAAACGGTGTTTTAATTCCACTTAAGGTGAAAAAAGCCTGTCTTCGCGGCGATTTAACGGACAAAGGCGGGCTTTTTTTCACGATTGCGCCCGATACGGATTGGTACACTCTGTAGTCTTATGTGACCAGCAGGCGGACAGAGATAGGGCGGGCACAGCTGACACTCGCCGCCGCGCTGACACATGGCACTTGCCACCAACCAGGAAAAAACCATGGTGATGAAGAATATTAGTCATCGGCTACCTTCTTCAACTGACATCAACCCACAACAGGAAGCGCGTCTCTTCTGGCAGCAATGCCAACGATTCTACACTTTCCAGCCGATATACCAGGTATCGGGCCGGTTGCTGGCAATTGAAATCCTGACCGCGGTCACGCATCCGACCGCGCCGGAAAAGAAACTCTCGCCGGAGGAGTACTTTGAGGCGCTGGCGATTAATCAGCGTCTGCACGTAGTCCATGAGCAGCTGGCGCTGCTAAAAGAGTGGCAGCCCTTTTTTTGCGACAACCAGATCGTGGCGTCGGTGAATATTGACGGGCCGACGCCGATGGCGATTCAGCAGCATCCGCCGATTCGACGCCTGATTACCGAGCTGCCGTGGGTGCGCTTCGAACTCACCGAACATCACGCGCTGCCGCAGGAAGAGATGATCGCGCAGATGCCAGAGCTGGGGCCGCTGTGGCTGGACGATTTCGGTTCCGGTATGGCTAACTTTTCCGCGCTGACGGAGCTGAAGTACGACTACATCAAGCTGTCGCGCGAGCTGTTTATCCTGCTGCGCCGCACCGAAGAGGGCCAGGCGCTCTTCTCGATGCTGCTGGCGTTGATTAACCGTTACTGTAACGGCGTGATCGTCGAAGGCGTCGAGACTGAAGAGGAGTGGCGGCAGGTGTGCTGTTCGCCCGCAATGGCGGCGCAGGGTTACTTTTTTTCAAGGCCGGTCCCCTTTTCGCAACTTAATCATCTGCCGCTTCAGCTTGTCTGATGCCGTTCCACAACGTCTCGACTATCTTTAACGGAGACTGTGGACAGGCAAGGAGGAAGCGAGATGTCGCGCACGGGAAAAGTTGTTAGCTGGATAGTCGGGATTTTTTTGTTGCTGATCGTGGTGGTGGTGATCATCATCGCGACCTTTGACTGGAATCGTCTCAAGCCCACCATCAACCAGAAAGTCTCGACGGAACTGAATCGCCAGTTCGCGATTCGCGGCGATCTGGGCGTCGCCTGGGAGCGCAACCGCGATGAGCCGGGCTGGCGTAGCTGGATACCCTGGCCGCATGTGCATGCGCAGGACATTATATTAGGCAATCCGCCCGAGATGGCGGAGGTGACGATGGTGCATCTAGAGCGCGTCGACGCTACCCTGTCGCCGCTGGCGCTGCTGCATAAAGAAGTTTACCTGCCGTGGATCAAACTTCAGCAGCCCGATGCGCGGCTGATTCAAACCGCCGACAAAAAGAACAACTGGACCTTCAATCTCGCCGACAGCAAAAATCCTGATGCCAGTGCGGCGCCATCCGCCTGGTCATTCCGCCTCGACAATATTCTGTTTGACCAGGGCCAGCTGCGCTACCGCGATGCGGTCAATAAAGCTGACGTGACGGTAAAAATCAATCCGCTCGGCAAGCCGGTGCCTTATGGGCAGATTGCCGGCGGCAGCGACGCGCAGAAAGGCGCGGGCGACTTTGTTTTCGGCTGGGAGGCGCGCGGCACCTATAACAACGAACAGCTGGAAGGGGAAGGCAAAACCGGCGGCATGCTCTCGCTGCGCAGCAAAAACACGCCGTTCCCGATTCAGGCCGATATACGTAACGGCTCTACGCGCGTGCAGGTCACGGGCGGCATTCAGGATCCGATGAATCTTGGCGGCGTGAACGTGCGGCTGCGCTTCTCCGGCGATACGCTCGCCAATCTCTATGGGCTGACCGGCGTGCTCTTGCCCGATACGCCGCCCTATGAAACCGACGGTCACCTGACCGCCCGCTTCACCGGCAAAAAAGGGCCCGAATACCACTACGAAAACTTCAACGGCCATATCGGCGACAGCGATATTCACGGCACGCTCACTTATACCCAAGGCAAACCACGTCCGGCGCTGGTGGGCGAGCTGAGTTCGAAACAGCTGCGTATGGCGGATCTAGGGCCGCTTATCGGCGTCGACTCCGGCAAAGGCAGCGCGAAAACCGCGCAGGCGAAGGCGAAGCGCGGCGAAAAAGCGGCGCAGCCCGCCGATCGCGTGCTGCCGCATGACACCTTCGATACCAAAAGCTGGGACGTCATGGACGCCGACGTGAAGTTCACCGGCAAGCGCATCGAACATGGCAATTCGCTGCCGTTGAGCGATCTTTATACCCACTTACAGCTGAAAAATGGCGACCTGCTGCTCGATCCGCTGCGCTTCGGCATGGCGGGCGGCACGCTGAACAGCACGATTCGTCTGGAAGGGGATAAGTCGCCGATGCGCGGTCGCGCCGACATCCACGCGCGTCGTCTGCATCTGCGTCAGCTCTTCCCTAATGTCGAAGCGATGCAGCGCAGCCTGGGCCAGCTAAACGGCGACGCCAGCTTTACCGGCAGCGGCAACTCGGTGGCCGATCTGCTCGCGACCAGTAACGGCCAGCTGAAACTGCTGATGAATAACGGCTTAATCAGCCGCAGCCTGATGGAGATCGCCGGGCTGAACGTCGGCAACTATGTGGTTGGCAAGCTGTTTGGCGACGATGAGGTGCGTATCAACTGCGCCGCGACCGACGTGAAGCTGCAAAACGGCGTCGCGACGCCGAACCTGTTCGTGTTTGATACCGAAAATGCGGTCATCAACGTCACCGGCAACGCCAACTTCGCCAGCGAGCGTCTGGATCTCTCGATCAATCCAGAGAGCAAAGGCATCCGCATCGTGACGCTGCGTTCGCCGCTTTACGTTCGCGGCACCTTCAAAAATCCTGACGCCGGCGTTAAAGCCGGGCCGCTGCTGGCGCGCGGCGCGGCCGCCGTTGCGCTCGGCACCGTGGTCGGCCCTGCCGCCGCGCTGCTGGCGTTGATCAGCCCAAGCGACAATGAAGATAACCAGTGCAGCAACGTGCTGCAGCAGATGAAAAGTAAAAAGTGATCAGCTGCGGTAGAGCACTTTAATGATGTGATAGCCAAATGCGGTTTTCACCGGCCCGAAAGGTTTTATCAGCGGGCAGGTGAAGACCGCTTTATCGAAGGCCGGCACCATCTGGCCCTGTCGAAACTCGCCTAAATCGCCGCCGTTGCGTCCGGAAGGACAGGTAGAGTGTTTCTTCGCCAGCTGCTGAAAACTGGCGCCCTTTTCCAGCTTCGCCAGCAGCTCGTTAGCCAGCGCTTCCTCTTTCACCAGGATGTGTAAAGCCGCCGCGGTTTTCGCCATGATAGTCCTCTGATTGTGTATACTGACCGCCCATTATTTCATCCTCCTCTCTTTTTACTGAGCGATTTTTTACTATGCGTCTAAACCCCAGCCAACAACGCGCCGTCGAGTTTGTTACCGGCCCCTGTCTGGTGCTGGCGGGAGCGGGATCGGGCAAAACCCGCGTCATCACCAATAAGATTGCCCATCTGATCCGCGAGTGCGGCTATCAGGCGCGCCATATCGCGGCGGTTACCTTTACCAATAAAGCCTCGCGCGAGATGAAAGAGCGCGTCGCCCAGACGCTGGGAAAAAAAGAGGCGCGCGGCCTGATGATCTCCACCTTCCATACGCTGGGACTGGAGATCATTAAGCGCGAATACGCCGCGTTGGGCATGAAGTCCAACTTCTCGCTGTTCGACGATACCGACCAGCTGGCGCTGCTGAAAGATTTGACGCAGCCGTGGCTGGAAGAGGACAAGACGCTGCTGCAGCAGCTGATCTCGACCATCTCCAACTGGAAGAACGATTTGATCGATCCGCCGCGCGCCGCCGCGCTGGCGCGCAGCGAGCGCGACAATATCTTCGCTCACTGCTACAGCCTCTACGATCAGCATCTTAAATCGTGCAACGTGCTCGACTTCGACGATTTGATCCTGCTGCCGACGCTGCTGCTGCAGCGCAATCAGGAGGTGCGGGAGCGCTGGCAGCAGCGCATTCGCTATCTGCTGGTGGATGAGTATCAGGACACCAATACCAGCCAGTATGAGCTGGTGAAGCTGCTGGTGGGCGCGCGGGCGCGCTTTACCGTGGTCGGAGATGACGACCAGTCGATCTACTCCTGGCGCGGCGCGCGGCCGCAGAATCTGGTGCTGCTGAAAGAGGATTTTCCGGCGCTGGAGGTGATCAAGCTGGAGCAGAATTACCGCTCGTCGCAGCGCATCCTGAAAGCGGCGAATATCCTGATCGCCAACAACCCGCACGTATTCGAGAAGCGGCTTTTCTCCGAGCTCGGTCTCGGCAGCGAACTCAAAGTGCTGACCGCGAACCATGAGGATCATGAGGCGGAGCGCGTAACGGGCGAGCTGATCGCGCACCATTTCATCAATAAAACGCAGTATAAAGATTACGCAATTCTCTATCGCGGCAATCATCAGTCACGCGTGTTTGAAAAGATGCTGATGCAGAACCGCATTCCCTATCGCATCTCTGGCGGCACCTCGTTTTTTTCGCGGCCCGAGATTAAGGATCTGCTCGCCTATCTGCGCGTGCTTACCAACCCGGACGACGACAGCGCCTTTTTGCGCATCGTCAACACGCCGCGTCGCGAGATTGGCCCGGCGACGCTGCAAAAGCTGGGCGAGTGGGCGAACCTGCGCAATAAAAGCCTGTTTAACGCCAGTTTCGACGTCGGCCTTGGGCAGACGCTAAGCGGGCGCGGCCTGGAACATCTGCAGCGCTTTACCCACTGGCTGCAGGAGATCGTGCAGATGACCGAGCGCGAGCCGGTCAACGCGGTGCGCGATCTGATCCGCGGCATCGACTATGAAAGCTGGCTGTTCGAAACGTCGGGCAGTCCGAAAGCGGCCGAAATGCGCATGAAGAACGTCAATACGCTGTTTCAGTGGATGACGGAGATGCTTGAGGGCAGCGATATCGACGAGCCGATGACGTTGACGCAGGTGGTCACGCGCTTTACGCTGCGCGACATGATGGAGCGCGGCGAGAGCGACGAAGAGCTCGATCAGGTGCAGCTGATGACGCTGCACGCCTCGAAAGGGCTGGAATTTCCCTACGTCTTTCTGGTCGGCATGGAAGAGGGGTTGCTGCCGCATCAGAGCAGCATCGATGAGAACAACATCGAAGAGGAGCGCCGTCTGGCCTACGTCGGCATTACCCGCGCGCAGAAAGAGCTGACCTTTACGCTCTGCCGCGAGCGGCGCCAGTATGGCGAGCTGGTGCGTCCGGAGCCGAGCCGCTTTCTGCTGGAGCTGCCGCAGGATGATGTGGTCTGGGAAACCGAGCGCAAGGTCGTCAGCGCCGAAGAGCGGATGAAAACCGGGCAAACGCGGGTCGCCGGCCTGCGGGCGATGCTGGAGAAGGCGAAAAAGGGCTAAGCGTTCCGTTGCTTTGATTTGCTTTACCGGATGGTCACTGGCTAAATAAGATACTATTAGTAGTGCTTTTAAAGGTGCTATTATTAGTATCTTTAGAATTATCCTCTTTTAGTCCATGCTATTAGCTCAAGGGGTCAAACGATGCCTTTTACTATTCTGACCAATACAGCAGCCAGTATCACCGATTTGAAACGTGATCCTATGGGAACAATCCGTTCCGCTGAGGGCGAAACCATTGCCATACTCAATCGTAATGAACCTGCTTTCTACTGCGTACCGCCTGCTGTCTACGCTTATTTGATGGAGCTGGCGGAGGATGCCGAACTAGGACGTCTGGTTGACGAGCGATTGGCTGAGTTGCCTGATGCGAAAGAGATTTCGCTCGATGACTTATAAACTTAAATTCATTCCCTCCGCTGAAAAGGAGTGGAAAAAACTGGGTCATACCATTCGAGAGCAGTTCAAGAAAAAGCTGGCCGAGCGGTTAGTAAATCCGCGCATTCCTGCTGCTCAACTTCATGGCCGTAAAGATCAGTATAAAATTAAACTCAGGGCTACCGGTTACAGGCTAGTTTATTTGGTTGAGGATGAAACCATCACGGTCATCGTTTTGGGCATAGGGAAAAGGGATGGCGGCCAGGTCTATCTGAATACTGCAGATCGCTCAGTGTAAACGGCTATTTTGAATAACCGTAATAGCCATGCCTTAAGATATTTGCAGCAGCCAGTGCACGTAGGACTGGTAATGGCTCTCCTGACCCAGCAGCTCGGCGCGCAGCGGATGCGCTTCCAGCCAGCCTGCCGGCAGAGTGAGATGCAGCGTATCGTCGTCAGCCTGTAAGCGCACCGCAGGCAGCGTATCGTCGCGACGACGGCTGGAAAAGATGATCGCCAACCGCAGCAGACGGCAGAGGCGTTCGGCAAGACGCGGCGGAAGAGCGTTTTGCTGGGTCAGCAGTGCTAAATCGATGCTGCCGCTCTGGTTCTGCAGCAGGCAGGCCAGCAGTTTTTTCTGCGCGGGCGTAAAGCCGGGGAGATCGAGATGGCGCACCAGATAGGCGGCGTGCTGTGGAGCCTGGCGGAAATCGACGCTAAGGCCGATTTCGTGTATCGCGCTGGCGCTGAGCAGCAGCTCGCGGCAGCGCTGATCCAGTTTCCATACCGCGCTCACCTGACGGAAAAACACGTCGGCCAGCTGACGCACGCGCGCTGCCTGTTCCACATCGATAGAGAAACGACGCTGAACGTTGTGCAGCGTGCGGCTGCGGATATCGCGATCGACCGGCAGATGCAGCATGCCGTAAACCAGTCCCTCGCGCAGCGCGCCGCCGGCCAGCGTCATGCTTTCGATGCCGAGCTCCTGGAATACCGCAATCAGAATGGAAAGGCCGCTGGGGAAAACCAGCGCGCGCTCCAGCGTTAAGCCTTCGATCTCCAGCTCTTCCAGCTTGCCGCACTGAATGGCGCGCTGTTTGAGCTGCTGCAGCTTACTCAGGGTGATGCGTTCGTCCATGCCCTGCGCCACCATAATCTCCTGCAGCGCCTGGACGGTGCCGGAGGCGCCGACGCAGGCTTCCCAGCCGTGAGCGCGCAGCGGCGAGGCGATAGGGCGGATCATGTCGATCGCGGCCTGCTCGGCGGCGTCGAAATTCTCTTTTGCCAGATGACGGTCGCTGAAGAAGCGTTCAAGCCAGGTTACGCAGCCCATCGGCAGGCTAAACAGCACGGAGGCGTGCGAGCCGTCGCCGGTGGCCAGCTCGGTGCTGCCGCCGCCGATATCGACCACCAGCCGCTTGTCCGAGCCGCCAGTGGTATGCGCGACGCCCTGATAAATCAGGCGCGCTTCCTCTTCGCCGCTGATAACGTTAATCGTGCAGCCCAAAATCTGCTGTGCGGTAAACAGGAATTCGCTGGCGTTAGCCGCCAGGCGCAAGGTGGCGGTCGCGACCACGCGGATCTGTTCGGAAGGAATATCCTGCAGCTGTTCGGAGAAGAGCTTCAGACACTCCCAGCCGCGCGTCATCGCCTCGACGGAAAGATGGTTATTTTTGTCCAGGCCGGCAGCCAGACGCACCTTGCGCTTAATGCGCGCGACGGTCTGAATGCTTCCGGAAACTTCGCGCACCACCAGCATATGAAAGCTGTTGGATCCCAGATCAATCGCAGCATAAAGTGACGATGCGCTTAGCATAATGTGGATTAACCCGAACGTTTACGGTTGTTGTTACGCGGCGCTCCACGACGATTCGCGTTGTTGCCGCCGCGGCGCGGACCGTTGCCGGTACGGGCGCGAGCCAGACGCTTCGGCGGCGGCAGGTCGTCCATCAGCGCGTCGCTGTTGTACTTGCTCACCGGAATGCTGTGGCCGATATACTCTTCAATCGCCGGCAGATTCAGCGCGTACTCTTCACAGGCCAGGCTGATAGAGTGTCCGCTGGCGCCCGCGCGGCCGGTACGGCCGATACGGTGAACGTAATCTTCGCGATCGTCAGGCAGGTCGTAGTTAAAGACGTGCGTGACCGCAGGAATATGCAGGCCGCGCGCCGCCACGTCGGTCGCCACCAGGATATCGACGTCGCCTTTGGTGAAGTCGTCCAGAATGCGCAGGCGCTTCTTCTGCGGCACGTCGCCGGTCAGCAGGCCGACGCGATGGCCGTCCGCCGCCAAATGGCCCCAGATATCTTCGCAGCGATGCTTGGTGTTGGCGAAGACGATAGCGCGATCCGGCCACTCTTCTTCCAGCAGCGTCTGCAGCAGGCGCATTTTTTCTTCGTTCGACGGGTAGAAAAGCTCTTCTTTAATGCGATGACCCGTTTTCTGCTCTGGCTCCACCTCAACGTACTCGGCGTTGTTCATGTGTTCGAAAGCCAGTTCGCGCACGCGCCAGGAGAGCGTGGCGGAGAAGAGCATGCTCAGGCGCTGCGTCGCAGGCGGCATGCGGCGGAACAGCCAGCGGATATCTTTAATAAAGCCGAGATCGAACATGCGGTCGGCTTCGTCCAGCACCAGCACCTGAATCGCGCCGAGGTTAATGTGGTTCTGTTTCGCGTAATCGATCAGACGGCCGGTGGTGCCGACCAGGATGTCGACGCCGTCGGCCAGCACTTTTAGCTGCTTGTCGTAGCCGTCGCCGCCGTAAGCCAGGCCCAGCTTCAGACCGGTGGCCTGCGCCAGCGGTTCGGCGTCGGCGTGGATCTGCACCGCCAGTTCGCGCGTCGGCGCCATGATCAACGCGCGCGGCTGATTGATCTGACGGCCTTCCTGGGCAGGGTGAGTGAGAAGATGATGAAACGTCGACGTCAGAAACGCCATCGTTTTGCCGGTACCGGTTTGCGCCTGGCCTGCGACATCACGCCCTGAGAGCGTAAAGGGCAGAGCTAACGCCTGAATAGGCGTACAGTGATGAAAGCCTTTTTTATCAAGGGCTTCCACGACCAGAGGGTGCAGGGCGAAGTCGGAAAACTTCTGTTCTGTTAAGTGTGTTTTGCTCATAGTGTGGTAGAATATCAGCTTACTATCGCTTTACGAAAGCGTATCCGATGAAATAAAGTCAACCTTCGTTGGTAAACTTTACGCCAATTCGCCAGGCATAATCTTGTGGAGTAATACATGAGCAGCGATAAAATCGTTCACCTCACCGATGACAGTTTCGATGCAGACGTTCTGAAAGCAGAAGGTGTCACACTGGTAGATTTCTGGGCTGAATGGTGTGGTCCTTGCAAAATGATCGCCCCGATTCTCGATGAAGTTGCCGAAGAGTACGACGGTAAGCTCACTATCGCCAAGCTGAACATTGACGATAACCCGGGCACCGCGCCGAAGTACGGCATCCGCGGCATCCCGACGCTGCTGCTGTTCAAAAACGGTGAAGTCGCCGCGACGAAAGTCGGCGCGCTGTCTAAAAGCCAGCTGAAAGAGTTCCTGAACGCCAACCTGGCGTAAGGACGAGAACGTTCGGCGGTGGCGAATTTTCTTCCACTGCTGGACGTTCGCATTTTAGCGTGCTAAGTTACTTTCACTGCATTACGCACTTACCTTGTAGTTTGCATCTTAAAGATTTCCTTTGTTAAACCCTGAAGCACGTTCCGTATACAGCGGTTTAGCAATTCTGACGGTTAGCACCAACTTTGGCATCGCATTTCAACCGTCTCTCTCGCTTCCAGTCGCCATCCCTGACGATGATCGTCGAGAAGAGTTGAAAGCGCCATTAACAGGCATGGAATATTAAGCCATACCATTCACGACCAACATTTCGAGAATTACCCCGAGTTTAAGAACCCATCACTATGAATCTTACCGAATTAAAGAACACGCCGGTTTCTGAGCTGATTACCCTCGGCGAAAATATGGGGCTGGAAAACCTGGCGCGCATGCGCAAACAGGATATTATTTTCGCCATCCTCAAACAGCACGCGAAAAGCGGCGAGGACATCTTCGGTGATGGTGTGCTGGAGATATTGCAGGACGGATTTGGTTTCCTCCGCTCCGCAGACAGCTCTTACCTCGCCGGTCCCGACGACATCTACGTTTCTCCCAGCCAAATTCGCCGTTTCAACCTTCGCACTGGTGACACCATCTCCGGCAAAATCCGTCCGCCGAAAGAGGGCGAGCGTTACTTTGCGCTGCTGAAGGTTAACGAGGTTAACTACGATAAGCCTGAAAACGCGCGTAATAAGATTCTGTTCGAAAACCTGACGCCGCTGCACGCCAACAGCCGTCTGCGCATGGAGCGCGGCAATGGTTCGACGGAAGACCTTACCGCACGCGTGCTGGATCTGGCTTCGCCGATCGGCCGCGGCCAGCGTGGTCTGATTGTCGCGCCGCCGAAAGCGGGTAAAACCATGCTGCTGCAGAATATCGCGCAGAGCATCGCCTACAACCATCCAGACTGCGTGCTGATGGTGCTGCTGATCGACGAACGTCCGGAAGAAGTGACCGAGATGCAGCGTCTGGTCAAAGGCGAAGTCATCGCCTCTACCTTCGACGAACCGGCTTCACGCCACGTTCAGGTTGCCGAAATGGTAATCGAGAAGGCAAAGCGTCTGGTTGAACACAAGAAAGATGTGATCATCCTGCTCGACTCCATCACTCGCCTGGCGCGCGCCTACAACACCGTAGTGCCGGCATCAGGTAAAGTGCTGACCGGTGGTGTTGACGCCAACGCCCTGCATCGTCCGAAGCGCTTCTTCGGCGCCGCGCGTAACGTGGAAGAGGGCGGCAGCCTGACCATCATCGCGACCGCGCTGGTTGATACCGGTTCGAAGATGGATGAAGTGATTTACGAAGAGTTTAAAGGCACCGGTAACATGGAGCTGCACCTCGCACGTAAAATCGCTGAAAAACGCGTCTTCCCGGCGATTGACTACAACCGCTCCGGTACGCGTAAAGAAGAGCTGCTTACTTCCCAAGAAGAGCTGCAGAAGATGTGGATCCTGCGCAAGATTATTCACCCGATGGGCGAAATCGACGCGATGGAATTCCTCATCAACAAACTGGCGATGACCAAAACCAACGACGAATTCTTCGATATGATGAAGCGCTCGTAATTCCGCGCTGGCTAATCGAGACGGCGAAACCGACTTTTTTAGCCTAAATGCGCAGGAATTCGCCCTAACGCCACGTCTTAACGTGGCGTTTTTTATTTGTGCGCATTAGGATTACCGCTGGCAGGAGCATTTATAATGACTGCGGCGGCAGTGCGCAAAAAATAACCATGCGCGCGTGGTCGGAAGCAGAATTCGGACTCGGGATGAAAGGCAAAAACATGCAGTTTGTTTATCCTGTCCCTGATTTTAGCTGAGAGCGTTAAACGTGAATTTACTCACTATGAGTACTGAGCTGGGCCTTACTTTTCTATTTTCTTTAGTCTTTATCTTTTTTGCGCGCAAAGCGGCTAAAAAAATAGGTCTGGTCGACACGCCTAATTCCCGTAAACGTCATCACGGCGCCATTCCACTGGTCGGCGGCATTTCCGTATACGCCGGCATCTGTTTTATGTTTCTCATTACCCGCTTCTACCTGCCGCACGCCACGCTTTATCTTATCTGCGCCGGTCTGCTGGTGCTGGTCGGCGCGCTCGACGATCGTTTCGATATCAGCGTAAAAATCCGCGCCGTGGTGCAGGCCGCGGTAGCGGTGGCGATGATGGTGGGCGCCAAACTCTATCTGCTCAGCCTCGGCTTTATTATCGGCCCGGTTGAGCTAGTGGTCGGGCCGTTCGGCTACGTGCTGACGCTGTTCGCCGTCTGGGCGGCGATTAACGCCTTTAATATGGTGGACGGCATCGACGGCCTGCTGGGCGGCCTTTCCTCGGTCACCTTTGCGGCGATGGGCATTATTCTCTGCTTCGACGGGCAGTACAGCCTGGCCGTCTGGTGCTTCGCCATGATTGCCGCCACCATACCTTATATCTTGTTGAATCTTGGTTTTCTCGGTCGTCGCTATAAAGTCTTTATGGGCGATGCCGGCAGCACCATGATTGGCTTCACCATTATCTGGATCCTGCTGGAAACCACGCAGGGATTGAGTCATCCGATTACGCCCGTGACCGCGCTCTGGCTGATCGCCATTCCGCTAATGGATATGGTGGCGATTATGTATCGTCGCCTGCGCAAAGGCATGAGCCCTTTCTCCGCTGACCGGCAGCATATTCATCATTTGATCATGCGCGCTGGCTTCACCTCGCGCCAGGCGTTTGTGTTGATCACCGTAGCGGCCGCGATTCTCGCCGGCATCGGCGTGCTCGGCGAGTACCTCGCCTTTATCCCCGAGTGGGTGATGCTGGTGCTGTTTATGGTGGCGTTTATGTTTTACGGGTATTGCCTGAAACACGCCTGGCGCGTGGCGCGCCTGATCCGTCGTATAAAGCGTCGTTTGAACGCTCATCGCGACGCTAAGAAAAAATTACCCTGATAAGGATTGCCTTGTGATGACCTCTGAGGTTGCAGATAACGAACTGGATATTCGCGGCCTGGGCTGCGCGTTATGGCGCGGCAAGCGCTGGATTATCGGTCTGGCGCTGCTTTTCGCGCTGGTCGCGTGGCTGGCTTCGCTGCTGATGAAACAGGCGTGGAGCACCACGGCGATTACCGATCGTCCTACGGTGAATATGCTCGGCGATTACTACGCGCAGGAGCAGTTTCTGAATAATCTCGACGTGCGCAACAATACGCTCAATCTGGCGGCACCCTCGCCGACCATTATGGATGAGGTCTATCAGGAATTTATTATGCAGCTGGGCGCCTGGGATACGCGCCGCGACTTCTGGCAGCAGACGGAATATTACAAAAGCCGTCGCTCAGGCAACGCCCATAACGACGCCGCGCTGCTTGACGATATGGTCGCCAATATCCAGTTTCTGCCCGCCGACGCGGCGCGCAACACGCGCGACAGCGTTAAGCTCATCGCGGAAACCGCCGGGGACGCCAACAACCTGCTGCGCCAGTATATAGCCTTCGCCAGCGAGCGTGCGGCGCGCCACCTTAACGGCGAGCTGAAAGGCGCATGGCAGGCGCGCAGCGAGCAGCTGCAGGCGCAGGTGAAGCGTCAGGAAGATGTGGCGAACGCCGTTTTCCAGCGTCAGCAGCATCGTCTGCAGCAGGCGCTGAAGGTCGCCAGCCAGCAGGGCATCCATGAAAACCGCTCGCGCGACGCGCGCGAACCGATCGCCGACAGCGACCTCTTCCTGCTGGGCGAGCCGCAGCTGCAGGCGCAGCTGGAAACCCTGCAGGCGACCGGACCCAGCTACGATATCAGCTATGATCAAAACAGGGCGATGCTCACCACGCTGAGCGCCGGCCCGACGTTGAACCGCACCTTCCAGACCTACCGCTACCTGCGTACGCCGGAAGAGCCGGTTTCGCGCGACAGCCCGCGTCGCCTGTTTATGATGGTTATGTGGGGCGCGTTAGGCGCATTGACGGGCGCAGGCGTGGCGCTGGCGCGTCGTTCCGGCGTCAGATCAGCGAGAGAAACCGCGTGAAAGTGCTAACAGTATTCGGGACTCGCCCGGAGGCGATAAAAATGGCGCCGCTGGTGCAGGCGCTGGCGCAGGATCCTGCGTTTGACTCTCGCCTGTGCGTCACCGCGCAGCACCGCGAAATGCTCGATCAGGTTCTGCGCCTCTTTGCGCTGCAGCCCGATTATGACCTGAACGTGATGCGTCCTGAGCAAGGATTAACGGAGATCACCTGCCGCATTTTACAGGGCATGAAAACCGTGCTGCTCGACTTTAAACCCGACGTGGTGCTGGTGCATGGCGACACCACCACCACGCTCGCCGCCAGCCTGGCGGCATTTTATCAGCAGATCCCGGTCGCCCACGTCGAGGCGGGACTGCGCACCGGCGATTTGACGTCGCCGTGGCCCGAAGAGGGCAACCGCAAGCTGACCGGTCATCTTGCCCGGTTGCACTTTACCCCGACCGAGCGCTCGCGCCAGAATCTGCTGGCGGAAAATTTGCCCGACGCGCGTATCTTCGTCACCGGCAATACGGTGATCGACGCGCTGCTGTGGGTGCGCGATCGGGTTATCGCCGATCCCGGCCTCAACGCGCAGCTCGCCGGCCGCTATCCCTTCCTCGACAGCGAGAAGAAGCTGGTGCTGGTCACCGGCCATCGTCGCGAAAGCTTCGGCGAAGGTTTTGAGCGTATCTGCAGCGCGTTGGCGCGTATCGCCCGTCAGCATCCCGACGCGCAGATCGTCTATCCGGTGCACCTCAACCCCAACGTCAGCGAGCCGGTTAACCGCATCCTCAGCGGCATCGACAATATCGTGCTGATCGAGCCGCAGGAGTATCTGCCTTTCGTCTGGCTGATGAACCGGGCCTGGCTAATCCTCACCGACTCCGGCGGCATTCAGGAAGAAGCGCCTTCGCTGGGCAAACCGGTGCTGGTGATGCGCGACGCGACGGAACGGCCTGAAGCGGTCGACGCCGGCACCGTGAAGCTGGTCGGCACCGACGTAGAGAAAATCGTGGCTGAAGTCGGTCTGCTGTTGACCGACGAAACGGCCTGGCAAACCATGAGCCGCGCGCACAACCCTTACGGCGACGGCAACGCCTGTCAGCGCATTCTGCAAGCCTTAAAAGATACCCGAGTTGACCTATGAGTTTTGACACCATTTCCGTGATTGGACTGGGCTACATTGGGCTGCCGACCGCAGCCGTTTTCGCGTCGCAAAAGAAAAAGGTCGTGGGGGTCGATATCAACGCCCACGCGGTAGAGACCATTAACCGTGGGGCGATCCATATCGTCGAGCCCGCGCTGGACAAAGTGGTCCACGATGCCGTTACCCAGGGTTTTCTGCGCGCCACCACGCAGCCCGAAGCGGCCGACGCCTTTCTGATCGCCGTGCCGACGCCCTTTATGGCGGACCATCAGCCCGATTTGCGCTTCGTTAAGGCGGCGGCGGAATCGATCGCCCCGGTATTGAAGAAGGGCGATCTGGTGATCCTGGAATCGACCTCGCCGGTCGGCGCCACGGAGCAGATGGCGGAGTGGCTGGCGGTGACGCGTCCGGATCTGCGTTTCCCGCAGCACGGCGGCACGCCCGATATCTTTATCGCCTACTGTCCGGAGCGCGTGCTGCCGGGCAAAATCATGCAGGAACTGATTCACAACGACCGCGTGATCGGCGGCATGACGCCCGCCTGCTCGGCGCAGGCCAGCGCGCTCTACCGTATTTTTCTGCAGGGCGAATGCGTGGAGACCAACGCGCGCACGGCGGAGCTATGCAAGCTGACGGAAAACAGCTTCCGCGACGTTAATATCGCTTTCGCCAATGAGCTGTCGCTGATTTGCGCCGATCAGGGGATTAACGTCTGGGAACTGATTGCGCTGGCGAATCGCCATCCGCGCGTCAATATTCTGCAGCCGGGGCCTGGCGTCGGCGGGCACTGCATTGCGGTCGATCCCTGGTTTATCGTGGCGCAAAATCCGTCGCTGGCGCGGCTGATCCGCACCGCGCGCGAAGTGAACGACAGCAAGCCGCACTGGGTGCTGAATCAGGTCAAGGCGGCGCTGGCGGACTGCCTTACCCAGAGCGGCAAGCGCGCCGATGAGATTGTCATCGGCTGCTTCGGGCTGGCGTTTAAACCCAACATCGACGATCTGCGCGAAAGCCCGGCGATGCAGGTAGCGCAGATGATCGCCGAATGGCATCGCGGCCAGAGCTGGGTGGTCGAGCCGCATATCGCCGCGCTGCCCGCCGCGCTCGCCGACAAGGCTGCGCTGGTTTCCCGCGAGCAGGCGCTGGCGGAGGCCGACGTGCTGGTGATGCTGGTGGACCACGATCACTTCCGCGCCGTTGACGCGTCGCAGGTTACGCAAAGCTGGATTGTGGATACGCGGGGAGTATGGCGGTGAAACAGTTCTTAATCACCGGCGGCGCAGGTTTTATCGGCTCGGCGCTGGTGCGTTTTCTTATCGAAGAGACGGATCACCGCATCGTTGTGGTCGACAAGCTCAGCTATGCAGGCAATCTCGCCTCGCTGGCGAGCGTGATGCAGCATGCGCGCTTCGCTTTCGAACAGGTGGATATTTGCGATCGTCCGGCGCTGGATGCTGTTTTCGCGCGCTATCAGCCCGACTGCGTTATGCACCTGGCGGCTGAAAGCCACGTCGACCGCTCTATCGACGGCCCGATAGCCTTCGTCGAAACCAATATCGTCGGCACCTATCAACTGCTGGAGGCGGCGCGCAGCTACTGGAACAGACTTGAAGCAGCGCGACGCGAAGCTTTTATCTTCCACCATATCTCCACCGACGAAGTGTTTGGCGATTTGCAGGATCCGCAGGCGTTTTTTACCGAAACCACGCCCTATGCGCCAAGCAGCCCTTATTCAGCGACCAAGGCCAGCAGCGATCATCTGGTGCGCGCCTGGCTGCGTACCTACGGCCTGCCAGTTATCGTCACTAATTGCTCGAATAACTATGGCCCCTGCCATTTCCCGGAAAAGCTTATCCCGCTCACCATCATCAATGCGCTGGCGGGCAAGCCGCTGCCGGTTTACGGCAACGGTGAGCAGATCCGCGACTGGCTCTATGTCGAAGATCATGCGCGCGCGCTCTATCGCGTCGTGAGCAGCGGCAAGGTTGGCGAAACCTATAATATCGGCGGGCATAATGAGCAGCGCAATATCGACGTGGTCAACACTATCTGCGATTTACTGGAGCAAATGGCGCCGGAGCGAAAAGCCGCTGGCCTGACGCACTACCGCGATTTGATTACGTTTGTGGCGGATCGTCCCGGTCACGATCAGCGCTATGCCATCGACGCCAGCAAAATTGCGCGCGAGCTGGGCTGGACGCCACAGGAAACGTTCGACAGCGGCATGCGCAAAACCGTGCGCTGGTATCTGGAAAATCAGGCATGGTGGCAGGCTATTCTGGACGGGCGCTATCGCGGCGAGCGGCTAGGCCTGGCTGCGTCGCGTTCATGACGGCGTCAGAGGAGCGGAAGCGATGAAAGGTATTATTCTGGCAGGCGGCTCAGGCACGCGTCTTCATCCCATTACGCGGGCGATTTCTAAACAGCTGCTGCCCGTGTATGACAAGCCGATGATCTATTACCCGCTGTCGGTGCTGATGCTGGCGGGCATTCGCGACATTCTGCTGATCACCACGCCCGAGGATCGCGATCATTTTGTGCGCCTGCTGGGCGACGGTAGCGAATTCGGCATCCATCTCAGCTATGCGGTGCAGCCAAGCCCGGATGGACTGGCTCAGGCGTTTATTATCGGCGAGCGCTTTATCGACGGCGATCGCTGCTGTCTGGTATTGGGCGACAACCTCTATTTCGGCCAGGGCTTCAGTCCGAAGCTAAAAAAAGTCGCCGCACGCGAGCAGGGCGCGACGGTGTTTGGCTATCAGGTGATGGATCCTGAACGTTTTGGCGTTGTGGAGTTTGACGAAGCCTTCAACGCGCTCTCTATTGAAGAGAAACCCAGCGCGCCGAAATCGCGCTGGGCGGTAACCGGCCTCTATTTTTACGATAATCAGGTTGTCGAATTTGCAAAGCAGGTAAAACCTTCCGCGCGCGGCGAGCTGGAGATTACCGCCATCAACCAGATGTATCTGGCGCGCGGCCAGCTCTCCGTCGAACTCTTAGGGCGCGGATTCGCCTGGCTCGACACTGGCACGCACGACAGCCTGATCGAGGCCAGCACCTTTGTGCAGACGGTGGAGAAACGACAGGGTTTCAAAGTCGCCTGTCTGGAGGAGATCGCCTGGCGCAACGGCTGGCTGAGCGACGAGCAGCTGCGCGTCGCCGGAGAAGCACTGACGAAAACCGGCTACGGCCAGTATCTGCTGGATCTGTTACATGCCCGTCCACGTCAGTATTAATCCCCTGGCGTGGGAAAGCGCCTTTTTCGGTTGCAAGACGGCGCGACTCGATCTGGACGGCGACCTGCCGCTGAGCGAGGCGCTGCGCCAGCCAGCCGATCTATGGCAGATCAAAGTGCCCGCCGACCGACTTGAGGCGATCGACGCTCTCTGTCAGCAGGGATTTCAGCTGGCGGAAGGCGAAGCCGATCTGGCCATCAACATTAAACGCACCGAACGGCAGAGCGGCATCCGCATCGCCCGCGAGTCGCAAATCAGCGCGCTGCGCGCCGCCGCGGCGCAGATCTTCGTGCAGAGCCGCTTTCGCGCGCCCTGGTTCGAGGCAGACGCCAGCGCGCGCTTTTACGCCCAGTGGATTGAAAACGCGGTGCGCGGCACCTTTGATCATCAGTGCCTGATCGCCAGCGATGAGGCGGGCGCGCTGCTTGGTTTTATCTCACTGCGTGAGACGGAAGGTGAGGCGCGGGTCGGGCTGCTGGGCGTGCTGCCACATGCGCAGGGCAACGGCGTCGGGCAGCGCCTGCTGCTGGCAGGCGCAGACTGGGGACGCGTCCGCCAGCTCGGCCGTCTGCGCGTCGCGACGCAGCTCAGCAACCTGCCGGCGATGCGACTCTATTTACGCAGCGGTGCCCGGCTGGAAAGCACCGCTTACTGGTTCTACAGGAAAGGTCATGATCCCATTTAACGCGCCGCCGGTTGTCGGCAGCGAACTTGAATATATGCAATCGGCGATGGCCAGCGGCAAGCTGTGCGGCGACGGCGGTTTTACCCGCCGCTGTCAGCAGTGGATGGAGCAGCGCTTCGGCAGCAAAAAAGTGCTGCTGACGCCGTCGTGCACCGCTTCGCTGGAGATGGCGGCGCTGCTGATCGATCTGCAGCCGGGCGATGAAGTGATTATGCCGAGCTACACCTTCGTCTCCACCGCCAACGCCTTTGTGCTGCGCGGCGCGACCATCGTCTTCGTGGATATTCGTCCAGATACGCTCAATATCGACGAAAGCAAAATCGAAGCGGCGATCACCGAGAAAACGCGCGCCATCGTGCCGGTGCACTATGCGGGCGTGGCCTGCGAAATGGACGCCATTATGGCGCTGGCGGCGAAACATCAGCTCTGGGTCATCGAGGATGCGGCGCAGGGCGTGATGTCGCGCTACAAGGGACGCGCGCTGGGCACGATTGGCCATATTGGCTGCTTCAGCTTTCATGAGACCAAGAACTACACGGCAGGCGGCGAAGGCGGCGCGACCCTGATCAACGATGCGGCGCTGGTGGAGCGCGCCGAAATCATCCGCGAGAAGGGCACCAACCGCAGCCAGTTTTTCCGCGGCCAGGTGGATAAGTATACCTGGCGCGATATCGGCTCGAGCTATCTGATGGCGGATCTGCAGGCGGCCTATTTGTGGGCGCAGCTTGAAGCGGCCGATCGCATCAATCAGCAGCGTTTGCGCCTGTGGCAGCGCTATTACGACGCGCTGCAGCCGCTGGCGGCGCAAGGGCGTATCCAGCTGCCGTCGCTGCCCGCCGACTGCGAGCACAATGCGCATATGTTCTATATCAAACTGCGCGACAGCGACGATCGCCAGGCGCTGATTAGCTGGATGAAAGAGGCGGAGATCCTGACGGTTTTCCACTATATCCCGCTGCACAGTTCGCCCGCCGGCCAACGGTTCGGCCGCTTTCACGGCGAAGAGCGTTTCACTACGGCCGAGAGCGAGCGTCTGCTGCGCCTGCCGCTGTTTTACAACCTGACGGACAATAACCAGAATACGGTTATCAGTTCCCTGCTGAGTTTCTTCGCCTGATGTCGCTGGCAAAAGCGTCGGTGTGGACGGCATCGTCCACACTGGTGAAAATCGCTGCTGGTCTGCTGGTGGTGAAACTGCTGGCGGTGAGTTTCGGCCCGGAAGGGGTAGGGCAGGCGGGAAACTTTCGCCAGCTGATCACCGTGCTCGGCGTGCTGGCGGGCGCAGGCATCTTCAACGGCGTCACCACCTACGTTGCGAAGTATCAGCATCAGCCGGAGCCGCTACGCGCGCTGCTGGGCACCGCATCGGCGATGGTGCTGGGCTTTTCCACGCTGCTGGCGCTGGTTTTTCTGCTGGCGGCCGCGCCGATTAGCCAGGCGCTGTTTGGCCATACGCGCTTTGCGAATGTGGTGCGCATCATCGCCTTCCTGCAGTTCGGCATCGCCTGGGCCAACCTGGCGCTGGCGCTGCTGAAAGGCTATCGCGACGCGCGAGGCAACGCGCTGGCGCTGATCGTCGGCAGCCTTATCGGCGTCGCGGCCTATGTGCTCTGCTGGTGGACAGGCGGCTATGCGGGCGCGCTGGCGGGCTTTGCGCTGGTGCCTGCGCTGGTGGCTGTTCCGGCATTCATTTTGCTGAAGAAACGCGTGCCGCTGCCGCTCGCCTGGCTGAAGCCGCAGTGGCAGCCGGAACTGGCGCGCAGCCTGGCGAAATTCACCCTGATGGCGCTGATTACCTCGGTGACGCTGCCGGTCGCGTGGATAATGATGCGCAACCTGCTGGCGCAGCACGACGGCTGGGCGCAGGTCGGCCTGTGGCAGGGCGTTACCAGCATCTCCGACGCCTGGCTGCAGTTTATCACCGCCACCTTCAGCGTCTGGCTGCTGCCGACACTGGCGCGGCTGGAGCAGAAACGCGATATCGCGCGTGAAATCATGCGCGCGCTGCGCTTTGTCTTGCCCGCCGTAGCGGCGGTCGGCTTTTGCGTCTGGCTACTGCGCGACGTGGCGATCTGGCTGCTCTTTTCGCCGGCGTTTCACGCCATGCGCGATCTCTTCGTCTGGCAGCTGTGCGGCGACGTGTTCAAGGTCGGTGCCTATGTTTTCGGTTACCTGGTGATTGCTAAGGCGTCGCTGCGCTTCTATATTCTGGCCGAAATCAGCCAGTTCGCGCTGCTGACGCTCTTTTCGCGCTGGCTCATCCCGCTCTCGGGCGTAACCGGCGCGGCGCAGGCCTATATGGCGACCTATCTTGTTTATTTCGCGCTCTGCTGCGGCGCTTTTATGATTTATTACCGAAAAAAATGACGTTAATCCACGTTCTGGGATCGGATATCCCCCATCACAATCAGACGGTGCTGCGCTTTTTCAACGAGGTGTTGAGCGTTGAGCTGCCTGCCGATCGGCCGCGCCGATTTATGGTGGTGACGCAGCAGCCTGCCGCGCTCGCTGCCTTCAGCCATCTCGACATTGAGACCTTCGCGTCGAAAAAGGCGCTGGCGCAGGCGCTGACGGCGCGGGCGAAAACGCGCGAGCAGCGTTTTTTCTGCCACGGGCAGTTTAATCCGGGCATCTGGCTGGCGCTGCTGAGCGGTAAGATCCGCCCCAGCCAGATCTACTGGCACGTCTGGGGCGCCGATCTTTACGAAGAGTCGCGCAGCCTGAAGTTCCGCCTGTTCTATCTGCTGCGCCGCATCGCGCAGGGGCGCGTCGCACGGGTTTTCGCCACCCGCGGCGATTTACACCACTATCAGCAGCGGCATCCGCGCGTACCGTCCCAACTGCTCTATTTTCCGACGAGAATGCCTGCCGCCGCGCCGCAAAGCGCGCCGGACGCGCGCTTTACCGTGCTGTTGGGCAACTCCGGCGACGCCAGTAATCGCCATATTGACGGCCTCAAAGCGATTCGCGCGCAGTTTGGCGAGGAGACGCGCGTCGTGGTGCCGCTGGGCTATCCGCCTGACAATGACGCCTACATTAGCGAGGTTGAGAAAGCCGCCGCGACGCTGTTTCCTGCTGGGCAGGTCGAGCTGCTGCGCAGCAATCTCGCCTTTGACGACTATTTAGCGCTGCTCGCCCGCTGCCATTTAGGCTATTTTATGTTCGAACGCCAGCAGGGCATCGGAACGCTCAGCCTGCTGATTCAGGCTAACGTGCCTTTTGTGCTGAACCGGCGCAATCCGTTCTGGCGCGATATCAGCGAGCAAGGCTTGCCGGTGCTGTTTAGCGGCGATGCGCTGGATCGCGCGAGCGTCGCGGAAGCGCGCCGACAGCTGGCGAGCTGCGATAAACAGGCCATCGCCTTTTTCGCGCCGGGCTATGTGGCGGGCTGGCGCGAGGCGTTGCGCCAATGTGAAAGGGAGTCCTTATGAACCTCATGCAGTTCAGCGGTCTGCTGGTGGTTTATCTGCTGTCGCTGGGTTTTATTCTGACCCTCACCTGGCGGGAGTTCAGGCGCGTGCGCTTTAATTTCCACCTCTTTTTTACGCTGCTGTTTTTACTGACTTTCTATTTCGGTTTCCCGCTAACCAGCGTGCTGGCGTTCCGCTTTAACGTCGAGGTAGTGCCGCCGGAGTATCTGCTGCAGGCGCTGCTGTCGGCGACGGCGTTCTACGCTGTTTACTACGTCAGCTATAAGGTGCGGCTGCGCCCTGCGACGGTGCCGCGCGCCCGGCCGTGGCTGCAGATGAACCGCGTCGAGACGCACCTGACCTGCGTGCTGCTGGCGCTGGTGGCGATCGGTACGGTAACGGTCTTTTTCCTGCACAACGGCTTTCTGCTGTTCCGTCTGACCGCCTATAACCAGATTTTCTCCAGCGAAGTCTCCGGCGTGGCGCTGAAGCGCTTTTTCTATTTCTTTATCCCGGCGATGCTGATCCTCTATTTTCTGCGGCCGACGCAGCGCAACTGGCTGCTGTTTCTGGTGGTTACGGTGGCATTCGGCCTGCTGACCTACGCGCTGGTGGGCGGCACGCGCGCCAATATTATTATCGCGTTCGCTCTGTTCCTGTTTATCGGCATTACGCGCGGCTGGATCAGCCTGTGGATGCTGGCGGCGGCGGGCGTGCTGGCGATAGGCGGCATGTTCTGGCTGGCGCTGCGACGCTATAACCTCAACGTGTTCGGTGAAGAGGCGGTTTACACCTTTCTTTATCTGACGCGGGATACCTTTTCGCCCTGGGAGAATCTGGCGCTGCTGCTGGAGAACTACTCAAAGATCGAGTTTCAGGGACTGGCACCCATCTGGCGCGACTTTTATGTCTATATACCCGGCTGGCTGTGGCCGGGCAGGCCGTCGATGGTGCTCAACAGCGCCAACTACTTTACCTGGGAAGTGCTAAACAACCATTCCGGCCTGGCGATTTCGCCTACCCTGCTGGGTTCGCTGGTGGTGATGGGCGGCGCCTGGTTTATCTTGCCGGGCGCGGTGGTGGTCGGGTTGATTATCAAAGGCTTCGATACGCTCTATTTGCGCGGGCGCGACGCCGACAATCGCTATAGCGGCGCGATCATGCAGAGTTTCTGCTTTGGCGCGGTGTTTAATATGATTGTGCTGGCGCGCGAGGGTCTGGACGCGTTCGGCTCGCGCGTGGTCTTTTTCGCTTTGATTTTTCTGGCCTGCCTCGGCGTGGCGAAGATGCTTTACTGGCTGCTGGATCGCGCCGGGCTGATTCGACGTCGCGGCGGCCAGGCTGTACATAGCCTCACTTAACGCCTCTGGCATAACAGGAAGATAGAACTCAACCATGACAAGGTTACCGGAAGCGCCGCAGTATGAGATTCGCGGCGTGTCGCTGTATGGTTTCGACAGTATGTCCGCCTTTGTGGATTTTTTGCTGCCGGGCGAGACGGCGCGCAGCGGAACGCTAGTGGCGCTCAATGCCGAGAAGATGCTGACGGCGGAGCACGACGACGCGCTGCGCGCGCTGTTGCAGGAGGCGGAATTCAAATATCCCGACGGCATCAGCATCGTGCGCTCTGTCCGTAAAAAGTATCCCCAGGCCGAGGTGCAGCGTATTGCGGGCGCCGATTTATGGGAGGCGTTAATGGAGCGCGCCGGACGGCAGGGCACGCCGGTGTTCTTGATCGGCGGGCGTCAGGCGGTGCTGGATGAGACCTGCGATAAGCTGCGCCGGCAGTGGAATGTCAATATCGTCGGCGCGCAGGACGGCTATTTCGCGCCTGCCGATCGCGACGCGCTTTTTACCCGCGTCGCCGCCAGCGGCGCGCGTATCGTGACTGTCGCGCTGGGCTCGCCGCGTCAGGAGCTGTTGATGCGCGACTGTCGCGCGCGCTGGCCGCACGCGCTCTATATGGGGGTAGGTGGCACCTACGACGTGTTTACCGGTCACGTGAAGCGCGCGCCGAAGATTTGGCAGCGTCTGGGGCTGGAATGGCTCTATCGCTTGATTCGACAGCCCAGTCGGCTGCGTCGCCAGCTAAAATTGCTGAAATATTTGCGCTATCACTGGCGTGGCGATCTCTGATATTACTGATTACTTCGGCCTTTTTTCGCTGCGGAAATAGCCAGAGTGCTGCATTACTCGACGAAATGCACAAAGCGTAATCAAACGCGTTTTTTTATTAAAAAAGCACTGGACAGCATCACCCCAAGTCCGTAGTATGCCCATCCGCAACGGCGCTACGCGCCCGTAGCTCAGCTGGATAGAGCGCTGCCCTCCGGAGGCAGAGGTCTCAGGTTCGAATCCTGTCGGGCGCGCCATTTAGTTTGTGCGCAGGAGCTGCGGTGGTTACATTACCGCGTTAGTAAAGAGTTACATGGTGTAGGTCGGTGGCTTGCAACATAACGAATTGTGGTGGCTATAGCTCAGTTGGTAGAGCCCTGGATTGTGATTCCAGTTGTCGTGGGTTCGAGTCCCATTAGCCACCCCAGATTTTGCTGGGATACGCGAAGGTGGCGGAATTGGTAGACGCGCTAGCTTCAGGTGTTAGTGTCTTAACGGACGTGAGGGTTCAAGTCCCTCTCTTCGCACCAGGCAAAACAAAACAATAAAAATTATCGGCGAGTAGCGCAGCTTGGTAGCGCAACTGGTTTGGGACCAGTGGGTCGGAGGTTCGAATCCTCTCTCGCCGACCATTTTATAAACCTGCTTGAAAAAGCAGGTTTTTTTTCGTCTGCATGAAATAAGCATCGTTAAAAAAACCGGCACTGTGGATTTGAGTGCTTACGTGAATGACATGGACGAATCGCAAAGTCGCTGTACGCATCCCTGCGCGCTCGGCCCGCGCGAGTACGCACCTCATCCCTGAGGTGCGCCCGTAAACGGGCCAACGCTACGCGCTGTTCAAAAACGCTCCCGGCGTTTTTGTCCCTGTCGCGGGACGCTTTGCGTTACCTACTTTTAAACACCTTTTCTTTTGTGGAATAGACACAGAAGAGGATTGTCTCTGTCTGGCGACTATTAATTTATTGATTTTAAATGAGTTAATAGTAGTGGTCTTTCATCGTCTCCAAAAAGAGACAGCAAGCGGGCCAGTTGTCGTCTAAGGCAGACAAGATCGGCGCGCCAGAGAATAGCGTAATAATTTATCCTGATGAAAATAAAGAATTTAATCTATTTTCTGCAGCCTGGCACGCTCTGTGCAATACTTAGCGCGTAGATGCTCATTCCACCTCTTATGTCTGCGGATGCTGCATAAACCTGGGAATGACGCAGAGCCACTTTTGGGTATCCGTTGTCTGCCTGCCTGCATCGCTAACCCCTTGCAGGGCCAACAGACATACCGTTGAGTCGGATACCTCAGGGTTGTCTTACCGACCTGATTTTACACCTGCCTCTGGCAGGTGTTTTTTTTGCGGCGGATAAAGGGCAAAAAAAAGCCGGGCAAGCCCGGCGTAAACAAGCAACAACAACATTAAGCATTCGGGTTGTTTTTCAGCGTCAGCAGTAAGCCCTCGCGGCGCATTTTCGCTGCCTCTTCCGGACGGTGCATGCGGTCGTAGGCATCCGCCAGCCACGCATAATCGAACGCATCGGGGCGCTGCGCCAGCGCCTGCTGGAACGCTTCGACAGCCTGCTGCCATTCGCCATGGCGCATCAACAACTGCCCCAGCGTGCTGTGCAGCAGCGGCGTCGCGCCATGTTGCTTGATCTGCTGGCGCAGCGCTTTCTCCAGCGCTTCCGGGTTGCTGCTTTTAATGCGCGGCATCAGCAGCACCAGACGATCGTCATAGTGGCGTTTCAGGCCGTCCAGCACGATATCCTGCGCGGTCTGGTGATCGTCGCACTCAATCAGATGGTCTGCCATCGCCACCTGCAGCGCCGTTTGCTGACGCGTTTTACGGCTCAGATTCGACCACCAGCGCTTCAGGCCGTCGCTGCCCTGATCGGCCATCGCCTGATTCATCAGGCCTAGCCACGCCTGCTGCTGCAGGTGCGCGCGATGCTCTTCATCGCCTACCTGCGATTTTTCCATCGCAGGCAGAATATCAATCAGCGAACTCCATGCGCCGGTGCGCACGTAAGCCTGCTCCGCCAGGCGCAGGACTTCCGGATGGCGCGGCGCGACCTCCAGCAAGCGGTCGATGCCGTGACGCGCGGCGTGATCTTCGTTGCGTGCCAGCAGAATACGCGTGCGGGTGATCTCAACCGGAATCACGTCATTGTCCGAGAGTTCGGCAGCGCGCTCCAGATGCTGGTTGGCGCGGATCTCATCGCCGCGCTGCTGCGCCGCTTCGGCGGCCAGCAGATAGTTGGCCACCGGCACTTCGGCGTGATCGGCGTCTTTCGACAGCAGCTTCTCTACCTGGCGGTGATCGCCTTCGGCCAGCTTCATCAGCGCGGTCTGGGTGTGACGCTGCGCGCGACGGCGTTTGCGGCCGGTAAACCAGCCGCGGGTGCGGGCGCCGGTGCGAAACAGACGACGCAGCAGCCATTCGACGCCGAGAATAACCAGCAGGCTAACGATCAGAATGATCGCCAGACCGGTGACGCTGGTTTCTACATTCCAGTTATCGGTCTGAATCAGCACATAGCCCTGATGGCCGGCAATCATCGGACCGACCACAATACCGGCGATCAGCAGGATGAACAGGATAAATACCTTAAGCATGCGCTTAGCCCCCTTGCTGGTCAGCGGCGACGGAAGGCTGCGCAATCAGGTTGCGCACGCGCGTCTGCATCAGCTTATCGATAAGCGGCTGGCTTTCCAGATTGTCCGGCAGGTTCATATTGATGCTCTGCTGGCTCAGTTCATCCAGCTGCGCCAGGAAGGCTTTGGTCGCGGGATCGTTGGTGTCGTACCAGGCGCGCACCCAGCTGGATACGGTATCAATAGACTGTTTATAGATTTCGTCCTGATGACGCGGCACCGCCTGCGCGGCGATCAGCAGACGCGAGCGGATGTTCTCGCGCAGATAAACGTCCTGGTTCGGCGCCAGCAGCGGCTGCGCTGTATTGTCGCGGCGGCGGATAGTAATGAAGTCATCCATAAAGTTATGCCAGCTTTTCACCAGGTTCTGACGCCATTCGCGCAGCGAAGAGGTCAGCTCGCCGCCATCGCTGTCCATCGGCGCGTCGTCGCTGTCGTTATCCGCCAGACGCAGGTTGTCGACGCCGTTAGAGAGCTGATTCAGCTTCAGAATAATGCCGTCGTAATCGATTTGATCGATGGACGAAAGGGTGCTGATATCCTGCGTCAGCGCGCGACGCACGCTGGTGACGCTCGGATCGTTCATATCAGCCAGGCTGGCGTCGGCGCTTTTCAGCAGCGCTGCCGCCGTGGTGACATCCTGGTCGCTCCAGAGCTTGCGGCCCGCCAGTTTCACCAGGTAGTCAGCCTGCGACACCAGCCAGGCGTTCACGTCATTGCTGGAAATAGTCGCGACCTTTTCACGCAGGGCTTCCAGCTCTTTCGCCGTGGCGGCCTGCTGGGTACGCGCGTCGTTCAGGGCGCTTTGCGCGCTGCTGAGCTGCTGAGTCAACTGCTGTTTGTCGCTGCCCGCTTGCTGCTGCAAGGCGTTCAGCTTGTCGCTCAGGCTCTGATTCGCCTGCGCCTGAAGTTCAGCCTGATGTTTCCCGTTAAGGTATAAACCCGCGCCGGTCGCAAGGGCGATGACAATCGCCACCGCGCCCAGCACCATGCCGCCGCTCTTTTTATCGCGCGGCGGTTGCGGGCGAGAAGAGGGCGAAGTGTCTGCCGCTGGCGTAGTCTCTTCGACCGTGGCGGAGGTCGCTTTTTGTTCCGTCATCTGTGGCACATCCCATGATTAAGTTCAGCGTAACGCGCGCAGCAGCGCGTCGTTATCGGCACCATCGGCTACCTGAATATCCTGCCAGCCCAGTTCTCCGGCAAGCGTAGCCAAACGTTCACTGACGACAACCAGTCGACAGCGCAATAACCATTCCTCGCGATCGATCGCGGGGAACAGAGAAAACAGCTGTTGTAACATTTCACCGCTGCTGACCACCAGCGTTGTGATGCCGCGGTTGCGCCAGCGTCGACCTTCAACTGGGCCGTCGTAGTGCTTCTGGCAGCGATGATAGCACTGGCTAAATGAGACTTCCGCCCCGCGAGCGGTCAGCGTTTCCGCCAGCAGTTCGCGTCCCGGATTTCCGCGTAAAATCAGCGCTTTCTTACCGGATACGCGCTGTAGCGCCGCCAGGTTTATCAGCGCTTCGCTGGTCTCCTGCGCGTGCGGATAATCGACGTGGCGACCGCTGGCGGTGTGAAACGCCAGCGCGGTACTGCGACCAATTGCATAATAGTCTACGTCCGCAGGCCACGCTGCGTGATGACGGATTAGCGCAGGCTGCGCATAGTGGATCACCTGCTGAGAAAGCAGGAAAACCAGGTCGCCGCCGCGTAGCGCGGCAAGCTGCTGCGGCAGACGATCGAGGTCGCTGCCCGGCGCAAACTCAATCAGCGGCAGGCTCCAGGCCTGACGGCCAAGGCTGCGCAGGCGAGTCACCAGCGCGCTGGCGGCGGGTTCCGGGCGAGTGACCAGGATAGTCATACCGGCGGCTGCCCCTGGTAGACCTCGCGCAGAATGTCGCGCGCGCCCTTGCCGAGCAACTCTTCGGCGAGAGAGATGCCCATCGCTTCCGCCTCGGCGCGCGGGCCGCGACGTTCGCCGCGCACCATCACGCTGCCGTCCGGCGCGCCGACCAGGCCGCGCAGCCACAGCTTGTCGCCTTCCAGCAGCGCGAAGCTGCCGATTGGCACCTGGCAGCCGCCTTCCAGCCGGGTGTTCATCGCGCGCTCGGCTTTGACGCAGACGGCGGTATCGTCGTGATTGAGCGCCTGAAGAAGGTTAATCAGTTCGCTGTCGTCGAGGCGGCATTCGATGCCTACCGCGCCCTGGCCGACGGCGGGCAGAGAGATTTCTGCCGGCAGCGGCTGACGAATGCGTGACTCTAGCTCCAGACGCTTCAGTCCGGCGGCCGCCAGAATAATGGCGTCATACTCGCCGGCGTCGAGTTTCGACAGGCGCGTTCCGACGTTGCCGCGCAGCGAGCGGATCACCAGATCCGGGCGGCGTTCACTAATCTGGCTCTGACGGCGCAGGCTGGACGTGCCGACTACCGCGCCCTGCGGCAGCGCGTCGAGCGAGTCGTAGTGGTTTGAGACAAAAGCGTCGCGCGGGTCTTCACGCTCGCAAATCGTGACCAGCCCTAATCCTTCGGGGAATGCGACCGGCACATCTTTCATCGAATGGACCGCGAGATCGGCGCGATCTTCCAGCATCGCCAGCTCCAGCTCTTTAACAAAGAGTCCTTTACCGCCGACTTTCGCCAGCGGCGTGTCGAGGATGACGTCGCCTTTGGTGACCATAGGCACCAGCTCCACACGCAGGCCCGGATGCGCGGCCATCAGGCGTTGCTGGACATAATGTGCCTGCCAGAGCGCGAGAGGACTTTGTCTTGTAGCAATTCTGAAAATTTTGTCTAACATGCTGTTAACCATTTTGATCGTTCACCGAATATCCTATCATTGTCGGCTGATGGCTGACAGTTTCAACGGATTATTTGACCGGGCTGGCGGGAGGATTCGCCAGTGAAAAGAGGATGAAGCGGACCGCCGGTGTCCGAAAGCGCAGGAAGCGAACAGGAACGTGCTAAACTGTTAGGTAGCGCAACTTTCTTTACGGTCAATCTGCCAGGTGTTAGATTGATCACGTTTCCAGCAATAATTCGTCCAACTTTTTCGATTACTAAGCGGCGGATTGAGGAAACAGGTTGCTTAAACACTGGGACAATCAGGCGAAACGTCTTGTACCTCTACATTGAGACACTGAAACAGAGACTGGATGCCATTAATCAGCTGCGTGTCGATCGCGCGCTGGCTGCGATGGGACCTGCTTTCCAGCACGTATACAGTCTGCTGCCGACCTTATTACATTATCATTATCCGCTGATGCCGGGTTACTTCGACGGTAACGTTCCCCGCGGCATCAGTTTCTTCACGCCTGAAGAAAATCAGCTTCTGCTAATGCGCGAACTGGCGGGCAGCCGCGAGCTGACGCTGGACGTATCGCCCACCGGCGAGATGCCGATTACCGGCATCTACTCCATGGGCAGCACCTCATCGGTTGGTCAGAACAGCGTCTCCGACCTGGATATCTGGGTCTGCCATCAGTCATGGCTGGATAACGAAGAGCGCCTCAACCTGCAGCGCAAATGCACGCTGCTGCAGAAGTGGTGCGTGTCGATGGGCGTGGAAGTCAGCTTCTTCCTGATTGATGAAAACCGCTTCCGCCATAACGAAAGCGGCAGTCTTGGCGGAGAAGACTGCGGCTCGACGCAGCATATTTTGCTGCTCGACGAGTTCTATCGCACCGCCGTGCGCATGGCGGGCAAACGCATCCTGTGGAATATGGTGCCGTGCGAAGAAGAGCATCACTACGACGACTATGTGATGTCGCTTTACGCACAGGGCGTGCTGACGCCTAACGAGTGGCTCGATCTCGGCGGGCTGGGCACGCTGTCGGCGGAAGAGTACTTCGGCGCCAGCCTGTGGCAGCTCTATAAAAGCATCGACTCGCCCTATAAAGCGGTGCTGAAAACGCTGCTGCTGGAGGCCTACAGCTGGGAGTATCCCAACACCCAACTGCTGGCGATGGATATCAAACAGCGCCTGCACGACGGCGAAATCGTCAGCTTCGGCCTCGATCCCTACTGCATGATGCTGGAGCGCGTGACGCACTATCTGACCAGCGTGGACGATCGGCCGCGCCTCGACCTGGTGCGCCGCTGTTTCTACCTGAAAGTGTGCGAGAAGCTGAGCGCCGACGAAACCAGCAGCCGCTCGGGCTGGCGACGCGAGATCCTGTCGCAGCTGGTAAAAGAGTGGGGCTGGGACGAGGAAAAACTGGCGATTCTCGACAACCGCGGCGGCTGGAAAATCGAACGCGTGCGCGAGGCGCACAACGAACTGCTGGATGCGATGATGCAGAGCTATCGCAACCTGATCCGTTTTGCCCGTCGCAACAATTTAAGCGTCAGCGCGAGTCCGCAGGATATCGGCGTGCTGACGCGTAAACTGTACGCCGCTTTTGAAGCGCTGCCGGGCAAGGTCACGCTGGTCAATCCGCAGATTTCGCCTGACCTCTCGGAAGAGAACCTGACCTTTATTCACGTTCCGGCGGGCCGCGCCAACCGTTCAGGCTGGTATCTCTATAACCAGGCGCCGGACATGAGCTCGATCATCAGCCATCAGCCGCTGGAATATAACCGCTATCTGAATAAGCTGGTGGCCTGGGCGTGGTTCAACGGCCTGTTGACCAGCAAAACGCGGCTGCATATCAAAGGCAACGAGATCTGCGATCTGGCGCGCCTGCAGGAGCTGGTGAACGACGTCTCGTCGCACTTCCCGCTGCGCCTGCCTGCGCCGACGCCGAAAGCGCTCTACAGCCCGTGCGAAATCCGCCATCTGGCGATTATCGTCAACCTTGAGCACGATCCGACCTCCGCTTTCCGCAATCAGGTGGTGCACTTCGATTTCCGCAAGCTCGACGTCTTTAGCTTCGGCCAGCAGCAGCAGTGCCTGATCGGCAGTATCGATCTGCTCTACCGCAACTCGTGGAACGAAGTGCGCACGCTGCACTTCAGCGGCGAGCAGGCGATGATCGAGGCGTTGAAAACCATTCTGGGCAAAATGCATCAGGACGCTTCGCCGCCGGACACGGTAGAAGTCTTCTGCTACAGCCAGCATCTGCGCGGGCTGATCCGCACGCGTGTTCAGCAGCTGGTTTCCGAATGCATCGAGCTGCGTCTCTCCAGCACGCGTCAGGAGCCGGGCCGCTTTAAAGCGCTGCGCATGGCGGGCCAGACGTGGGGACTGTTCTTCGAGCGCATGAGCGTGTCGGTGCAGAAGCTGGAAAACGCGGTGGAGTTCTACGGCGCCATCTCCAACAACAAGCTGCACGGCCTGTCGATCAAAGTGGAATCGAACCAGACGCCGCTGCCGCCGGTGGTGAACGGCTACGCCAGCGAAGGCATTATTCAGTTCTTCTTCGAAGACACCACCGACGAGCAGGGTTTCAACATCTATATCCTGGATGAAACCAACCGCGTCGAGGTCTATCACCATTGCGAAGGCAGCAAAGAGGAGCTGGTGCGCGACGTCAGCCGCTTTTACTCCTCTTCGCACGATCGCTTTACCTACGGCTCCAGCTTTATCAACTTCAACCTGCCGCAGTTCTACCAGATCGTGAATACCGGCGACCGCTTCCAGGTGATCCCGTTCCGCAGCCAGACGCTGGCCCAGCTTTGCGCCACGCAGCCGGATAACGACAACGGCGACTATCAGCCGCGCTACCAGGTACACTGACGCCGCGCTCGCCGCGCGGCTCTTTCCTTAGAACGTCACCGCGCGCACGCGAATTGCGGGGATTTCCTGTTGCTTTTCCATCTTCAACTGCGATGATAAGCAACCAGGTTAAGGACAAAAGAGCAGAAGAGATGAAGAGAGTAAAAAGCCTGTTGGCAATGGCGCTGGCGCTGACGAGCCTGGCAGGCTGTGGACTAAAAGGACCGCTTTACTTCCCGCCCGCCGACCAGCCAAAAACGCAATCTCCACAGCAAGCTGAGCAGCAGAAAAAGCAGCAGCAACAGCGTGCGGCTCAGGCAGACACGCACGGACTGGTGAGCGGCGGCAACGCCAGCATGTCAGCAGAATAATTGTAATGGCGCACCCGGCGGAGCAAAAAATGCAGTTCTCCAAAATGCACGGACTCGGCAACGATTTCATGGTTGTGGATGCCGTGACGCAAAACGTCTTTTTCTCGCCGGAGCTGATTCGCCGGCTGGCGGATCGCCATCTGGGGATCGGTTTCGATCAGCTGCTGATCGTCGAGCCGCCTTACGATCCCGATCTCGATTTCCACTATCGTATCTTCAATGCCGACGGCAGCGAAGTGGCGCAGTGCGGCAACGGCGCGCGTTGCTTCGCCCGCTTCGTCAGGCTGAAAGGGCTGACCAACAAAAGCGAAATCCGCGTCAGCACGCAAACCGGACGGATGGTATTGAGCGTGACGCCGGACGAACTGGTGCGCGTCAATATGGGCGAGCCCAATTTCGAACCGCAGCAGGTGCCGTTCCGCGCCAATAAAGCGGAAAATCTCTATCTGCTGCGTGTCGCCGAACAGACCGTCATGTTCGGCGCGGTGTCGATGGGCAATCCGCACTGCGTGATCCAGGTCGACAGCGTGCAGACCGCCGCGGTCGAGACCGTCGGCCCGGCGCTGGAAAGCCACGAGCGCTTTCCCGAACGCGTCAACGTCGGCTTTATGGAAGTGGTGTCGGCGGAGCATATTCGCCTGCGCGTTTACGAGCGCGGAGCGGGCGAAACCCAGGCGTGCGGCAGCGGCGCGTGCGCCGCGGTAGCCTGCGGCGTTCAGCAGGGCATTCTGGCGCCGAAGGTGCGCGTCGATCTGCCGGGCGGCACGCTGCATATCGCCTGGAAAGGAGCTGGTCAGCCGCTGTTTATGACCGGACCCGCCACACACGTTTACGATGGGTTTATTCATCTATGAAAAATATCGAAGAGCAGGCTGACAATACGATCCTGCTGGACGATCAGGCCGTTAACGATTATCTGCAGCAAAATCCTGATTTCTTTATCCGCAACGCCCGCCAGGTTGAACAGATGGCGGTGCCGCATCCGGTGCGCGGCAGCGTGTCGCTGGTGGAGTGGCATATGGCGCGTCAGCGCAACCATATCCAGCGGCTGGAAGAGGAGATCACCCTGCTGATGGAGCAGGCCAGCGCCAACCATGAGCTGTTCGATCGGCTGCTGGCGCTGCAGGGCCATCTGGCGTCGGCCGATTCGCTGCAGGAGATGCTGAACCGCCTGCACCGCTGGGCGCGCGATCTCGGGCTGGCAGGCGCCAATCTGCGCCTTTTCGCCGACAAATGGCGGCTGGGCGCGCCCTCGGAATTCGTGCAGCTTAGCCTGTCGCGGCAGGCGTTCGAGCCGCTGCGCATCCAGCGCTTCGGCCAGCAGCACCATTTTCTTGGCAGCCTGAACGGCCCCGAACTGCTGCTGCTGCTGCCGCAGGCTAAAGCGATCGGGTCGGTCGCGATGTCGCTGATGGGCGAGCGCGGCGAGCTGGGCGTGCTGATCTTCAGCAGCCGCGACAGCCAGCACTATCAGGCCGGCATGGGCACGCTGCTGTTGCAGCATCTGGCGCAGATGATGCCGGAGCTGCTGTCGCGCTGGGTGGAACGCGCATGAGCGCGCTGCAGGCCGCCGTCGACGAATTCCTGCGCTACCTCCGGGTGGAGCGTCAGCTCAGCCCGCTGACGCAGGAAAACTACGCGCGCCAGCTGGCGACGCTGAGCGAAATGGCCGAAGAGATGAAGCTGGAGAGCTGGGCGCAGCTGGAGCCGGCGCAGGTGCGCAGCATGGCGTCGCGCAGCCGTCGCGCCGGATTAGGCGCCAGCAGCCTCGCGCTGCGTCTGTCGGCGCTGCGCAGCTTTCTCGACTGGCAGGTCAGCCAGGGCAAACTCTCCGCCAATCCCGCCAAAGGGATCACCACGCCGCGCAACGCGCGCCATCTGCCGAAGAACATCGACGTCGACGAAGTGAATCAGCTGCTGGAGATCGACCTTAACGATCCGCTGGCGGTGCGCGACCGCGCGATGCTGGAGGTGATGTACGGCGGCGGACTGCGCCTGTCGGAGCTGGTGAATATGGACTGCCGCCACGTCGATCTCGATGCGGGCGATGTCTGGGTAGTAGGCAAAGGCAGCAAAGAGCGCCGCGTGCCGATCGGACGCACCGCCGTCACCTGGCTGGAACAGTGGCTGCCGCTGCGCGCCGCTTTTGGCAGCGAGGATGACGCGCTGTTTCTCTCCAGCCGGGGACGCCGCATTTCGGCGCGCAACGTGCAAAAGCGCTTCGCTGAATGGGGCGTGAAGCAGGGCGTCGCCAGCCATATTCATCCGCACAAGCTGCGTCACTCGTTCGCCACGCATCTGCTGGAGTCGAGCGGCGATCTGCGCGCGGTGCAGGAGCTGCTGGGCCACGCCAATCTCTCCACCACCCAGATCTATACCCATCTCGACTTCCAGCATCTGGCGACGGTGTATGACGCTGCGCATCCCCGCGCCAAACGAGGAAAGAACGAATGAAGTTTTACCGTCCGCTACGCGCCGTGAAAGCGATGACTTTCGATCTCGACGATACGCTTTACGACAACTATCCGGTGATCCGCAAAACCACCGCCGAATCGCATGCGGCGCTGCAGGCCTATCATCCGTCGCTGCGCGAATTTACGCCGCTCGATTATCAACGGCTGCGCGACGAACTGCTGGTGCGCGAGCCCGATATTTATCACGACGTATCGGAATGGCGTCGACGCTCGGTCGAGCTGGCGCTGCTGAACGCCGGTCTCTCCTTGCAGGAAGCGACGGCGGGCGCTGATGAAATCATGGGCGTCTTTCACCACTGGCGCAGTCAGGTCGAGATGCCGGAAGAGACGCATCAGACCCTGAAGGCGCTGGGCGAAAAAGTGCCGCTGGTGGCGATCACCAACGGTAACGCCCGCCCGGAACAGCTCGGCATCGCCGACTATTTCCAGTTCGCGCTGCGCGCCGGACCGGATGGCCGCGCGAAGCCTTATCAGGATATGTATCATCTCGCCGCGCAGCGGCTCGGCATCGCGCCGGAGCACATTCTGCACGTGGGCGACGACCTGACCACCGACGTGGCCGGCGCGCTGCGCTGCGGCCTGCAGGCGTGCTGGATTAACCTGCGCGGCGGCAACCTGATGCAGGTGGCCGATGCGCGGCTGGTGCCGCACGTAGAAATTTCGCGATTGGCATCCCTGAGCTCACTGTTATAATGGCTGTAGATTTATCCAGTCGTGCCCTGAATCATGCCTCTTGCTGCAAGCCGAATGATTCAGGGTTCGCTTTTTGTTTTCTTTAGTGAACGGTGCCTATGGACGTTTCTGATCTGCTCAACGGTTTGAATGACAAACAGCGCGAAGCCGTGGCGGCGCCGCGCGGCAACCTGCTGGTGCTGGCAGGCGCGGGCAGCGGAAAAACGCGCGTCCTGGTGCACCGCATCGCCTGGCTGCTCTCGGTAGAGAACTGCTCGCCCTATTCAATTATGGCGGTGACCTTTACCAACAAAGCGGCGGCGGAGATGCGTCACCGTATCGAGCAGCTAATCGGCACCAGCCAGGGCGGCATGTGGATCGGCACCTTCCACGGTCTCGCCCATCGCCTGCTGCGCGCGCACCATCTTGACGCTGGCCTGCCGCAGGATTTCCAGATCCTCGACAGCGAAGATCAGCTGCGCCTGCTGAAGCGCCTGATTAAGGCGATGAACCTGGATGAGAAGCAGTGGCCTGCGCGTCAGGGCATGTGGTACATCAATGGCAAAAAAGATGAAGGGCTGCGCCCGAAACATATCGAAAGCTACGGCAATCCGGTGGAGCAGACCTGGCTGCGCATCTATCAGGCGTATCAGGAAGCGTGCGACCGCGCCGGACTGGTCGATTTCGCCGAGCTGCTGCTGCGCGCCCATGAGCTGTGGCTGCACAAGCCGCATATTCTCAACCACTATCGCGAACGCTTCAGCAATATTCTGGTGGATGAGTTTCAGGACACCAACAACATCCAGTACGCCTGGATCCGCATGCTGGCGGGCGACAGCGGCCGGGTAATCATCGTCGGCGACGACGATCAGTCGATCTACGGCTGGCGCGGCGCGCAGGTCGAGAACATTCAGCGCTTCCTGCAGGATTTTCCGGCGGCGGAAACTATTCGCCTTGAGCAGAACTACCGCTCTACTAACAATATCCTGAAGTCGGCCAACGCCCTGATCGCCAACAACAACGGCCGTCTCGGCAAAGAGCTGTGGACCGACGGTAGCGACGGCGATCCTATTTCGATCTATTGCGCCTTTAACGAGCTCGACGAAGCGCGCTTTGTGGTCAACCGCATCAAAACCTGGCAGGAGAACGGCAACGCCCTGCAGGATTGCGCCATTCTCTACCGCAGCAACGCCCAGTCGCGCGTGCTGGAAGAGGCGCTGCTGCAGAGCAGCATGCCCTATCGCATTTACGGCGGCATGCGCTTCTTCGAACGCCAGGAGATCAAAGACGCGCTCGCCTATCTGCGCCTGATCGCCAACCGCAACGACGATGCCGCCTTTGAGCGCGTGGTGAATACGCCGACGCGCGGCGTGGGCGATCGTACGCTCGACGTGGTGCGTCAGACCGCCCGCGAACGCCAGATGACGCTGTGGCAGGCGACGCGCGAACTGCTGCAAACCAAAGCGCTGGCGGGGCGCGCGGCCTCTGCGCTCCAGCGCTTCTGCGAGCTGGTCGATTCGCTGGCGAGCGAAACTGCCGAGATGCCGCTGCATGTGCAGACCGACCGCGTCATCAAAGATTCCGGCCTGTGGGTGATGTATGAGCAGGAGAAAGGCGAAAAGGGCCAGGCGCGTATCGAAAACCTTGAGGAACTGGTGACGGCGACGCGCCAGTTCAGCTACCAGGACGAAGATGAAGATCTGATGCCGCTGCAGGCGTTCCTGTCGCATGCGGCGCTGGAAGCGGGCGAAGGCCAGGCCGATAAGTGGCAGGATGCGGTGCAGCTGATGACGCTGCACTCGGCGAAGGGTCTGGAGTTTAGCCAGGTCTTTATCGTCGGCATGGAAGAGGGGATGTTCCCAAGCCAGATGTCGATTGATGAAGGCGGCCGTCTGGAAGAGGAGCGGCGTCTTGCCTATGTCGGCGTGACGCGCGCCATGCTGAAGCTGACGCTGACCTACGCCGAGTCGCGGCGGCTCTACGGCAAAGAGGTTTATCACCGCCCGTCGCGCTTTATCGGCGAGCTGCCGGAGGAGTGCATCGAAGAGGTGCGCCTGCGCGCCAGCGTCAGCCGGCCGGTCAGCCATCAGCGCATGGGCGCGCCGATCTCGAAAAGCGACAGCGGTTTTTCGCTGGGCCAGCGCGTGAAGCATGCGAAATTCGGCGAAGGCACCATCATCAACCTGGAAGGCAGCGGCGAGCACAGCCGCGTGCAGGTGGCGTTTCAGGGCCAGGGCATCAAGTGGCTGGTGGCCGCCTATGCGAAGCTGGAAACCGCTTAGTCATCGGTTGACGACTTTTTCGTCTCAGCGTAACATGCGCGCACTATTATCAAGAGAGGACAAAGCCTTGGATACGCCCAGTCGATGCTGGCTCAGTCACCTGGTTACCAGGAATAACATCTAAGGCTTCCTCTTTTAGCGGGTAGCCTTAGCGGTTATCAGCGACCTCCCTTTTTTATCCCGTCGCACGAGTCAGCACTGATTCACCTTTTGAACGAGCGTTTCCGTGTTCAGGCGTTGCCGTGGCCGATCGGCCAACGGCCTTGTCCCATTTAGTCTGCAATGGGGAGTATTGCTATGCTGAGCGCATTTAAACTGGATCGCAGCCGCCTGACGCGTCTGGAGCTGGAAGACGAAAACGACAAACTGACCACCTCGGTGTGGGTCGATCTGATCGAGCCGGAAGAGGGCGAGCGCGACCGCGTGCAGAGCGAGCTGGGGCAAAGCCTGGCGACGCGTCCCGAGCTGGAGGATATCGAAGCCTCGGCGCGTTTTTTCGAAGATGAAGACGGTCTGCATATTCACTCTTTCTTCTTTTATGAAGATGCGGAAGATCACGCCGGCAACTCTACCGTGGCTTTCACCATTCGCGAAGGGCGGCTTTATACTCTGCGCGAACGCGAGCTGCCCGCATTTCGCCTTTACCGCATGCGCGCCCGCAATCAAACGCTGATCGACGGCAACGCCTTTGAGCTGCTGCTGGATCTGTTCGAAACCAAAATCGAACAGCTGGCGGATGAGATCGAGAATATCTATAGCGCGCTGGAGAAGCTCAGCCGCGTGATTATGGAAGGGCAGCAGGGCGAAGAGTATGACCAGGCGCTGTCGCGTCTCGCCGAGCTGGAAGATATCGGCTGGAAGGTGCGGCTCTGCTTGATGGATACCCAGCGCGCGCTCAATTTCCTGGTGCGCAAGGCGCGGCTGCCGAACAACCAGCTGGAGCAGGCGCGCGAGATCCTGCGCGATATCGAGTCGCTGCTGCCGCATAACGAATCGCTGTTTCAGAAGGTGAACTTCCTGATGCAGGCGGCAATGGGCTTTATCAACATCGAGCAGAACCGCATTATCAAGATCTTCTCGGTGGTGTCGGTGGTGTTTCTGCCGCCGACGCTGGTGGCCTCCAGCTATGGGATGAACTTCGAGTTTATGCCGGAGCTGAAGTGGAGCTTTGGTTATCCGGCGGCGATTGGTTTGATGATCCTCGCCGGCCTGGCGCCTTATCTCTATTTCAAACGCAAGAACTGGCTGTAACGTCTCAAACCGCACGGCCTAATCTTACAGGCCGCAGAGACGTTAACTAGCGAATGGCCTGGCCCGAAGAGCAAAGCGTCCCGCGACAAGGACAAAAACGCCGGGAGCGTTTTTGAACAACGCAAAGCGTTGGCCCGGACACGGGCGCACCTCAGGGATGAGGTGCGTATACGCGCGGGCCGAGCGAGCAGGGATGCCATGGACTTTGCGATCGGGCCAGGCCATGCGCGCAGGCACTAAACTAACGGACTAAGCAGTCCGCTTTATCGCGCGTCGACTACGCAGCGTCGCCACCACCGCATCAAAAATAAACACCGCCAGCGCCAGCCAGATAAAGGCGAATGTCACCATCTTGTCGGGCGTAATAGTCTCGCCGTAAAACAGCACCGCCAGCAGGAACATCAGCGTCGGGCCGAGATACTGGAAAAAGCCGACGGTAGAGAGGCGCAGCCGCGTGCAGGCGGCGGCAAACAGCATCAGCGGAATCGTCGTCACGATGCCCGCCGCCACCAGCTTCAGGTTCAGGCTCAGCGGGTTAGCGCTCAGATGACTGGTCGGCGTGTCAGCCACGCCAAAGAGATAGATCGCCGCCAGCGGAAACAGCCACAGCGTCTCAATCAGCATGCCGCTCTGCGCATCGACCTGAATCTTTTTGCGCACCAGTCCGTAAAAGGCGAAGCTCAGCGCCAGGCCGAGCGCGATCAGCGGCACCGAGCCGAACTGCCACAGCTGCACCAGCACGCCGATGGCCGCCAGCAGCACCGCCAGCCACTGCAGCCGTCGAAAGCGCTCGCGCAGAAACAGCATGCCGAGCACCACGTTAATCAGCGGGTTAATAAAGTAGCCGAGGCTCGCTTCGAGCATATGCTGGTTATTCACCGCCCAGATAAACAGCAGCCAGTTGCCGCCGATCGTCACGGCGGTCAGCGCCAGCAGCAGCACCTTCTTCGGCTGCGCCAGCACGCTGCGCACCTGTGACCAGCTGCGGCTCAGGCTAATCAGCACCAGCATAAAAAGCGCCGACCAGATAACGCGGTGCGTCATGATCTCCGTCGGCGGAACGGTTTTAACCAGCTTGAAATAGGCTGGGGCGATGCCCCAGATAAAGTAGGCGCCGAGCGCGAAGCCAATGCCCTGGCGAGTTTGTTGCGTATCCATAGAGAGAAAGCGTCCGGAAAAAGTCGATTTTCGCACGGCGTCCGCGATTAACCAATCAAATAGGTCGCCGTCGCCGTGGCAATATAGTCGCCCTGCTGGTTATGCAGCTCGACGCGCGCCACCGCCACCTTGTTTCCGGCGCGCAGCAGGCTGCTGGTGGCGGTAAAGCGCTCGCCGCGGCCGGGCCGCAGATAATCGACGCGCATATCAATGGTGCCCATGCGCGACAGGCGCTGACGCAGCTCCTCCTCGCTGATGCTCTCCGCGCGCGTCAGGGCGTTGCTGACGCAGACCATTCCGGCGGCGACGTCCAGCACCGAGGCGATAACGCCGCCGTGCAGGATCTGCTGCGCCGCGTTGCCGATCAGCATAGTTTTGCTGGCGAAGCTGATTTCGGCATAGTCGCTCTCCAGCCGATCCAGCTCCAGGCCGAGCGCCTGATTGAAGGGCATATGGTAAACAAAAATTTCGCCCACCATCTGACGGGCTTCCTGCTGAGACAGCAGCAGTGATGACATAGCGGCAATCCTGCAAATACGCCTTTAACGGCGTAAAATGTTAACGAGTTGTGTATTCTAAGCCGCGCGCGAGAGGGTTTCCAGTTTCGGAAATCAGCGCTCATCTTCACCGCCTTTTGCGTGTAGAATGGCCTCCTTTTTATGACTCCCCATTCATTTGACACGCAGCCTTCATCGGAGAAAGTTATGCGCAAGCATCGCGCCTTGTTAGCAGCCGCCCTGTTACTCCCTGCGCTCGCGCAGGCAGAGGAAGCCACCGTTAAAGAGGTCCACGATACGCCTCAGGTGCGCGGCAGCATTATCGCCAACCTGCTGGAGAAGCACGACAATCCGTTTGTGCTCTATCCGTATGAGAGCAACTATCTGCTCTATACCTACACCAGCGACATCAATAAAGAGGCGATTTCCTCCTATAACTGGGCAGACAACGCGCGCAAAGATGAAGTGAAATTTCAGCTCAGTCTGGCATTTCCGCTGTGGCGCGGTATTCTGGGTGACAACTCCGTGCTGGCCGCCTCCTATACGCAGCGTTCCTGGTGGCAGCTGTCGAACCGCGGCGAGTCGTCGCCGTTTCGCGAGACCAACTACGAGCCGCAGATTTTCCTTGGCTGGGCCACGGATTACGACTTCGCCGGCTGGACGCTGCGCGATGTGGAAGTGGGCTTTAACCACCAGTCCAACGGCCGCAGCGACCCGACTTCGCGCAGCTGGAACCGCGTCTATGCGCGCCTGATGGCGCAGAACGGCAACTTCCTCGCCGAAGTCAAACCCTGGTACCGCATACCGGACAGCGAAGACGATAACCCGGATATCACCAAATATATGGGCTATTACCGTCTGAAGCTGGGTTATGTCGCCGGCGAGAATATCTTCAGCGTGGAAGGCAACTACAACTGGAATACCGGCTTTGGCGGCGCGACGCTGGGCTGGAGCTATCCGATCAGCGAACACGTTCGTTTCTATACCCAGGTGTTTAGCGGTTATGGCGAGTCGCTTATCGACTATAACCATCGTCAGACGCGTCTCGGCGTCGGCGTCATGCTGAACGATCTGTTCTGACTCTCCGGAAAACAACAGGAATACAGTGGCAATCTCGGTAGTACATAATCAGGAAGCGCTGGCGCAGCAGGTATTGCAGGATACCTTCGGCTATCAGCATTTTCGTCCCGGTCAGCAAACCATCATTAATGCGGCGCTGAGCGGACGGGATTGTCTGGTCGTTATGCCCACCGGCGGCGGCAAATCGCTCTGTTATCAGATCCCCGCGCTGGTGCAGGAAGGCCTGACGCTGGTGGTGTCGCCGCTGATTTCGCTGATGAAAGATCAGGTGGATCAGCTGCTGGCGAACGGCGTCGCGGCGGCGTGCCTCAACTCCACCATGACGCGCGAGCAGCAGCAGCAGGTGATGGCGGATTGCCGCACCGGCCGCGTGAAGCTGCTCTATATCGCGCCTGAACGTCTGATGATGGATAACTTCCTCGAGAGCCTGGCGCACTGGCAGCCTGCGATGCTGGCGGTCGACGAAGCGCACTGTATCTCGCAGTGGGGCCACGACTTCCGTCCCGAATATGGTGCGCTGGGGCAGCTGCGTCAGCGGTTCCCGCAGCTGCCGGTAATGGCGCTGACCGCCACCGCCGACGAAACCACGCGCAACGACATCGTTCACCTGCTGGATATGCAGGACCCGCTGATTCAGATCAGCAGCTTCGACCGTCCTAACATTCGCTATACGCTGGTGGAGAAGTTCAAGCCCACCGAGCAGCTGCTGCGCTACGTTCAGGATCAGCGCGGCAAAAGCGGCATCATCTACTGCAACAGCCGCGCGAAGGTGGAAGACACCGCCGCGCGTCTGCAGAGCCGCGGGCTGAGCGTCGGCGCCTATCATGCCGGCATCGACAGCGCGCAGCGTGCACGCGTGCAGGAGGCGTTTCAGCGCGACGATCTGCAGATCGTGGTCGCGACGGTGGCGTTCGGCATGGGCATCAACAAGCCCAACGTGCGCTTCGTGGTGCACTTCGACATACCGCGCAATATCGAATCCTATTATCAGGAAACCGGCCGCGCCGGACGCGACGGGCTGCCGGCCGAAGCGATGATGCTCTACGACCCGGCGGATATGGCGTGGCTGCGCAAATGTCTGGAAGAGAAAGCGCCCGGCCCGCTGCAGGATATCGAACGCCATAAGCTCAACGCCATGGGCGCCTTCGCCGAAGCGCAAACCTGCCGACGTCTGGTGCTGCTGAACTATTTCGGCGAAGGACGTCAGCAGCCGTGCGACAACTGCGACATCTGTCTCGATCCGCCCAAGCGTTACGATGGCCTGGTGGAAGCGCAGAAAGCGCTCTCCTGCATCTATCGCGTCGGGCAGCGTTTCGGCATGGGCTATGTGGTCGAGGTGCTGCGCGGTGCCAACAACCAGCGCATCCGCGACCAGGGCCATGACAAAATGCCGGTTTACGGCATCGGCCGCGAGCAGAGCCACGAGCACTGGGTCAGCGTGCTGCGTCAGCTTATCCACCTTGGGCTGGTGACGCAGAATATCGCCATGCACTCCGCGCTGCAGCTGACGGAAGCGGCGCGTCCGGTGCTGCGCGGCGAAGTGCCGCTGATGCTGGCGGTACCGCGTCTTAATGCGGCGAAGCCGAAAAGCAGCAGCTCGCCGAAAATTTACGGCGGCAATTACGATCGCAAGCTGTTCGCCAAGCTGCGCAAGCTGCGTAAAGCGATTGCCGACGAAGAGAATATCCCGCCTTACGTGGTGTTTAACGACGCCACGCTGATTGAGATGGCGGAGCAGATGCCGGTAACGGCGTCGGAAATGCTGAGCGTCAACGGCGTCGGCCACCGCAAACTGGAGCGCTTTGGCAAACCCTTCCTGGTGATGATCAAAGAGCATCTTGATGATGAAGAGTAAAGGACACTACCTATGCTGATGTTATTTGCCACGGTCGCGCTGGTGCATCTGGTCGCGTTGATGAGTCCCGGCCCGGACTTCTTTTTTGTTTCGCAAACCGCCGCCAGCCGCTCGCGCAAAGAGGCGATGATGGGCGTGCTCGGCATTACGCTGGGGATCGTTATCTGGGCGGGCGTCGCGCTGATGGGGCTGCACCTGATCCTGGAGAAGATGGCGTGGCTGCATCAGATCATTATGGTCGGCGGCGGTCTCTATCTGCTGTGGATGGGCTGGCAGCTGCTCAGCTCGGCGCGTCAGCGCCATAAGCAGCCGGTACAGGATGCGCCGGTGGTGGAACTGCCGAAAAAGGGCAGAAGCTTTCTTAAAGGCTTTCTCACCAATCTCTCTAACCCGAAAGCGATTATCTATTTCGGCAGCGTCTTCTCGCTGTTCGTCGGCAACGACGTCGGCGCGCTGGAGCGTTGGGGCTTGTTTCTGCTGATCGTCGGCGAGACCTTTGCCTGGTTTACGCTGGTGGCGGCGATTTTCGCGCTGCCGTGGATGCGCGATAAGTATCAGCGCGCGGCGAAGTGGGTCGATGGCGTGGCGGGAGTTTTATTCGCCGGTTTCGGCATCCACCTCATCCTTACTCGTTAAGGCCTGGTTTACTTGCCATTTCGGCACCGGGCAGTGCTCGTCATCCTCACGTACTGTAGTACGCTCCGGTGACTGCGCGCTGGCCGGCACCGAACTGGCTGCGACACCGACGGCCTTAAGCATCGGTGCGCTTATTCTTTTTCGTTAGAGCGCACTGTCCGCCCGCAATCTGGCTGCGCCGCCGACGGCTCTAAACATCGGCGTGCTCTTCAGGCTATTCTTCTGGCGCTGGCTAACAGCGCGCCGACCGCCATAAACAGTCCGCCAAAGATACGGTTCAGCAGCTTCATCTGCTTTGGCCCTTTAATCCAGGCCGCAATGCGCGTCGCCAGCGTGGCGTAGCCGATCATCACGATAATATCGACGACAATAGTGGTGGCGCCCAGCACCAGGTACTGCATCGCCTGCGGCTGGTGCGGCAGGATAAACTGCGGAAACAGCGCGGCGAGAAACACGATGCTTTTCGGATTGGTCAGGTTCACCAGCACCGCGCGCTTGAACAGGCGGCGGCGCGGCGTTGCTTTGGCCACCGCATCGAGATCGATGGCGCCCGCAGAGCGCCACTGCTGAATGCCGAGCCACACCAGATAGGCCGCGCCCGCCCATTTCAACACTTCAAACGCCAGCAGCGACTGGGAAAAGAGCGCGCCCAGCCCGATCCCCACCAGCACGATATGGATCGCCAGGCCAAGCTGCAGGCCGCTGATCGAGGCCGCTGCGCCGCGATAGCCGTGGCTGATGCCGGTGCTCATGGTATTAATCGCGCCGGAACCGGGCGAAAGGCTGAGGATAGTGGTGGTGAGAAGGTAAGTCAGCCACCATTCAGTGGTCATGGGTTGCGCTCCCTGTCTGGGCGGAAATATGACACAATACGCCAGAAACAAGCGTGACGCTACGGGCCGCATGCGCGGCTCGCGACAGGCCTGTCGCGCGTCTGCAGGGGGATTGATGGAACGACATAAAGCGAGCTGGCTCAACCGGGAAAAAGCCTTTGCCGCCTTTGCGCACGGTCCGCTGCTCGACTTCTGGCACCGGCGCGAAGAGCGTGAATTCGTCGGCGTGGAAAACGTCACGCTGCGCTATGTGCGCTTCGCCGCGCCGCACCATAAGCGCGTGATTCTTATCGTGCCTGGGCGCATCGAAAGCTACGTCAAATACCCCGAACTGGCGTACGACCTGTTTCACTGCGGCTTTGACGTGGTGATCCTCGACCATCGCGGGCAGGGACGATCCGACCGGCTGCTGCAGGATACCCATCGCGGTCATGTAGTAGAGTTCACGCACTACGTCGACGACTTAGAGACGCTCTATCTGAAAGAGATTGTCGGCGGGCACTACCAGCACCGCTACGCGCTGGCGCATTCGATGGGCGGCGCCATCCTGACGCTGTTTCTGGCGCGCCAGCCGCAGGCGTTTCATGCCGTGACGCTGGTGGCGCCGATGTTCGGCATCGCGCTGCCGATGCCCTCTTTCCTGGCGAACCGTATCCTCGACTGGGCGGAGAAGCGCCCGGCTATACGCGATGGCTATGCGCTCGGCACCGGACGCTGGCGCGCGCATCCGTTCGGCATCAATCGCCTGACGCACAGCGCGGAGCGCTATCGCCGCAGCCTGCGTTTTTACGCTGACGATCCCGCTATCCGCGTCGGCGGACCGACCTATCACTGGGTGCGCGAAGGCATTCACGCCGGGCGCAATATCCTGAGCCTGGCCAGCACCATTACCACGCCGCTTTTGCTGCTGCAGGCGGGCGAGGATCGCGTGGTGGACAACCGTTCGCAGGATCTTTTTTGCGCGGCGATGGCGCAGGCGGGCCATCCTTGCGAGACGCGCGTCATCAAAGAGGCGCGCCACGAAATTCTGTTTGAAAAAGATGGCATGCGCGCCGAAGCGCTGAATGCGCTGATCGATTTCTTCGAGGCGCATCCCTGATTCGAAAAATTATCTTACCGGCTACGGCCTATAACAATACCTGAGGTTTTCATGTTTCAAATCGTCGCATCCGATCTGGATGGCACGCTGCTCTCTCCTGAACATCGGCTAACGCCTTACGCCCACGATATTCTGCAACAGCTGGTGGCGCGCGAGATCCACTTTGTTTTCGCCACCGGCCGTCATTATATCGACGTAGGGCAGATGCGCGACAAGCTGGGCATTCCCGCTTATATGATCACCTCTAACGGCGCGCGCGTGCACAACGCCGAGGGCGAGCTGGTGTTCAGCCATAACCTCGACGAAGATATCGCGCTGGAGCTTTACGAGCTGCACTACGCTAATCCCGCCATCCTGACGCACGTCTATCGCGATGACGAATGGTTTATGAGCCGCACCCATCCGGCGGAGCAGGACTATTTCCGCGAGTCGGTATTCACATATCAGGTCTATGAGCCAGGCATGCTGCCGGGCGACAATATCAGCAAGGTCTTTTTCACCAGCGACGATCCCGAGGCGCTGATCCCGCTCGAACTGGCGCTGCAGGCGCGATGGGGCGATCGCGTGAACGTCAGCTTTTCGCTGCCGACCTGTCTGGAGGTGATGGCGGGCGGGGTGTCGAAGGGGCATGCGCTGGAAGCGGTGGCGAAACAGCTGGGGCACTCGCTCAAGGCGTGCATCGCCTTCGGCGACGGCATGAACGACGTAGAGATGCTGAGCATGGCGGGCAAGGGCTGCATTATGCGCAACGCCCACCAGCGGTTAAAGGATACGCTGCCGGATCTGGAAGTGATCGGCAGCAATGCGGATGATGCCGTGCCGCATACGCTGCGCACGCTGTTTTTATCCTGACGCAAGAGGCCGGCGCGATGCCGGCCTCTTTCTTTATGACGCCAGCTGCTGCTTGTGCTTGCGTTCGTTAATCATGGTCAACAGCAGCAGGATCACCGCCAGCACGCAGCCTACCACCATTACCAGAAAACCGCCGTTCCAGCCGAAGAAATCGACGGTATAGCCGACGATGGCGCTGGCTGCGACCGAACCGCCAAGATAGCCGAACAGGCCGGTAAAGCCTGCGGCGGTGCCCGCCGCTTTTTTCGGCGCCAGCTCCAGCGCATGCAGGCCGATCAGCATCACCGGACCGTAAATCAGAAAGCCGATGATAATCATGCAGGCCATATCCACGCCGGGATTGCCCGCCGGGTTAAACCAGTAGACTACCGTGGCGATGGTCACCAGCGTCATAAAGAAGACGCCGGTCGCGCCGCGATTCCCCTTAAACACCTTGTCCGACATCCAGCCGCACAGCAGCGTGCCGGGAATGCCGGCGTATTCGTACAGGAAGTAGGCCCAGGAAGATTTATCCAGCGTGAAGTGCTTCACCTCTTTCAGGTAGGTGGGCGACCAGTCGAGAATGCCGTAGCGCAGCAGGTAGACGAAGACGTTCGCCAGCGCGATATACCACAGCAGCTTGTTGGGCAGCACATACTGGGTGAAGATCTGCTTCGCCGTCAGCTCCTCTTCGTGCGTGGCGCTGTAGTCCGGCGGATAGTCGTGCTTGTACGCCTCAATAGGCGGCAATCCGCAGGACTGCGGCGTATCGCGCATCAGCGCGAAGGCGATCAGCGCCACGGCGATGGCGGCGAAAGCGGGCATATAGAGCGCCGCTTTCCAGTCGTTGAACCAGGCCATGCCGAGCAGGAACAGCAGCGGCGGCAGGCCGCCGCCGACGTTATGCGCGCAGTTCCACACCGAAACGATGCCGCCGCGCTCTTTCTGCGACCACCAGTGCACCATGGTGCGCCCGCAGGGCGGCCAGCCCATACCCTGAAACCAGCCGCAGGCAAACAGCAGCGCGAACATCACCATAATGCTGGAGGTTGCCCAGGGCACGAAGCCCATAAACAGCATTACCGCGGCGGCGAGGATCAGTCCGGCAGGCAGGAACACGCGCGGATTCGAGCGATCTGAGACCGAACCCATAATAAATTTTGAGAAGCCGTACGCAATCGAGATGCCGGAAAGCGCAAAGCCGAGGTCGCCGCGCGAAAAGCCCTGCTCGACCAGATAGGGCATCGCCAGCGCGAAGTTTTTGCGTACCAGATAGTAGGCGGCGTAGCCAAAGAAGATACCGAAGAAGATCTGCCAGCGCAGGCGGCGATATAAAGGATCAACCTGATCTTCCGCCACCTGCGGTCGATGCGGTGCGGGTTTAAAGATGCTCAGCATAGCTGCCCTCCCAGGCGTATTGTCGTTGTAATGGAAATGCGCGGTGCGTTCCAGAGGTCGCCGCGATGTTCCTTTTCGCGTCTATTCTGGCGCTTTTCGCGCATGGCAGCTGTGATAGTTGACACATTTGTTACACTTTTATGACAATAACGGCAGGTTAATTTCACAAAGTGGTGTTATTCGCGCATCGCTTATAAAATATTCATCCAGGCCCGAACTGAGCGATGATTTAGTGAGCGCTTGTCAACCAGAAAGCGCCGCGTCGCCGCAGCACATTGATTAAACTAGCCGCCTCTCTTTTTTTGCAGGATCGAAGCTGTGCTGTTACTGATCGTTACCACTATTCTTTGGGCGTTTTCCTTCAGCCTGATTGGAGAATATCTGGCGGGGCAGGTGGATTCCTGGTTCTCCGTTTTGATGCGTCTGGCGCTGGCGGCGCTGGTGTTTTTGCCTTTTCTGCGCTGGCGCGGCTATCGTCCATCGACGCTGCTGCTCTATATGCTGGTAGGGATGCTGCAGCTCGGCATCATGTACCTGATTAGCTTCGAAGCCTATCTCTACCTCAGCGTCTCGGAGTTCCTGCTATTCACCGTCATGACGCCGCTCTACGTCACCCTGATTTATGATGTGATCAGCAAGCGTCCGCTGCGCATCGGCTACGCCTTCAGCGCGCTGCTGGCGGTGGCGGGCGCGGCGATTATTCGCTACGACAAGGTTAGCGATCATTTCTGGTTCGGCCTGCTGCTGGTACAGCTGGCGAATATCTGCTTTGCCGTGGGTATGGTGGGCTATAAACGGCTGCAGGAAACCCGGCCGATGCCGCAGCACACCGCCTTTTCCTGGTTTTATCTCGGCGCGGTGCTGATTGCGATTATCGCCTGGTGCCTGTGGGGCAACCCGGCGAAACTGCCGACCACCTCGCTGCAGTGGGGCATTCTGGTCTGGCTGGGCGTGGCGGCGTCAGGGCTGGGCTACTTTATGTGGAACTACGGCGCCACCCAGGTGGATGCGGGCACGCTGGGCATTATGAACAATATGCATGTCCCGGCGGGGCTGCTGGTAAATCTGGCAATCTGGCAGCAGAAGCCGCACTGGCCCAGTTTTATCGCCGGCGCGCTGGTGATTTTCGCCTCGCTATACGTGCATAAGCGCTGGGTGATACGCAGTCGCTGAGGCGCATATAAGTCATCAGGACGGCGATTGCCGCCCTGATGGCTGTCGCGCTAAGCGGCGCTACTATTTTTTGTCTTTCGGCGGCTGGGCCGGGCGAGGTTTCGCCGTCTTTGACGGGGCGGATTTCGCTGCCTGGGTCGGGCTGGTTTTCGTGGCCTGCGACGGCGCGCTTTTCGCCGGCTGCGTCGGGCGCAGCGTCATGGTCAGGCCCTTTAAAAAGTTGCGCATAATCTGATCGCCGCATTCGCGGTAGTTTTTATGATCCGGCTTGCGGAAGATGGCGCCGATTTCCGCCTGAGAAACCGAAAAGTTCGCCTTTTCCAGCACCGCCGGAATATCGGTGGTTTTCAGATCGAACGCGATACGCAGTTTTTTCATAAAAATGTTGTTGTTCATGCGGCGCTCGATCGAGGGCGCTGGCATCTCTTCGCTTTTGCCGCGACGGAAGAAAATCAGGCCGTTGAGAAAATAGCCCATCAGCACGTCCGGCAGCGGTTTAAACGCGGCGTCGTCCTCTTTTTTCAGCCAGGCCTGCACGTCGCTCAGCGCGACTTCACAGTCGGTCAGTGCGAAAATCTCCACCACTTTGGCATCGCTTAAATTCAGCATAAAGCGCACGCTGCGCAAAATATCGTTATTGGTCATGGTGAGATTTTCTCATGGTCGTTTAACAGGCTGCGCATTATAGGGGAATTTGCGGTTCAGCGTTGCAAAATCGCGCCAGGAAGCGCCGCGTCGCGCACGAAAGGCAGGTGTTCGCAGGCGTGCTGCCGCGCGAAGCGGGTAAAGGCTTCCAGCACCGGCTGACGCTGCTCGCCGTCGCGCACGGCGGCATAAAGGCGACTCCACAGCCCTTCGCCCAGGGTTTTCGTCACGATTAATCCCTGCTTTTCAAAGCTCTCTACTACCCAGTGCGGCAGCGCGGCGATGCCCATGCGCGCCGCCACCATCTGAATCAGCAGCAGCGTGTTGTCGACGCTCTTCAAGGCCGGGCTGACGCCTGCCGGCTGAAGAAAGTGTCGCCAGATATCCAGCCGCTGGCGCTGCACCGGATAGATCATCAACACCTCCTGCGCCAGGTCCTCGGGGGTAATGCGCTCGACCTGCGCCAGCGGATGATCGGGCGCCAGCACCAGGCGCACTTCGAAGTCGAACATCGGCGTGTAGTGCAGGCCGCTGCGCGGCAGGATATCGGAAGTCAGCACTACGTCCAGCTCGCCCTGCTGCAGCGCAGGCTGCGGATCGAAGGTCACGCCCGATTTAAAATCCATCACCACCTGCGGCCAGCTCTGACGAAAGTTGTCCAGCGCCGGCGTCAGCCACTGAATGCAGCTGTGGCACTCAATGGCGATGCGCAGCGTCACCTGATAAGGCTCGTGGCACGCCTGCAGTGCCTGCTGGATTTGCGGCAGCACCTGCTCCGCCAGCTGCAACAGAATTTCGCCCTGCGGCGTGAAGCGCAGTGGCTGGCTTTTGCGTACGAACAGGCGGAATCCCAGCCGCTGCTCGAGATCGCTGAACTGATGCGACAACGCGGATTGCGTCTGGTGAAGCTGCGCGGCGGCGGCGGCCAGCGAGCCGGTATTACGCAGAGCCTGAAGCGTCCGCAGGTGCTTAAGTTCGATCATGAGCGTCCTTCACATGGAGATTGAACAATTTGCGCTTGAGGAACATACACTACCCGCAGAATATAGCGGTGTAAACATCTGGACGGCTAAACATCTTTGGCTGCCAGACGAAGCCAAAGAGAAATTATCGGGAGAACAGCATATGACCATTCTGAACCACAGCCTCGGCTTTCCCCGCGTCGGCCTGCGTCGCGAACTGAAAAAGGCGCAGGAGAGCTACTGGGCGGGCAAAGCGACTCAGCAAGAGCTGCTGGCCGCCGGACGCGAACTGCGCGCCCGCCACTGGCAGCAGCAGAAAGAGGCGGGCGTGGATCTGCTGCCGGTGGGCGACTTCGCCTGGTACGATCATGTGCTGACCACCAGCCTGATGCTGGGCAACGTTCCGGCGCGCCATCAGAATCAAGACGACACCGTCGACCTCGATACGCTGTTTCGCATTGCGCGCGGTCGGGCGCCGACCGGCGAACCGGCCGCCGCCGCCGAGATGACCAAATGGTTTAACACCAACTATCACTACATCGTGCCGGAGTTCACAAAAGGCCAGACATTTAAACTCGCCTGGACCCAGCTGCTGGACGAAGTGGACGAAGCGCTGGCGCTGGGCCACAAGGTGAAGCCGGTGCTGCTCGGCCCGGTGACCTATATCTGGCTGGGCAAAGTTAAAGGCGAGCCGTTCGACCGCCTGTCGCTGCTGAATGATATTCTGCCGGTTTACCAGCAGGTGCTGGCCGAGCTGAAAAAACGCGACGTCGAGTGGGTGCAGATTGACGAGCCGGCGCTGTCGCTGGAGCTGCCGCAGGCGTGGCGCGAAGCGTTCAGGCCCGCTTACCAGGCGCTGCAGGGCAACGTGAAGCTGCTGCTGACCACCTATTTCGACAGCATCGGCCAGAACCTTGATGTTATTCGCGCGCTGCCGGTGCAGGGGCTGCATGTCGATCTGGTGCACGGCCGCGACGACCTCGCGCAGCTACACCAGCAGTTGCCGGCGGCGTGGCTGCTGTCGCTTGGCGTTATCAACGGCCGCAACGTATGGCGCGCCGACCTGAGCCGCTGGTTCGAACGCCTACAGCCGTTGATTGGCCAGCGTCGCCTGCTGTGGGTCGGCACCTCTTGTTCGCTGCTGCATAGCCCGATCGATCTGCGCGCAGAGACCCGCCTCGATGACGAAGTAAAAAGCTGGTTCGCCTTCGCGCTGCAAAAATGCGGCGAACTGAAGCTGTTAAGCGACGCGCTCAACCATCACGACGCGGCCTCGCTGGAGGCCTGGAGCGCGCCAGTTCGCCATCGCGCCCACTCCAGCCGCGTGCACAACGCGGCGGTCGGCAGGCGTCTGGCGGCGATCTCCGCGCAGGATACCGAGCGCGCCAGTGCTTACGCCGTCCGCGCCCGCGCGCAGCGCAGCCGCTTTAATCTGCCGGCCTGGCCGACCACCACTATCGGCTCCTTCCCGCAGACCACCGAGATCCGCGGCCTGCGGCTCGATTTCAAAAAAGGCAATATCGACGGCGCCAGCTACCGCACCGGCATCGCGCAGCATATCAAACAGGCGATCGCCGAACAGGAGCGTCTGGGCCTCGACGTGCTGGTGCACGGCGAAGCGGAGCGTAACGATATGGTGGAGTATTTCGGCGAAAACCTGGAGGGTTTCGTCTTCACCCAGAACGGCTGGGTGCAGAGTTACGGCTCGCGCTGCGTCAAGCCGCCGGTGATTATCGGCGACGTCAGCCGCCCGCGGCCGATTACCGTGAAGTGGGCGACCTATGCGCAGTCGCTGACCAGCAAGCCGGTGAAAGGGATGCTGACCGGCCCGGTAACCATTCTCTGCTGGTCTTTCCCGCGCGAGGACGTGTCGCGCGAAACCATCGCGAAGCAAATCGCGCTGGCGCTGCGCGACGAGGTCGCGGATCTCGAAGCGGCCGGCATCGGCATTATCCAGATTGACGAGCCGGCGTTGCGCGAAGGCCTGCCGCTGCACCAGTCCGACTGGGCCGCCTACCTGAAGTGGGCGGTCGACGCCTTCCGCCTTAACGCCGCGGTGGCGAAAGACGACACCCAGATCCACACCCACATGTGCTATTGCGAATTCAACGACATCATGGCGTCCATCGCGGCGCTGGATGCCGACGTCATCACCATCGAAACCTCGCGTTCCGATATGGATCTGCTGGAAGCCTTTAAGGCATTTGAGTATCCGAACGAAATCGGCCCCGGCGTTTACGATATTCACTCGCCGAACGTGCCGAGCGTCGAGTGGATAGAGAATCTGCTGCGTAAAGCGGCGCTGTGCATCCCGAAAGCGCGTCTGTGGGTCAACCCGGACTGCGGCCTGAAAACGCGCGGCTGGACGGAAACCCGTCAGGCGCTGGCGAATATGGTGGAGGCGGCGAAGAAACTGCGCGGCGAAAACGCCTGAGTTTAGGATGTGTTGCTATTGAGGATGGGGCGCTGCGGCGCCCCTTTTTTATTACGTGCTTAATCAGACGACGCCGAACTGCTTAAACCACGTCAGCATACGCGCCCAGCCATCCTGCGCCGATTCGGCGTGATAGCTCGGACGATAGTCGGCGTTGAAGGCGTGGCCCGCGTCGGGATAGACAACAATCTCCGCCTTGGCGTTAGCGGCGTGCAGCGCCTGACGCATCTGCTCCACGCTCTCCAGCGGAATGCCATCGTCCTGGCCGCCGTAGAGGCCCAGCACCGGCGCGCCTAAATCTACGGCGATATCGATCGGATGCTTTTGCTGCTTCATGGTTTTCTCGCCGATGAGGCGACCATACCAGGCGACGGCAGCGCGCAGCTGCGGATTGTGCGCGGCGTAAAGCCAGCTGATGCGGCCGCCCCAGCAGAAGCCGGTAATGCCCATGCGACGGATATCGCCGCCGTTGCGGCCGGCCCAGTTGGCGGCGTGGTCGAGATCGGAAAGCACCTGGCTGTCCGGCACTTTGCTGACCAGCTCGCTAAACAGGGTAGGGATATCGTTGTAATCATTCGGGTCGCCTTCGCGGAAATAGAGTTCCGGCGCCACGGCCAGATAGCCCTCCAGCGCCAGCCGACGGCAGATATCGCGAATATGCTCGTGCACGCCAAAGATCTCCTGCACCACCAGCACCACCGGCAGCGGACCGTTCGCCTCTTTCGGTCTGGCGTAGTAAGCGGGCATATTTTCGCCCTGGCTCGGCACCGAGGTTTCGCCCGCCTGAATATCCTGGCTGTCGGTATGAATCGTGGTTGAGGCGGTCGGCTGTACTGCAGGTGCAAAACCGCCCGTCGATGATTTTTGTGCCATATTGTCTTCGGTTTTCATTTTTTTCTCCGTGCTGGCAGTAGCGCAATCACGTAACTATAGCCTGGCCAGATGACGTCTGGACCAGAGACCGGGAACAGAGTAGGGAGCAAGCAAAAACACTCTCCTCTTTAACATTGCTGCGAAGCCCGACGCACACAGCTTGTAGCAATGGCGTTCTGAATGGCTTGGTTATGTGACCAAGATCGCATTGTTACCTATGTAAAATGTAACATTCATTTTTGATAGTGATTGTTATCACACAAATTTGCGCTGCGCTGACGTAGAGTGGCGCGCTTCACTTCCCTGTTCAGGAGTTTGCTATGTCTGACGTTTTCCACCTTGGCCTGACCAAAGCCGATCTGCAGGGCGCGACCCTGGCTATCGTTCCCGGCGACCCGGAGCGCGTAAAGAAAATTGCCGGACTGATGGCGGACGCTCAGCCGCTGGCGTCGCACCGGGAATTCACCTCATGGCTGGCGAAGCTGGACGGCAAGCCTGTCGTCGTTTGCTCTACCGGCATCGGCGGCCCGTCGACCTCTATCGCGGTAGAGGAGCTGGCGCAGCTTGGCGTGCGCACCTTCCTGCGCGTCGGCACCACCGGCGCTATTCAGCCGCATATTAACGTCGGCGACGTGCTGGTCACCACCGGCGCGGTGCGCCTCGACGGCGCCAGCCAGCACTTCGCGCCGCTGGAATTTCCCGCCGTAGCAGATTTCGCCTGCACCACTGCGCTGGTTGCAGCAGCAGAAGCGAGTGGCGCGACTACCCATATCGGCGTTACCGCGTCGTCCGACACCTTCTATCCAGGTCAGGAGCGTTACGACACCTTCTCCGGCCGCGTGGTCAGCCGCTTTCAGGGCTCGATGAAGGAGTGGCAGCAGATGGGCGTGCTTAACTATGAGATGGAGTCTGCCACGCTGCTGACGATGTGCGCCAGCCAGGGGCTGCGTGCGGGCATGGTAGCGGGCGTCATCGTCAACCGTACCCAGAAAGAGATCCCGGATGCGGCCGCCATGAAGCAGACCGAGAGCGATGCGGTAAAAATTGTGGTCGAAGCGGCGCGCCGTTTGTTATAACGCTTTCAGGCAGCGCCTCTGCGCGCTGCCTCTGCTCTTTACAGCAAAAGCGAGGATCGCCCGATGCGCCACACGCCGCCACGACAGAAATCCGCCTTAACCGCTTCTCCCGCCGCCATGCAGGCGCGCCTTGAAAACGCCGCCGCGCGCTTTCGCCAGCATATGGCGCAGCAGGATTACGCCGCCGCCGCCAGCTGCTGCGAAGAGGTGCTGCGCATCATGCCCAATCAGATGCAGGTGCTGAGTGACTACGCGCTCTGTCTGCTACGGCTCGGCCACTACAGCAAATCTTACCGCGTCTATCAGAAAATCTATCAGGCGCCGCCCGCCGTGCGCGCGACCGCTTCGGAAACCTGGCTGGATGGACTGGCGGAGCTGTGCGGCTGGATGGGCAAGCGAGAGGAGCTGGCGAAATATGGCCTGGAAGCGCTGAACGGCGCAGACGCGCGTTTTCGTCAGGGTCAGCGTTACCCCTTTCCGGCGGCGCGGCCGGAACCGATCGATCTGACGAAACCCGAACAGAACGTAATCGCCTTCAGCCTCTACGGCGGTCAGCCGCGCTACTGCGAAACCCTGATTAAAAACGTCGAGGTGGCGCAGCAACTCTATCCCGGCTGGCGCTGCCGTATTTATCTCGATCAGAGCGTGCCGCAGCACGTGTGGCAGCGTCTCAACCAGCCGCACGTCGAGCTGATCGATATGTCGCAGGAAAAGGCGATCTACCCGACGCTGTGGCGTTTTCTGGTGATGGACGATCCCGGCGTCAAACGCTTTATTATCCGCGACGCCGACTCGCTGCTGTCGGAGCGCGAAGCGGCGGCGGTCGACGCCTGGCTCGCCTCGCCGTACTGGTTCCACCATATGCGCGACTACTTTTCCCATACCGAGCTGCTGCTGGCGGGCATGTGGGGCGGCTGCAACGGCGTCTTTAGCAACATGGCGCAGGCGATGCGCGACTTTATCGCCCGCTACAGCGGCAACGCGCGCTTTACCGATCAATATTTCCTGAAGGCCGCGCTGTGGCCGACGGTGCGCGAAAGCCTGCTGAGCCACGATGAGATTTTTCATTTTCATCAGGCGCAGCCCTGGCCGCCGCACGCGCCGGTGCGCTGGCGCATGGAGAACTTCCACGTCGGCAGCAACGCCGGCTTCGCCAGCATGGCGGGCAAGGCGACGGTGAAAGAGGGGGAGACGCAGTCCGTGGAGCTCACCTGGGGCGGCAACGTCTTTGTTTATCCGGCGCGGGTAAAAGGGGATGAATGGCTAATGCCGATGCCGTTTTTTCTCACCGACGCGTGGAAAGCGGGCGAGCTGCAGGTCAAAGCGCTGTAGCGCCTGCTCTGGGTTGAAAACCGCCCTAAAATAGTCTGGACATTCATACAGGCCGACTTTACCTTTTCCCGAGCAATGCGCGTCGCGAGGGAATCATGGATCAGCAGATTATTATCAGCGCCTGTCTGGCGCTCGCCGGACTGGGCATCGGCTGGATGCTGGCACAGCTGCGCGCCGGCCATCAGGCCGCCAGCTTTGCCACCGAACGGCGTTTGCAGCAGGAGACGCAGCAGCGTCAGCAGCAGCAGCTTGAACAGCTGCAGCAGCAGCTGCAGCAGCGCGAACAGGAGCTGCGCCAGCTGCACGGCGCGCTGAGCGGCGCGCAGGAGCGGCTGCAACAGCTCGATTACTGGCGCGGCGAATGCGAGCAGCTCAACCGCGAGCTGCGCAACCAGCTAGAGGTCAACAGCGCGCAGGAGGCCGAACTGCGCGAGGTAACCATCCGCCTTGAAGAGACGCGCTTCGCCGCCGAAGAGAAGCAGCGCCTGCTCACCAGCAGCGAGCAGCGCCTCAGCGCGCAGTTCGAAAATCTCGCCAACCGCATCTTCGAAAACAGCGGCCGCCGCGTCGACGAGCAGAACCGCCAGAGCCTGAACAGCCTGATCGCTCCGCTGCGCGAGCAGCTGGACGGCTTTCGTCGTCAGGTGCATGACAGCTTCGGCCAGGAGGCGCGCGAGCGTCACACGCTGGCGCACGAAATCCGCCAGCTACAGCAGCTGAATGCGCAGATGGCGCAGGAGGCGATCAACCTCACCAAAGCGCTGAAAGGCGACAATAAGATTCAGGGCAACTGGGGCGAAGTGGTGCTGAGCCGCGTGCTGGAGGCGTCAGGCCTGCGCGAAGGCCATGAGTATCAGACGCAGGTCAGTTTGCAGTCGGAACAGCAGGGTAGAATGCAACCGGATGTGATCGTACGTCTGCCGCAGGGCAAAGACGTGGTGGTCGACGCCAAGATGACGCTGGTGGCCTACGAGCGCTACTTCAACGCGGAAGATGACGTGATGCGCGAGCAGGCGCTTCAGGAGCATGTCGCCGCGGTGCGCAGCCATATTCGCCTGCTGAGCCGTAAAGATTATCAACAACTGGCCGGTTTACGCTCGCTCGATTATGTGTTGATGTTCATTCCGGTCGAGCCGGCCTTTTTGCTGGCAATCGACCGCCAGCCGGAGTTGATCAGCGAGGCGCTACAGCAGAACATCATGCTGGTGAGCCCGACGACGCTGCTGGTGGCGCTGCGCACCATTAACAACCTGTGGCGCTATGAGCATCAGAGCCGCAATGCGCAGCGCATCGCCGACCGCGCGGCGCGCCTCTATGACAAGATGCGGCTGTTCGTCGATGATATGAGCGGCATCGGCCATAATCTGGATAAGGCGCACAACAGCTACCGCGAGGCGATGAAAAAGCTGGCGGAAGGGCGCGGCAACCTGATCGCGCAGAGCGAGGCGTTTAAATCCCTGGGCGTTGAAGTTAAACGCTCAATCAATCCGCAGTTAGTCGAGCAGGCGATGCCGGAAAAGGCATGGGACGACGAGGAGACGCCTGACGACGTCACCGACACCCTGGAGGCACGCGTGAGGCGGCTCCACGAATAAGCGGGTCGTCGCGTGCCTGACTACCCTGACTCTGATACACTTCGGGAAGTATTGTTTGTGGAACAGGTAAAACCGATGGCAGATGAATCACAGCAGGAAACTACCCATTTTGGCTTTCAGACGGTCGCCAAAAGCGAAAAAGCTGACAAAGTCGCGGACGTGTTTCACTCCGTAGCGGCGAAATATGACCTGATGAACGATCTGATGTCCTTTGGCATCCATCGCATCTGGAAGCGTTTTACCATCGACAGCAGCGGCGTGCGTCGCGGACAGCGCGTGCTGGATCTGGCGGGCGGCACCGGCGATTTGACGGCGAAATTTTCCCGTCTGGTCGGCGACACCGGTCAGGTGGTGCTGGCGGACATCAACAGCTCCATGCTGAAAATGGGCCGCGACAAGCTGCGCAATCTCGGCGTGGTCGGCAACGTCAGCTACGTACAGGCCAACGCCGAAGCGCTGCCCTTCCCGGATAACTATTTCGACTGCATCACCATCTCTTTCGGCCTGCGCAACGTGACCGACAAAGAGAAGGCGCTGGCGTCGATGTTCCGCGTGCTTAAGCCGGGCGGACGCCTGCTGGTGCTGGAGTTCTCCAAACCGGTGCTCGATCCGCTCAGCAAGGCGTACGACGCCTATTCGTTCCATATTCTGCCGCGCGTCGGTCAGCTGGTGGCGCAGGACGCCGAAAGCTACCGCTATCTGGCGGAGTCGATCCGCATGCATCCCGATCAGGAGACCCTGAAGGCGATGATGAACGACGCCGGATTCGAGAACACCACTTATTACAACATGACCGGCGGCATCGTCGCGCTGCATCGTGGATTTAAGTTTTAACCGGATATGGTGATGCGCTTGACGCCCTTGATTACCGCCGGTCTTGAGACCGCGCTAAACCGCATGCTCTATCGCGATCGCAGCCTGAAAGCCGCGCGCCAGCGACTGGTGGGACAGGTGCTGACGCTGCGTCTCGAGGAGCTTTCCCATCCGCTGGTGCTGGTCTTCAGCGAACAGCAGCTCGACGTGCTGAGCGACTGGCAGGACAGCAGCGACTGCACCGTGATTACGCAGCTGAAAACCCTGCCGAAGCTGCGCGATCGCCAGCAATTGACCAGCCTGATCCGCAGCGGCGAGCTGCAGGTTGAAGGCGATCTGCAGGTGGTACAGCGCTTTTCCGCGCTGATCGATCTGGCGGAGCTGGACCCCGCCGAATATCTCGCGCCCTGGATCGGCGATATCGCCGCGCAGGGCGTCAGCCAGGCGGCGCAGCGCGCCCTGCGGCTGCTACGCGGCGAGGTCGCGCGTCGTCAGGATTATCTGGGGCAGGCATTAACCGAAGAGTGGCGCGTCGCGCCGGGCGCGCTGGAACTGGCGTGGTTTTCTGAGGAGGTAGACGCGATGGAACGTTCGCTTGATGCGCTTACGGCGCGTTTAGCGCAGCTGGAGGCGAAATGACGTTTGGAGAGATTCGCCGTTTATATTTCATCATCAGGATCTTTTTGACTTACGGTCTTGATGAATTGATCCCCCGCATGCGCCTTACCATTCCGCTGCGCCTCTGGCGCCGCACGATTTTCTGGCTGCCTAACCGCCATAAAGACGAAGAGATCGGCGTGCGTATGCGCCTGGCGATGGAGCAGCTCGGTCCGGTCTGGATTAAGTTCGGGCAGATGCTCTCTACGCGTCGCGACCTTTTTCCGCCCGTGATCGCCGACCAGCTCGCCATCCTGCAGGATCGCGTTGCGCCCTTCGACGGCGTAAAGGCTAAAGAGCAGATTGAAAAATCGATCGGCGGCCCGGTAGAAACCTGGTTCGATGATTTCGATATCAAACCGCTGGCGTCGGCGTCGATCGCGCAGGTGCATACCGCCACCCTGAAGGCCACCGGCAAGAAGGTGGTGATCAAGGTGATTCGCCCTGACATTCTGCCGGTGATCCGCGCGGATATGAAGCTTATCTATCGCCTGGCGCGCTGGGTGCCGCGTCTGCTGCCGGACGGGCGTCGTCTGCGTCCCATGGAAGTGGTGCGCGACTACGAGAAGACCCTGATCGACGAGCTAAACCTGCTGCGCGAAGCGGCCAATGCCATTCAGCTGCGCCGTAACTTCGAAGATAGCCCCATGCTTTATGTGCCAGAGGTCTATTCGGACTACTGCAGCGAAACCATGCTGGTGATGGAGCGCATTTACGGCATTCCCATCTCCGATGTGGTCACGCTAGAGCAGCACGGCGTCAACATGAAACTGCTGGCCGAGCGCGGCGTGCAGGTCTTCTTTACCCAGGTGTTCCGCGACAGCTTCTTCCATGCTGATATGCATCCCGGCAATATCTTCGTCAGTTACGACCATCCGGAAGATCCGCAATATATCGGCATCGACTGCGGCATCGTCGGCTCGCTGAACAAAGAGGATAAGCGCTATCTGGCGGAAAACTTTATCGCCTTCTTCAACCGCGACTACCGCAAAGTGGCGGAGCTGCACGTCGATTCAGGCTGGGTGCCGCCCGATACCAACGTCGAAGATTTCGAGTTCGCTATCCGTACCGTGTGCGAACCTATCTTCGAGAAGCCGCTGGCGGAGATCTCTTTCGGCCATGTGCTGCTTAACCTGTTCAGCACCGCGCGCCGCTTCAATATGGAAGTGCAGCCGCAGCTGGTGCTGCTGCAAAAAACGCTGCTCTACGTCGAAGGCATCGGCCGTCAGCTCTATCCGCAGCTTGATCTGTGGAAAACCGCTAAGCCGTTCCTGGAAGACTGGATCAAAGATCAGATTGGTCTGCCGGCTATCCTGCGCGCGGTGAAAGAAAAAGCGCCCTTCTGGGCGGAGAAGCTGCCGGAGCTGCCGGAGCTGTTTTATGAAAGCATGCGGCATCATAAACTTTTGCAGCACAGCGTCGATAAGCTGACTAAGGATATGCACGCCCAGCGGACGCAACATCATAAAGCGCGCTATCTGTTCGGCGTCGGCGCGACCCTGCTGCTCAGCGGCACTGCGGTATTGCTGAGCCGCCCGGACTGGGATTTCTTCCCGGCCCTGTTAATGGCGGCGGGTTTCGTCACCTGGCTAATCGGCTGGCGTAAGACAAACTAATTGTCAGCCACGCCTGAATCGCGGTAATGTCGCAGCCTTAAGCCCGGCGTCATCAGGGCTTTTGGCTGACATTACTCTTCTCAATCTCTCGCAACATCAGAGGCACTATCTCATGGGCGGTATCAGTATCTGGCAATTATTAATTATTGCCGTCATCGTTGTACTCCTGTTTGGCACTAATAAGTTAAAAAACCTGGGTTCCGATATCGGTTCCTCTATCAAGGGCTTTAAAAAAGCCATGAGCGATGAGGATGAGAAAAAGGATCATCCAAACCAGCAGGACGCTGATTTCAATGCCAAAACGCTGGCGGATAAACAGCAAACTTCGGCTAACAAAGAAGACGTCAAAAACGACAAGCAGGTGTAAACCGTGTTCGACATTGGTTTTAGTGAACTGGTACTGGTGTTCGTGATCGGGCTGATTGTTCTCGGCCCGCAGCGACTGCCGGTTGCGGTAAAAACCGTAGTGGGCTGGATTCGGGCGATGCGCTCGCTGGCCGCCAACGTGCAGCATGAGCTGGCGCAGGAGCTGAAACTGCAGGAGCTGCAGGACAGCCTGAAAAAGGTGGAAGAGGCGAGCCGCGGCGCCATGTCGCCGGAGCTGAAGGAGTCAATGGAAGAGCTGCGCAAGACCGCCGATTCGATGAAGCGTTCGGTTCAGCAGAGCATCGACATCGAAAAAGCCGAGGACGAAGCCAATACCATTCATGCGCCGCAGCAGCGTGCGGCGGAATCTGTGACGCCAGCAACGGCCCACACGCATGCCAGCGCGCCGGCGCAGGCGCCGGAAGCGGCGGCAGAGGCCGTTGAAACCGCTAAAACCGATGCGAACCCGCAAGCGGCGGTTGTTAATCCTGCGCCGGCCGCGCCGCGCAGTCCGGCAACAACCTCTTCTGCAAGTGATGAACGATAACCATGGCCGTTGAAGATACCCAACCGCTTATCAGCCACTTGATTGAGCTGCGTAAGCGTCTGCTTTACTGCATTGTCGCAGTGTTTGCGATTTTCATGGCGCTGATCTATTTCGCCAACGACATCTATCATATGGTCGCTTCGCCGCTGATCAGCCAGATGCCGGCCGGCGCCAGTATGATCGCCACCGACGTCGCCTCGCCGTTTTTTACGCCGATTAAGCTCACCATCATCGTGTCGGTATTTCTCGCGGTGCCGGTGATCCTCTATCAGGTGTGGGCTTTCGTCGCGCCGGCGCTCTACCGGCATGAACGCAGGCTGGTAATGCCGCTGCTGTTCTCCAGCACCCTGCTGTTTTACGTCGGCGTCGCCTTCGCTTACTTCATCGTCTTTCCGCTGGCTTTCGGCTTCTTCGCCAAAACCGCGCCGCAGGGCGTGACCATCGCAACCGATATCACCAACTATCTCGACTTCGTCATGACGCTGTTTATGGCGTTCGGCGTGGCGTTCGAGGTGCCGGTGGCGATCGTGCTGCTCTGCTGGACCGGCATCACTACACCGGAAGATCTGAAAAAGAAACGCCCCTATATTCTGGTCGGCGCGTTCGTTGTTGGGATGCTGCTCACACCGCCGGACGTTTTCTCGCAAACTTTGCTCGCTATTCCGATGTACTGCCTGTTTGAAGTCGGCGTATTCTTTTCCCGTTACTACGTCGGGAAGGGACGGCGGGCGCAGGAAGAGGAACAGCATACCGATTCCTGACCCGTTATCAGTACGTTTCCCGCGCCTGGCGGGTAGACCCTGTTACCGAACCGCCCATCTGGGCGGTTTTTGTTTAATAAGCTATGGGAAAGATTATGTTTGATATCGGTGTAAACCTGACCAGCACGCAGTTCGCCGCCGACCGCGACAAGGTGGTAAAGCGTGCGCGTGAAGCGGGCGTCACCGGCATGTTAATCACCGGGACCAATGCGCTGGAGAGCCAGCAGGCGCAGCGGCTGGCCGAGCGTCAGCCCGACTTCTGCTGGTCGACGGCGGGCGTGCATCCGCATCACGCCAGCGAATGGTCGAATGAGACGGCCAATACGCTGCGGCGCCTGGCAGAGCGGCCGCAGGTGGTGGCGATTGGCGAGTGCGGCCTCGATTTCAACCGCAACCTTGCCGCGCACGAGCAGCAGGAATACGCCTTCGACGCGCAGCTGGCGCTGGCCGCCGAACTGAATATGCCGGTCTTCCTTCACTGTCGCGAAGCGCACGACCGCTTTGCAGCGGTGCTGGCGCCGTGGCTGCCAAAGCTGCCGGGCACGGTGGTGCACTGCTTTACCGGCACGCGCGACGAGCTGGAAGCCTGTCTGGCGATGGGGCTGTCGGTTGGCATTACCGGCTGGGTCTGCGATGAGCGTCGCGGTATGGCGCTGCGTGAGATGCTGCCGCTAATTCCGGCGGAGCGGCTGCTGCTGGAGACGGACGCGCCCTATCTGCTGCCGCGCGATATGCATCCGCGGCCGACGTCGCGACGTAACGAACCCTGCTTTTTGCCGCATATCGTGCAGCAGGTGGCGAAATGGCGTGGAGAAGAGCAGGAGGCGCTGGCAGAGCAGGTGGATCGTAACGCGCGCGCGCTGTTCCGACTGCCCTAAAGCTTGCGGAACTGCTTGTTGTCTACGCTGCGCATCACCTGTTTATTCAGCAGGTTAAGCAGCAGCATAGAGCGCGTTTCGCCATCGGGTTCGGCGAAAATGGCGCGCAGGCCTTCAAAGGTCCCTTCGGTGATGATGACCTCATCGCCGACCTGCGGCGTTTCCGGATCGATCAGCGTTTGCGGCACGTCGGTTTGCAGCGCTTCGATAACGGCGGAAGGCACCGTCGCAGGCAGCGTGCCGAAGCGCACGAAGTGGCTGACGCCGCGCGTGCTGCTGATGGTGGTGGTATGAATCGCTTCCGGATCGAATTCGATAAAGAGGTAGTTAGGAAACAGGGGCTCACTCACGGTGGTCCGTTTGCCGCGCACCACTTTTTCCAGAGCGATCATCGGGCTGAGGCAATGCACCTCCTGCCGCTCAAGATGCTCTTTCGCGCGCAACAGCTGTCCACGTTTGCAATAGAGTAAGTACCAGGATTCCATAAATGCTCCCATTGAATGGACGCTAAGAATAGCAAACCTGCTGCCAGAGTTATAGCGCATCGCAGCGTGGAAAGATGCCGAAGCGGACAAAGTGGCCGAGGTTTCCGCAAACTGCCCGACACAAGCGGGAAAATTGACGAGCGGCGGTGCGCTGGTTCAGACTCGGGACTCATAACGTTTGCGAAAAGGATCTGCTGATGGAACTGTTTTTATTAAGCAACGGCAAGCTGGCCGACGATGCGCCGCTGCTTGGCTACGCGCAGCCGCAGCTGCATGCGATGATCGCCCAGCGCGGCATCCGTTCGGCGGTGCTGGTGCCTTACGCCATTATTCGCGGTGACCATCAACAGCGCGCCGCCGAGCTGAGCGCGTCGCTGGGCGTTACCGTGCGCTGCGTACAGGATTTCGCGACGCCGGTGGCGGCCATTGAGCAGGCAGAGCTGATTCTGGTCAGCGGCGGCAATACCTGGCTGCTGAATCAGATGCTGCACGAGAGCGGTCTGATTGTGGCGATCCAGCGCGCCGTACGCGAACGGGTAGTGCCTTACGTCGGATGGAGCGCGGGCTGCAACGTAGCGACGCCCTCGATTCGCACCACCAACGATATGCCGGTGCGCAGCAGCGTAGTATTGCCTGCGCTGGGCCTGTTTCCGGTTCAGATCAATCCGCACTACCTTGACGCGCACGCCAGCGGACATATGGGCGAAACCCGCGACGAACGCCTGGCGGAGTTTTGCGCCGTTAATCCCGAAGAGTCGGTGATTGCGCTGCGCGAAGGCAGTTTTCTGCATGTGCATGAAAACCAGCTCTCTTACTTCAGCGTGCGCGGCGAGGATTTTAAAGTATTCCGCCATAATCAGCCGATTCAGGCCTGCCGCGACGCCACGGCGCTGCAGGCGCTGGTTCCCTTTCGCTGCGACTGAGGTTGCTGCATAAAATCCAACACGCCTTAAGAATCGGCCCTATAATGGCCGATTCACTTTGGCTGGAAGCGAAGGCCGCATGAAATATCACGATTTACGAGACTTCCTCACGCTGCTGGAACAGCGCGGCGAGTTAAAGCGCATTAGCCACTCTATCGATCCTGAGCTGGAAATGACGGAAATTGCCGACCGCACGCTGCGCGCCGGCGGACCGGCGCTGCTGTTTGAAAATCCCAAAGGCTACGACATGCCGGTGCTGTGCAACCTGTTCGGCACGCCGAAACGCGTGGCGATGGGCATGGGTCAGGAAGAGGTTAGCGCGCTGCGCGAAGTCGGCAAGCTGCTGGCGTTTCTGAAAGAGCCGGAGCCGCCGAAAGGCTTTCGCGATCTGTTCGACAAGATGCCGCAGTTCAAACAGGTGCTGAACATGCCGACCAAACGGCTGCGCAACGCGCCCTGCCAGGAGGTGGTGTTCAGCGGCGATGAGGTCGACCTGTCGCGCATTCCGGTGATGAAGTGCTGGCCTGACGACGCCGCGCCGCTGATTACCTGGGGGCTGACCGTTACGCGCGGGCCGCACAAAGAGCGGCAGAATCTGGGCATCTATCGCCAGCAGGTGATTGGCAAAAACCGCCTGATTATGCGCTGGCTCTCCCATCGCGGCGGCGCGCTCGACTATCAGGAGTGGTGCCAGACCCATCCTGGCGAACGCTTCCCGGTTTCCGTCGCCCTCGGCGCCGATCCCGCCACTATTCTCGGCGCGGTAACGCCGGTGCCGGATACGCTGTCGGAGTACGCCTTCGCCGGTCTGCTGCGCGGCAATAAAACCGAAGTGGTGAAGTGCCTCTCTAACGATCTGGAAGTACCCGCCAGCGCGGAGATCGTGCTGGAAGGTTACATCGAGCCGGGCGATATGGCGCCGGAAGGGCCCTATGGCGATCATACGGGCTACTACAATGAAGTGGATAACTTCCCGGTTTTCACCGTCACGCACGTTACGCAGCGGCAGAACGCCATTTATCACTCCACCTATACCGGCCGTCCGCCTGATGAGCCGGCGGTGCTGGGCGTCGCACTGAACGAAGTGCTGGTGCCGATCCTGATTAAGCAGTTCCCGGAGATTGTGGATTTCTATCTGCCGCCGGAGGGCTGCTCTTATCGCCTGGCGGTGGTGACGATGAAAAAACAGTACGCAGGACACGCAAAGCGCGTGATGTTCGGCGTCTGGTCATTCCTGCGGCAGTTCATGTACACCAAATTTGTTATTGTGTGTGACGACGATGTTAACGCACGCGACTGGAACGATGTGATCTGGGCCATTACCACCCGTATGGATCCGGCACGCGACACGGTGCTGGTGGAAAACACGCCTATCGACTATCTGGACTTCGCCTCGCCGGTTTCCGGCCTGGGTTCCAAGATGGGTCTGGACGCCACCAATAAATGGCCGGGTGAAACCCAGCGCGAGTGGGGACGACCGATTGTGAAAGATCCCGCCGTAACGGCGCGCATCGACGCGATCTGGGATGACTTAGGCATCTTTACTCAGCCGCCGCAGCGCTGACGGCGCGTACAACCCTAATGACGACCCGACAGAGGGAACGCATGACGATTTTAAGCTGTAAAGTAACTTCAGTTGAAGCGATTACCGATACCGTATATCGCGTCCGCCTGATACCCGAAGCGGATTTTACCTTTCGCGCCGGGCAGTATTTGATGGTGGTGATGGACGAGCGTGACAAGCGTCCGTTCTCGCTCGCCTCAACACCAATGGAAAAAGAGATTATCGAGCTGCATATCGGCGCCTCCGATCTCAATCTCTACGCCATGGCGGTAATGGATCGCATCCGCGACGACCGGCAGATCACCGTGGATATTCCGCACGGCGACGCCTGGCTGCGGGAAGAGAGCACGCGCCCGATCGTCCTGATCGCTGGCGGTACTGGCTTCTCCTATGCGCGCTCTATCCTGCTGACCGCGCTGGCGCAGCAGCCGGATCGCGAAATCGCTATTTACTGGGGCGGCCGCGAACTGCAGCACCTTTACGATCTTGACGAGCTCAATGCGCTGGCGGTGAAGCACCCTAATCTGCGCGTGGTGCCGGTGGTCGAACAGCCGGAAGAGGGCTGGCATGGTCGCTCCGGCACGGTGCTGACGGCGGTGATGCAGGATTTCGCTACGCTGGCGGAGCATGATATCTATATCGCCGGCCGCTTTGAGATGGCGAAGATCGCTCGTGACCGCTTCTGCGCCGAGCGCGGCGCAAAAGAAGCGCAGATGTTCGGTGACGCGTTCGCCTTTATTTAAGGCGTCAGGCAGAAAAAACCCGCCCCTGATGGGCGGGAACTGACTTCCAACGTGATCCAACGTATTACAGACGCTCAAATACGGTTGCAATGCCCTGGCCTAAGCCGATGCACATGCTGGCCAGGCCGAACTGGGCATCGCGTCGTTCCATAATGTTCAGCAGCGTAGCGCTGATGCGCGCGCCGGAGCAGCCAAGCGGGTGACCGAGCGCGATGGCGCCGCCGTTCAGGTTCACCTTATCGTCCAGCCGATCCAGCAAACCGAGATCTTTAATGCAGGGCAGGGTCTGCGCGGCGAACGCTTCGTTCAGCTCGAATATGTCGATATCCTCCACGCTTAATCCGGCGCGCTTCAGCGCCAGCTTGCTGGCGGGCACCGGACCGTAGCCCATAATCGACGGATCGCAGCCGATGGCCGCCATGCTTCTGACGCGCGCGCGCGGCGTCAGCCCCAGTTCACGCGCGCGGCTTTCGCTCATTACCAGCAGCGCGGCGGCGCCGTCGGAGAGCGCCGAAGAGCTGCCCGCCGTGACCGTGCCGTTCACCGGATCGAACGCCGGCTTCAGCGCCGCCAGCCCTTCGAGGCTGGTCTCCTCGCGGATCACCTCGTCAAAATCGTAGCGCTTCAGCACGCCGTCGGCGTCGTGTCCGTAGGTCGGCACGATCTCCCGGCGAAAGTCGCCGCGCTGCGTCGCGGCCCAGGCGCGCTGATGAGAGCGCAGCGCAAAGGCGTCCTGCTGTTCGCGGCCGATATGGTGCATATGCGCCAGCATTTCGGCGGTCAGACCCATCATGCCCGCCGCTTTTGCGACCGTGCGGCCCAGTCCGGGATGAAAATCGACGCCGTGGCTCATCGGCACGTGACCCATATGTTCGACGCCGCCGACCAGGCAGGCGTGCGCGTCGCCGACCATAATGGCGCGCGCCGCATCGTGCAGCGCCTGCATCGACGATCCGCACAGGCGATTGACGGTGGTCGCCGGCACGCGATGGGGAATTTCCGCCAGCAGCGCGGCGTTGCGCGCGATATTAAAGCCCTGCTCCAGCGTCTGCTGCACGCAGCCCCACACGATGTCGTCCAGCGTGGCGGGATTTAGCGCCGGATGGCGGCTTAACAGCTCGCGCATCAGATGCGCAGAGAGATCTTCCGCGCGCACCTGACGAAAGGCGCCGCCTTTGGAACGGCCCATCGGCGTGCGGACCGCGTCAATAATCACCACATTTTCCATCTTCTGTCCTCAGGCGCTTTGCAGCGCCGCTTCGTCGATAGGTTGAACCGCCGGATACCAGCTTTCGCGCTGATGCGCCTTCTGCAGCAGCAGGTCAGGCAGCTGGTAGAGCGCGCCAAGATCGCCGTAGCGTCTGGCCTGATCCACCACGTTGCCGTTGCCGAGCGTGTCGAGATAGCGCAGCGCGCCGCCGCGGAACGGCGGAAAGCCGAGGCCGTAGACCAGCGCCATATCGGCTTCGGCCGGTGAGGCGACGATCTTCTCCTCCAGGCAGCGCACGACTTCGTTCAGCATCGGGATCATCATGCGATTGAGGATCTCTTCATCGCTGAAGACGCGCGTAGCGGCGCAAACAGGGTTAAGCAGCGCATCCACCTCGGGCTCGACCGCTTTTTTCGCTTTGCCTTTGCGATCCGTCTCCCAGCGGTAAAAGCCTTTGCCGTTCTTCTGGCCATAGCGTCCCGCATCGAACAGGACGTCGATAGCGTCGCGGTAATCTTTCTGCATGCGCGTCGGAAATCCTTCCGCCATGACGCGCTGCGCGTGATGCGCGGTATCGATGCCGACTACGTCCAGCAGCCACGCCGGGCCCATCGGCCAGCCGAACTGCTTCTCCATCACTTTATCGATCTGGCGGAAGTCCGCGCCGTCGCGCAGCAGCAGACCGAAGGCGGCGAAGTAGGGAAAGAGCACGCGGTTGACGAAGAAGCCGGGACAGTCATTGACGACGATCGGCGTCTTGCCCATTTTGCTCGCCCAGGCCACCACTTTGCCGATGGTGGCGTCGCTGCTCTTCTCGCCGCGCACCACCTCTACCAGCGGCATACGCGGCACCGGGTTGAAGAAGTGCATGCCGCAGAAATTTTCCGGACGCTGCAGCGCCTGAGCCAGCTGGCTGATGGGGATGGTCGAGGTATTGGAGGCGAGTACCGCATCCGCGCGCAGATGCTGTTCGGTTTCCGCCAACACTTTCGCTTTAACCTGCGGATTTTCGACCACCGCTTCGACCACGATATCGGCGCGCTCGAAACCGGCATAGTCGAGCGTAGGCTGGATCATAGCGATGGTGCTGGCCAGCTTGCCGCCGTCGATCTTGCCGCGCTCCAGCTGTTTATTCAGCAGCTTGCTCGCCTCGTTCATGCCCAGCGTCAGCGCCTGCGGCTGAATATCCTTCATCTTCACCGGCACGCCTTTCCACGCCGACTGATAGCTGATGCCGCCGCCCATAATGCCCGCGCCCAGCACTGCCGCCTGTTCCGGCGCGCTGCTGGCGCTGGCGTACTTTTTCGCCAGCCCTTTGACATACTGATCGTTAAGGAAAATACCGACCAGCGCCCGCGCTTCATCGCTCTGCGCCAGCGGCACGAAGGCGGCGGTTTCCAGCTTCAGCGCATCGTCGCGCCCCAGCGCGGCGGCGGCCTCAATGGTTTTGACCGCAGCGAGCGGTGCGGGATAGTGTTTGCCTGCGGTTTGCAGCACGACGTTTTTAGCCACGGTAAAGCTCATGGCGGCTTCAATCGGGCTGAGGCGCAGCGGCGCCAGCTTCGGCGCGCGGCGCGCCTGCCAGTCGCCCTGTGTGATAGCCTCCTTCAGCATGGCGAGCGCGGCGGCGCGCAGCTTATCGCTGCTGACCACCGCATCGACCAGCCCGAGCTTAAGCGCGCTGGCGCCGTCGACATCTTTTCCGGCGGCGATAATCTCCAGCGCGGCGTCGGCGCCCAGCAGGCGCGGCAGGCGTACGCTACCGCCGAAGCCCGGCATAATACCCAGCCGCGTTTCCGGCAGACCGATGCGCGCGCCAGGCGTAGCGACGCGCAGATCGGTCGCCAGAATGCATTCGCACCCGCCGCCCAGCGCGTAGCCGTCTATCGCGGCGATGGTCGGCACCGGCAGATCTTCCAGCCGGTTAAAGATGCTGTTGGCGAAAGCGAGCCACTGGCTGAGCTTTTCCGTCGGCGCGTCGAACAGCGAGAGAAATTCGGTAATATCGGCGCCGACGATAAAGGCGGGCTTAGCCGAGCTTAGCAGTACGCCGCGCAGCGAGGTTTGCTGCTCCAGCACGCCAATCGCTTCGCCAAGGCTGGCGACGGTGCGGGTGTCGAGCTTATTGACTGAGCCGGGGGCGTCGAACTGCAGCTCAGCGACGCCGTCTTCGAGCCAGCGCAGGGAAAGGGTATCGCCTTGGTAGAGCATGTGCGTCTCCTGATCGCGAAAGGGGATCTGGTCATACCAGATGATCAGGAGTGTGGGATTCGTGTTAATTTTTTGCAAACCAAAGTTTGGTTATTTGCTAACAGGATCACAGCGTCGGGAACGCGGCGTTCAGGCGGCGGCTGTGCTACACTGCGGCGATTTTCGCGACACGGGAGAGCGAGCAATGGATTCACTGAAAACGCTGTATCAGACGCATATCGCCACGCTGCAACAGCGGGCGCAGCAGGTGCTGGCGCGCAATAAACTGGATGCGATGTTGATTCATTCCGGCGAACTGCTAACGGTTTTTCTCGACGATCATGACTATCCCTTTAAGGTGAATCCTCAGTTCAAAGCCTGGGTGCCGGTCACGCAGGTGCCGAACTGCTGGCTCTGGATCGACGGCGTCAATAAGCCGAAACTCTGGTTCTACTCGCCGGTTGATTACTGGCATAACGTTGAGCCGCTGCCGAACAGCTTCTGGACCGAAGCCGTCGACGTGGTCGGGCTGAAAAGCGCCGACGAGATTGGGCAACTGTTGCCCGAGCAGCGCGAGAATGTCGCCTATATCGGGCCGGTGGTGCAGCGCGCCGCGCAGCTCGGCATCAGCGCCGACAACACTAACCCGAAAGCGGTGATCGATTTTCTTCACTACCACCGCAGCATTAAAACCGATTACGAGCTGGCCTGCATGCGCGAGGCGCAAAAGCTCGCCGTCGCCGGACACCGCGCCGCGAAAGAGGCCTTTTTCTCTGGCCTCAGCGAGTTCGATATCAATCAGGCTTACCTGACGGCGACCGGCCATCGCGATATCGACGTGCCCTACGGCAATATCGTCGCCCTTAACGAACATGCCGCCGTGCTGCATTACACCCGGCTTGATCACCAGCCGCCGGCGAAGCGTCACAGCTTCCTGATCGACGCGGGAGCGGAATACCTTGGCTACGCCGCCGATTTAACGCGCAGCTACGCAGCGCAGAAGGATTCGCTTTACGCCAGCCTGGTTGCGGCGATGAACAGCGAAGAGCTGGCGCTGATCGGCACGCTGAAAGCGGGCGTGCGCTACACCGACTACCATCTGCAGATGCATCAGCGCATCGCGAAGCTGCTGCTGAAGTTCGACCTGGCGCAAGGCATAAGCGAAGAGGCGCTGGTGGCGGAGAACATCACCGGGCCCTTTATGCCGCACGGACTGGGCCACCCGCTCGGGTTGCAGGTTCATGACGTCGCGGGCTTTATGCAGGATGAAGCGGGCACCCATCTCGCGGCGCCGGCGCAGTATCCTTATCTGCGCTGCACGCGCGTGCTGGAACCGGGTATGGTGCTGACCATCGAGCCAGGCTTCTATATCATCGAGTCGCTGCTGGCGCCGCTGCGTGAAGGTCCGTTCAGCCAGTATCTTAACTGGCAGGCGATTGACGCGCTGAAACCTTACGGCGGCATCCGCATTGAAGACAACGTGGTGGTGCATGCCAACCGCATTGAGAACATGACGCGCGATCTGCACCTTGCCTGATGGACGCTTACGATATTCCCGCTGATGCCGTCAGCATCAGCGAGGAGACCATTAAGAAAAGCCGCTTTATTACGCTGCTGGCTCATACCGACGGCGTAGAGGCGGCGCGTGCCTTTGTTCAGCAGGTGAAAAGCGAGCATCCTGACGCGCGCCACCACTGCTGGGCCTGGGTCGCGGGCGCGCCGCACGATTCGCAGCAGCTGGGCTTCTCCGATGACGGCGAACCCTCCGGCACGGCGGGAAAACCGATGCTGGCGCAGCTGATGGGCGCGGATATCGGCGAGATCACCGCGGTGGTGGTGCGTTACTATGGCGGCATCATGCTCGGCACCGGCGGGCTGGTAAAAGCCTACGGCGGCGGCGTACAGCAAGGACTCAGGCAGCTGGCGCGCACGCGCAAAGTGCCGATGAAGCGCTATGCGCTAAAGTGCGACTATGCTCAACTCGGCGATATCGAACGTCTGCTGGGCAGGTTCGACGGCCGCATCGATGAGATTGTTTACCTTGACCACATCGCGCTGACGCTGGCGCTGCCCTATGCGCACATCGAGGCGTTCAAACAAACGCTTTCTGACTTTAGCCGGGGCGCGCTGAGCCTCGATCCGTTAACACCCTGACAACTCTTTTCTAAGGAACGGCTGAATGCATTTTCGCGCCATTACTCGCATTGTCGGTCTGCTGGTAATCCTCTTTTCCGTCACCATGATTGTGCCGGGACTGGTGGCTTTGATTTATCGCGACGGCGCCGGGCGCGCGTTTAGCCAGACCTTTTTGATGGCGCTGGCGATCGGCTCGCTGCTGTGGTGGCCGAACCGCAAACAGCGTACCGAGCTGAAGCCGCGCGAAGGCTTCCTGATCGTAGTGCTGTTCTGGACGGTGCTCGGCAGCGTGGGGGCGATGCCTTTTATCTTCGCCGAGCAGCCACATCTCTCCGTGACCGACGCGTTCTTCGAATCCTTTTCCGGCCTGACTACCACCGGCGCGACCACGCTGGTGGGACTCGACAGCATGCCGAAAGCCATTCTCTTTTACCGGCAGATGCTGCAATGGCTGGGCGGGATGGGGATCATCGTGCTGGCGGTGGCGATCCTTCCTATTCTGGGCGTCGGCGGCATGCAGCTCTACCGCGCGGAAATGCCGGGGCCGCTAAAAGACAATAAGATGCGCCCGCGAATTGCGGAAACCGCCAAAACGCTGTGGCTGATCTATGTGCTGCTGACGGTCGCCTGCGCGGTGGCGCTCTGGCTGGCGGGCATGCCGCTGTTCGATGCGATAGGGCACAGTTTCTCTACTATCGCCATCGGCGGATTTTCAACGCACGACGCCAGCATCGGCTATTTCAACAGCGGCACCATCAATACCATTATCGCTGTCTTTCTGCTGATCTCCGGCTGTAACTACGGCCTGCACTTTTCGCTACTCAGCAATCGCAACTTGCGCGTCTACTGGCGCGACCCAGAATTTCGCACCTTTATCGGCGTGCAGCTGACGCTGGTGGTCATCTGCACGCTGGTGCTCTGGTTTCATAACGTTTACGCCAGCGGCTGGCAAACGCTTAATCAGGCTTTCTTCCAGGTGGTTTCGATGGCGACTACGGCGGGATTCACCACCGACAGCATTGCGCGCTGGCCGCTGTTCCTGCCTGTGCTGCTGCTCTGCTCCGCTTTTATCGGCGGCATGGCGGGCTCGACCGGCGGCGGCCTGAAAGTGATTCGCATTCTGCTGCTCTGCAAGCAGGGCTCGCGTGAGCTGAAGCGTCTGGTGCACCCGAATGCGGTCTATACCATTAAGCTCGGCAACCGCGCGCTGCCGGAACGTATTCTGGAAGCGGTGTGGGGATTCTTCTCGGCCTATGCGCTGGTGTTTCTGGTCAGCATGCTGGCGATTATCGCTACCGGCGTCGATGACTTCTCTGCCTTTGCGGCGGTTGCGGCAACGTTGAACAACCTGGGGCCTGGCCTGGGCGTAGTAGCGGATAACTTTACGTCGATGAATGACGTGGCGAAATGGATCCTGATCTCGACCATGCTGTTCGGGCGTCTTGAAGTCTTTACCTTATTAGTCCTCTTTACGCCGACCTTCTGGCGTGAATAAGCAAAACAGGAAGTCACGATGAAAGCGTTAATTCTCTTTTCCAGCCGCGACGGGCAAGCGCGCGAAATCGCCTCTTATATTGCCAATGAGATGAAAGCGCGGCAGGCGTGCGACGTCCTCAATATTTTACATGCCGATTCGATTGACTGGGCGCAATACGATCGCGTGCTGATCGGCGCCTCAATCCGCTACGGCAATTTCCATCCGGCGGTGGCGAAATTCGTTAAGACGCATCTGCGCGAATTGCAGATGCGCGTAAGCGGCTTCTTTTGCGTGAACCTGACCGCGCGCAAGCCGGAGAAGCGCTCGCCGCAGACCAATGCCTATACGCGCAAGTTTTTACAACAGTCGCCGTGGCAGCCTGACTGCTGCGCGGTGTTCGCCGGCGCGCTGCGCTATCCGCGCTACCGCTGGTTCGACCGGGTGATGATTCAGCTGATTATGCGCATGACCGGTGGGGAAACGGATAAGACGAAAGAGGTGGAGTATACCGACTGGCATCAAGTGGGGCGCTTTGCGCAGGAATTCGCTCAATTGCCCGCCAAATCGGCGTGATTAACAGCGATCTGCTGAAAATTAATGCGAACGAGAATTTTTTTTAAATTAGCACTTGTCAGCCCGGAAGAACTCCCTATAATGCGCCTCCACTGACACGGCACAACGGCTTACGGAATGCGGTGTTCAGGAGATTCGGTTCGCTGAGTCGCCGGATAAAATCCCTGAAAAAAGGGGTTGACTCCGAAGGAGAGTAGCGTAATATACGCCACCTCGCAGCAGCAGGCTCCGCCGCTGACTGCACCGCTCTTTAACAATTTATCAGACAATCTGTGTGGGCACTCGGGAGCAGATATCAAAGCCTTCGGGCTTAAAAAATATCAAGCCTCACGAGTGGACACATAATGACATTCATTA